>JASHOL010000340.1 GCA_030041135.1 Streptosporangiaceae bacterium | reverse complement strand
TTCAGTAGCCCTGGGCGATCGCGGGTGTCGGCACCGCGCCTGGCGCAGTCGATGAGCGTGGCCCGTTCGCTGTCGTGGCCCATCCTCGCTGCGCGCACATCACCCGGCGAGGGCGCTCTGCGCCAATCCCGGCCCGGCTCGGCATACCGGAGCCATCTTGCCGTGTATCGCCGCCCGGTATATCGTCTTCCGGTATAGCAGATACGTCGGCTCCGGGCTGGGGATCGAGTGACGCAAGTACGACGGCTCATCGACAAGACGCAGTGCAGCAGGCACGGCGCGGCGGCAGCTCTGGTGGCGGTCGTCTTGGCGCTGGCCGGCGCCGCGTGGGGTGGAGTGTCGTGGTATGAGTCACGCAGCGCGACGCCGTCATGCTTCTGGCCTGCGCAGATCCGAGGCAACTCGACTGGCCCGCAGGACGGCCTGGCCCGCTGCTACCTCAAGGCGCTCAGCACACGGGATGGCAACCTGATGAAAGCGATAGCTCAGAACATCCCGCCTGCCCGCATCACTCCGGATCTTTTCCTGTACTCTCCCGACGCCCGAGCCGGCCTTGCATCGGTAACAGTCGAGCCCAGCACAGTCGATACCACCTTCGCCCTCGTGACAATCAAATACGCAAATGGCGTTGAAGAGCAGACGGGAATGCTGAACATGACCGCGATGGGAGGACCGTCCACTTGGCGTATGGCTATCGGCCAGCCTGGACAGCTGCCGGGACAGTGACCGGCCGGCCTTTCCCACAACGGCCCGCGTTGCCGTGCACGGGGCAATTCGTCACGGAGGGTGCCAGTTCGACAGCGCTCGAAGTCTTCGGCCAGATTGAGTTTCCCCCCGCCCGCCAACTGGCCTAACGGACTGGCTCAGCCCATGACGAACGACCACTGGTCGCTGGCACCACTGCTGGCTGGCTCCTGCTCTAGCCCTGCACCCGCCTTGGTAGATGCGCCGACGACGGTTATCGCCTTAAGGCTGTCCAGGCTCTCGATCGTGTAGTAACCAGCCGAGTTCTTGGTGAGGATGAACTGCTGGTTGCCGCCGCCCCAGTAGTCGTACTCGTCGACCCGTGCGCCGTTGCCCGTCGACTGGCCGAGTATGTCGATCGACTCGCCGTCGAGCACCGACGTGATCTCGTACAGGTTGCAGCTCAGCCGCGTTACCTTCCATCGCTGGTTGGACCCGTTGTTGCGCGGCCACTGGTCCAGGTAGGTGCCCTGGGCGGTGTGGTAGGCCGGGATGTCGATGACGTCGTGGCTGTTGCGGTTCTCGATGTAGTACGTGCCGGTGGCTACGCTGCCGGCGCTGCAGGACGGCTGAATGGCCTGCAGGGCAGAGAGCAGGGCGGTGCTAGCGGGCGCGTCCCACTCCTTGTTGAGCACGCCGTAGGTCTCGGTCTCGCCATATTTGATGTTCTGGCCGGGCGCGCCGTCGGACTTGGTGCCGTTGAGCGCCCAGTAGGACCAGCTCAGGTTGAAGTACTTCAGGTAGCGGGTGAACACGCTGAACCACATGCCGAGGTGGGCGCTGGTGGGGCTGTCCACGCAGCTGGCCGACGTATCACAGGTTCCGAACTCGCCGACCCACAGCGGCACCTTGCCGACCAGGTAGCCCCAGTTCGACTGGATCTTCTGTTCCCACTGGTCGTAACTGGTGACCGTGGTGTCGAAGCCGTAGTCGTGCAGCGAGTAAACGACGCGGTCGGGCACGTTCAGTGTGACCGGGAGCGAGAGGGCCTGCGAAAGGTCGGTCGCGTAGTCGGTGCCCTCGACGAAGATCAGCAGATTCGGGTCGGCGCTCAGCACAGCGTTCCCGCCCGCCTCGGCGGCGAGGCGCCAGTTGTCCGCCGTGCCGCCCGTCCAGCTCGCCGGGCCGCGCGGTTCGTTCCGCAGGTCTACGCCGATCACCTGGGGGATGCTCTTGTACGTCGCTGCCACCTGACTCCAGTCGGACTCCCAGCTCGCAGGTGTGTACACCGTGGAGCCCGGCACGTACCAGAGCTCGTTGTTATCGGTGTTGCTGCAGCACCATTCGGCTGTGCTGTTGTGGTCGTCCAGGATGATCATCAGGCCAGCCTTGGCCAGGTCCTGGATTACCTGGGTGAGGATGGTGCGGGCGTGTTCGCCGAAGAACTGCTTATTGGCCGTCAGGACGTTGTCGGATACGATCGGGTTGGTCTGCCACAGCTGGTTGGAAAACGGCAGCCGTACGCCATTGAAGCCTGCGGCCACGATCTCGCTTATGATCTTGCTGATCGACTGATACTTCAGGCCGCCTACCACGAAGTCTGGTGACTCGCCGCCGTACCAGTTAACAAACCTGAGCTTCACCGAGTGGCCTTTGGCGTCTACGATCTCCCACCCTTTGGTGTGCAGCGGGAACGCGATGCCAGCATCCGGCAGGGCCGCAGCCGTGGCCGACGTCACGTTCGTTATCGCCGCTCGGGCGGGAGTGGACGGGGAGGGCGCGGCCAGCACCGTCACGGCGCCAGCCGCAATGACAGTCGCTACCAGGGCGACAGCCCTGCTGGACCGCAAGCATCGGCGGAATCCCAATCGAACCATTTCGTAGCAGCTCCTTCGGGGCATGTCAGCCAAACTCCGAGTATGCCGCGAACCGCGCGCTCCCGGCGTGACTACAGACTCACGATGGCCAATCTCTAGTTGCACGGCGCAGCCAATCTTCCACGAGGGCAGACGGCACTTGCGGACATCAGACGCGAGGGTCGGCGCCCGCGTTCCCTCGTCCGTTGTCGCAGTCGCAGCGCGGGCAGCCATCGCGACTCGAGGAGCCGTGGATGCGCCGCCTGGACCCAGTGTTTGCGGGCCTCCGCACAGCTGCGGCACTGAGGGTGCAGCTACGGAACGAGCGGGATCGAGCTCGCCGCTGCTGCCCCGGCCCGCACCGGCTAGGCCGCTGTCGAGCTGGCAGCGCGGGTCGCCGTGCCGGACCGGATGCAGTGCTTGAGCGCGGTTGCGCCGCGCGATTCAAGATTCCTTCCACGTTCATTCAAGGCCGACGGCGCAAGATGGGTTCGCCCCTTCATGCCGATTAGACCAAATTAATACTGATTTAGTTATACAAATGGTAGTGCGAGTACGCACTTCTGCCATGGCGCAGGTATGAACGGGGTCGGTCAATCTATGCCAGAGGTGAAATTATGCTCAATCGACGACATCCGGCGCTTTGGCTCTTGTGTGGTGCCGCGGCGAGCCTCGTCATCGGCCTGACGGCCAGCGGAATCGAAAGCGGGGCCGCGGTGGCGGACACGAGCACCACCACTACGGCGGCCAGGCCCCTGCCACCAGTGATCTACCCGAGAGAGCCGGTGGCAGCTGCCTCAGTCGGCGCGCGTTTCACGTGTGTGGCGGCCCCGACGAATGAGCCGGCACCGCCTCCGCTACCAGCTTCCGCGCAGCTCGACCGCAGTGAGGCGGGGCTGGAACATCCAACGGCACTGTGCCCCGACGGACAGGAGCCCCAAGCAAGCCCAAGCTATGCGCCGAAGGAAGCGGTGCAGCTGCCCGCGGCTAGCTCTGAAACGTGCAAGAGAGTAAAGGACTCAATTCCGGACTGCATCGCCTCGACGCAATGCCCAGGTCGGCCGACATACTCGGGCGGCAACTACTGCCATGAGATTGAGGCAAAGGACGTCAGTGATATCGGAATGATCGCGCGATTCAGCCTCGCCGATCCGAAGGTACCGAACGCCAAGAGCGAACCACACAGCATCACGCAGCTCTGGGCCATCGATCGGTGGGGTAAGAACGAGGAGTCCACCTTGGAGACCGGATGGTCGGTGTCGCCGAGGCAGTGGGGTGACTCCAAGCCGCATCTCTTTGAGTTCCACACGGGCGACTCATATGGCGCGGACTCGTGCTACGACGCATGCGGACTCCACGGCGTCCGGGGCGCGCCGGTGGTCGCCGGTGAACGAATCGCATCGTCGGGAGTCGGTACCTTCGCCGTCGAGCTGTACAAGGGCAAGTGGTGGTTCTACTACGGCGGCTTCTGGTACGGCTACATCGCCCAGAATGACAAGTCCTGGAAGAAGCACCCAATCAAGAAGTTCACGCTGGCGGAGGCCGGCGGCGAGGTTTCTGGGTCGAGCGGCTGCCCGGCCGTGCAGATGGGTAACGGCAAGTTCGGCACGTCGACAAAGTCGGCTGCGATCAAGGAAGTGCTGCTACTGAACGCGGTCCCAAAGCTCTCGACTGGAGACCGGGCGACGGCCCTGATTCCCAGCGAGTACTACTCAGAAGGCAACAACGGGCGTGGTGGAAGCCGCTATGTCGCCGGGAGATTTTATCCGGCCGTAGGCGCATTTGGCTTCGGAGGCCCAGGAGGATGTAACAAGAAATAGAAATGAGTTAGGTCACCGCGGGTCATTCGATACCGTGGCCGGCTCTAGTGTCGCGTGAAGGAGCGTTCTCTCATCCGGCCCGCCCGGCATGGAGCCTCTCCCCGCCCGACGGCCGTGGGCGGGGAGAGGCGTTGCCATGCGACCCGTGACTGAACCTGGGACGAGCGCGGTGACACCGAAGTGATGCTCGTCCGCAAGTGACCGAAGGCGATGCGGAACTCGCGGCCTTGGCGGCAGGCCGCGCGAGCGTTGCGGCGAGGATGAAATGCCGGGGCCCTCGATGTCGTCGGCTGTACCCTGCGGCTTGGACGGCTCTGCTGCCGGTGCTGTGTCTTTCGTACGCATCACAGCTCAGGCAGGTCTGTGCAAGTCGGGCAGCAAACGTAGTTCGTGGCACCGGGAGTCGCGGTCGGCGAGTCGCGGCGGCAAACATCGGATTCTAAGTGCGGCATATCAGGATTGAGGCGCGCGCTCGAGCCGTATTTGGTGTTGTCGCCGGAACCGGGCGCCGCCTCCAGGTCCCTGCCGGGCAGTGACTTGGGCCCGAGTCGTGGGACAGCGGTGCGCGTCCTAGGCGGGCCGCTTCATCCCTTTGACGCGTGTGCGGTTGCAGTCAACTTAATCTTCTTCTCTCATCTCTTTTTCGAAACGTTCGACGGCGGTCACGATGGATCTGAGAGCACGATTGAGAATCTTCCGAACATCTGACGGATCTGCGATCAGTACCTCGACAGTTGCCGAAGCGGACTTCATGTGCGGTGGGATATAAACTTTGGCGGCCTTGGTCCACGCGGTGGCATTATTTGCGGCCATTATCGCGCGCCCGAGCTCAGCGACATCATCGATTGTCCAGAACCCTGGGAAGACTATGAAGAAATAGCTATCATCGCAATTGTCGGTAATATAGTAGTGTCCGCCCTCGTACTTGAAGTGAATATCTCCGTCAGAGTCGATCTCAGGCCTAAAGCCCTCGTCGGAGAGTATGGACATGTAAGTTTGACGTAGATTCTCCCAGCTCATTGCGTAACCTCCCATAATTGCTTGTTCATGCCAAGGCATGAACGTAACGCGAATTTGATCACGCTAGTGCGCATCCGGGCTGGCGTTGTCGATCTTGATTTGAGCTTCCGTCAGGGACGGGAGGGTAGGAGCGGTAGCAATATAAACAGCTATATTCATGTACATAGTATGGGCTGGCGGATGTTCTCGGGCTAGCGTGCGGTCGCCAGTCTGACCGTGTTGCGTGCCTATCAGCGGATGGTCCCGGTATTCGCCGAGCGTCACGGACGGGGGAGACGTGGCTCAGACCGGCACTACGTTGCCGATCACGAGTTTCGGCCAGATCGTCGCCGACCCGGCCGGCGGCTACCTCTTCATCAGCAGCCCAGATCAGAACGAGATACTCGTGACCAATCTGTCCGGCCAGGCGGTCACGACGATCGGCAGCCAGGAGGGCGTCGTGGGCATGGCGCTCTCGCCCGACGGCAGCACCTTGTACGCGGCTCTCGGGACCGGCGACGCCGTCACCGCGATCAGCACGTCCACACTGGAGCAGACCGCCTCGTACCCGCTGCCCACCGGGGACACCCCGCTGGATGTCGCCGTGCAGAGCGACGAGGTCTGGGTGAGCTACGGCACGGGGACAGCAGGCGAGGCGGCAATCGGCGACATCGACGTCTCAGCATCAACGCCCGCGTTCCAGACACAGGCCAACATGGGGGGCTGGTACTCCGCACCGCAGATCGCCACCGATCCGCAGGACAGCGGGGTCCTCGTCGCCGCCGTGCCGAGTGAGACTCCGGGCACGGTCGGCAGTTACGACGTGTCGGCCGATCCGGCCACCCTGACCGATCAGGCAACCATCACGAACTGCGACAACGAGGGAGACCTGGCTGTCGTCCCCGGCGGCGCCGAGTTCATTCTGGCGTGCGCCTCGCCGTCCGCCCAGTATGTCTACTCCACCGCTACCCTCAGCGAGAACGGATCGTACGCGAGCACCACCTACCCGGACGCGGTGGCCATCGACGCCAACGGCGATGTCGCAGCCGGAACCGCGAACGGCCTGACTACCAGCCCGGACATCTACGTCTACCGACAGGACGCCGCTACGCCGGTCAGCACGTTCAACCTGAACAGCTCCGGCGCCAACCTCGCCGCCGGCGGCCTCGCCTGGGCGCCGGATGGCTCGCAGTTGTTCGCGGTGATGTCCTACTACGACGACATCGGCGGCACTACGACCTATAGCCTGGAGGTCCTCACTGACCCGGCGCTCTCGCAGCCGGATCTGACGCTGACCGGGCCGTCAACAGCGGAGATCACCAAGCCGATCGCGCTGACCGGCAGTCTCACCGTCGCCGGGTCTGCACTGCCCGCGGGGACGACCATCACGATGAGCCGCTCGGAAGCTGGCAGCACGACGGTCAAGGACTTCACCGTCTCCACGGCCGCGAACGGGAGCTTCAGCCTGACCGACACGCCGCCGGCAACGGGCGAGTTCACCTCTACCGCGGCCTACAGCGGCTCGGCGACGGTCGCCCCGGCGACCGCTTCGCAGACGGTGACCATCACCCACATACCGACGTCGCTCACGGTGGCAGCGAGCCCGTCCAGCGCCACCTACGAGCCGATGATCCGCGTGACCGCGCATCTCGGTAGGACCTACACGAGCCGTACTGTGTCGATCTACGCCCAGCCGTTCGGAAGCTCGTCACGAACGCTGCTGAAGACCGGCAAGGCGAACCCCAGCGGCGACCTGACCGTCAGCTACCGGGCGGCGCACAGCACGCGGTTCACGGCGGTGTTCGCTGGCGACGCACGCTATGCGGCCACGACGGTCAGCCGCGCCATCTACGTCCGGGCGAAGGTGTCTGAGTCGCTCAGCGGCTACTACCGCAGCGAGCGCATCAGGGGCACTATCTACCGACTCTTCCACAGCAAGAAGATCATGGAAGTGCATGTCGCCGTGGCTCCGGACAAGGCCGGCGAGTGTGTCGAGTTCGCCCTGCAGATCTACTACCAGGATGCCTGGCACGGCGAGGTGACAGGCTGTGGCACGCTCAGCAAGTCGAGCAAGCTGACCGTGGCCGTCTCGCTGACGAAGGCTGCCCTCGGCTACCACTACCGCATCCGCGCCGACTACATCCGCGGCACCGACACCAGCAACCTTGCTAACGACAGTCCCTGGCAGTACTTCATCGTCGAAAAGTAGTCGCGACGGCGCCCGGTCTCAGCCCGGGCCAGTGAGCTGGCCCGGGCTGAGACCGTCCCATTGTGATGTGCGTGGCCTTGGGCGTTGCGGCACGCTCCGCGTGCGGACGACCTGCTGCCCGGTCTGGCGCTTGCGCTGCCTGGTGCGCGCTTGGAACTGGTAGCTCAGGCCCGCCAACGGCGACTCCAGCCCGTCAGTAACACCCGATCTTGACTGCCGCTCGAGTTGCATGCGCAAATTTAGGGTGCCTCAGGCCGCTCTGCAGTGCCCCGGCTTGTCGACTCAATGTGCGTCTTATACGCGTCCAGGAGCATGCCTGGGGAGTCCAGGAGCTTCGTCGCGTAGTCCTCGGTGCGCGCTGCCAGCGCGACGGCGGGCCACTCTCGAGTTATCTCCAGTCGGCTCTTTCCTTCCGCCTCAGTAAGCCGGTAGCTTGTGCGGTCGCTCCAGGGGCTAATGTCCTGCATCACGGTCGAATGGCGGTCTTCGTACCGGATCACGACGTCCACAAAACTGCCAGGGGAGCCGTCGGCGCGGCGATAGAGCCCGTACCGCATCTCTCCGATAGCGCCAACCGGCGCCCCTGGAACGTAACCCGAGCAAATCCAGGGCGGCCAACCTTCGAGGGTTGGCTGCCATGCGCTCTGCAGGACGCTCCACACGGCATCCGGCTCGGCATCAATTAGCACCACTGCGGTCTTGGTTACCGGCTGTTCGATTCGTCGCTCGGTAGTCCACGCGCGAAACAGCCTCGGCGGAATCTCGCCGGCGGGCCGTGGGCTTCGGCCTTCCAGCACGTTGCCGATGGCGCGCAGCCACTTATCCAGCTCGCGCACTGCCGCCACATTTGCGGCCGCGGAGTTGCCTCGCACGGCAATTGCCGCGCGAGTCACAATTATGTCGGCTGAGCCGTTCCGGCGCGGGACGACTGAAAAGGTAAAGCTGATTGGCCCACGTAACCGGGCGGAGAGTTTCAGTTCCATCCGAGAGGGCGTCGTGCTGGCTTCGAATACCTGGCACTGCGGCGCGAGGCCACGGCTGCCTGGCAGTTCGCCAGCAAGAAGCCACAGCTGGTCCGGTCCGGGCACCTCGAACATGATGCATCCGCGAGGACTCAGGGCCCAGACCTGCGGGCTGCTCACAAGCGACCACGCTTGGTCAGCTGGGCTGGCTACGCGTATGACCGAGCGGATGGATGAGTCGGCAGCGCCAGCGGCCTGCCGGCGCGGGGCACTGCCAGCGCGGCTGGCTGCTTGAGTGCCGGTAGCGACCTGCGCCGCATCCGGCAACTCCTCGGCCGGCTGTGCTGCCTCGGTCACCTGGGCAAGCGCGCTCCGCGCCGAGCCCAGGCTCACCCCGAGGTCGGTGAGAATCCGCCCGCCTGCCGACCGTGGGTGATAGACCAGCCCTCGCAGCAAGTGCTCGCTGCTGATCTCCAGATCGCCGTGGTCATTTGCCCACGCCACTGCCGCGCTGATGACCAGCTTCAGCTCTGGTGAGAGCGGGATGTGCGGGGGCGGCGATCGGCGCGTTCGTCCCTTGCGCTCCAGTCGCTTCCTGACTTCGGGTTCGGAGACCCGCAGAAGGGCCAGGGCGCGGGACGCGTCGGTGCCCGGCGACTCGGTAAGCGCGAGGAGCAGATGATCCGTACCGATCTCGTGGCTGCGGTCACCGCGCGCCACGTCCTGGGCCCTGACGATGACCGTTTGAGCAGCGGGGCTGAACCGCTCGAAGACCATGGGAGCAATCTAAAGTGCCTGCTGCCCGTGCGCCAAGATCGCCGGGTGGGCACAACCGGAGACCGTGGCCCGTCGGCCTCATCCTGGCAGCAGAGCAGTCACGGCTGGACCGGCCACTCGCCTTGGCTGCTGATCTCAAACCTATGGCCCGGATGAGCTGGTCCCATCCGAAGAGTTCAAGAAGTCGTTCACAACATTCCACAGCCGATCGCCTGAACCGAGCATGTCGTTATGGCCGACACCAGGAAGGCTGACCAGCCGAGCATGACCTCTAATGACCTCGGTCAGGCTCATCCAAGGCCGGGTAATGGTGCGGTACGGGTACAGGTTCACGTGCCTTGGCGTCGCGGATGGGACGGCAGAGACGGTAGTCCGGCTCGTAGCGCCTACGACAAGTTCACTTCGCATCGACGGGAGATCTTGCATTGCTAAGCGGCAGCACTACCGACCTGATGCGGTCAGCCAGCCGCTAGGCCGTAATGCGTGGCGATCCATACGTTGGAGCCCACGCCGTAAACCTGGCCATGTTCAGCGTCGAGCACGCACTAACCTCCGGCAGACGAGCCGCTGATGTCGTCGCGAACGATGCCGTAGATGAAGCTATCGCGCCACCTCCCGTCCCGGAAATGCGTCCCCCGAAGCCGACCTTCCTGGCTGAATCCGCTCCGCTCAAGCGCCCGTTGCTCGGCGATATTCTCGACCTCTGTCGCTGCCCAGAGCCGGAACGCGGTGGTCGTCGAGAACAGGTACTCGACGAGGAGGCGCTGAGCCGCCGCACCGGTACCGCGGCCACGCATCTCCGGGACGATCAGCACGCCAATCTCCCAGGCCCCAGACCCCGGCCGTTCGGTCTCGCGCCAATCGACCCAGCCAGCAAGGGCGTCGTCATCGACGGTGACGACGGCGAGGCAGTAGGGACTTGACCCGAGCAACCCGTCCTGTTCCCAGCGCCTGCGGTAGCCGCCTGGTGGCCTGAACCCGACCCACTCGAACGGTTCGGAAAGCGCGGGGTCGGTAGCGAACCGGTCGAACAGCTCCAGGTCAGGCTCGGTGAACGGTCGAAGGCGCACGGACAGCTGAGCCATACCGCATTCTCGCACCCGAGGATTGCAAGGAAGTAGCCTGGCAAAGGCCCGGTGAGTAACCAACGGCGTGACGATCAAGGCTGACAGCAACGGACGCCAGCGGAGGCGAGCGCACCACACCGAGCAGCCAGATACCGCCGGACCGGCTCGCTAGCCGTTCAGCCCTGTCTCCTGCAGCCGAGCCACGGGGTCAGTTGCCGCCATCGCGATCATCGCCAGCCTGGTGCGGATGCGAGTGTCTGTGCTGGTGGCGGTGCTCGCTTCCAGGCGCGGGCATGAGCCCGGCGTCCGAGCCACCGGAGCGCTGGCTGGGACTGGCCACCTCCGGCTCTGCTTGGATAACTCCGAGGTCAGCGGCGTGTGGGCCAGCGTCCCATGATGCTGGCCTGTCGTCTCGCTGATCTGCCGTCGGCAGATCGGCTGTCCGGTTGCTAACCGATACTGTCGCCGGACCTGGGCCGTCGGCCGGCGCCCGTGCGCGCACCCTGTGCTGGTATCTGAACACCGAGACCCCCAGGCCGAATCCGACCAGGAAGAGCGCCCAGGGGATCGCGGCTAGAGCGGCAGCCGTAGGCCGTCGCGGGAGGCTTAAGCCCGCTGAGTGCATGGCCTCGCCAGCGGCAACGGCCGCGAGCAAGATCGTGATAGAAAGCGCTGCAAAACCTCGCATCCACCACGGGGCTCCGCGCAGGGCCAGGGCAGCCACGCACGCGATCACCAGGGCCGTATCGAACATCAGTGGATATAGTCCCGCGAGCGATGGAGAAACTCCCGCAGTCAGTGCGATCTCGTGGATCCCCGCATAGGACAGCAGGAAGGCCGCGCCGGCAAGCAGCGCGGCTCCGGTAATCACGCTTATAACGGCCGTTAAATGGAGCCCGCCGTTGTAATCAGTCTGACGCGACCGTCGCGCGCGGGATAGGTCACTCATGGCCCTGCCTGTCCTCCTGCAATCATTGCGAGCTTATCGCGCAGGTCTATGAGCATAGAGGAGCAAAACACTCCAGCCCCACTGCCAACCGTGACGGCGTATATCGCCCGTAGCTGTCCCGGGTTTCTGTAATGCGACCTGCCTGCCTCTTGTCGGCCTGGTCGATCGGGAATACGTTGATCAGGCGAGGCTGTCCCGGTATGCGTGGCCGGCCGAGCCGCACAATGGGACAAATCGGATCGGCGCGAGTGCGAGCGTACTGTCGGCGACCTCCGACGCCGTACTCGGCCGGCGAAATGAGGCCGCTGGATAGGACCGACCCGGGGGGGTGCTGACGTGTGGGGCTGCGGCGACCTGCACCCGATCGGACCTGCTAGGCCGCAACCGCGGCGGGGCCGTCCGGCCGCGCCGTCCGCGCACTCGGATGGCCGCGCTGGTCAGGTCAGGCTCATCACGGCGCGGTCGGCAGGTTGAGCGGCGGTCGGACATGGCTATGGCAGGCGAGAACCACGAGCCAGAACCGCTCGGTTTAGGACGTCATCGGTTCACTCCCCAGGCTGTTGTCCGCATTCTCGGCCGGATCGAGGCCCGCGCCACGCAGGCTGGGGATGAGACCTTGGTGAGTGCCGTCGTCGTGGGGCGCCGCGCCTTGGCCGAGTGGCAGAAATTGGCCGACAGGTTGCGAGAGCTGGAGGGTGAGTATCGGGGACAGGCCTCCCTTGAGTCGAGGGCTCGCGCCCGCCTACGGGATGTGCTGGATCTGCTAGACAAGCTTGTCGAGCCGCCGAAAGCGATTTCTTCTCAGCCGGCCCAGCACGGCGGCCTGACGCCTGATGGGCCGGCATTATCGCGGCCAGTCAGAACAGAATTTGAGCCGCCTGGCGGTATGGCCGTGCGAATGCTGGGAACCTTCGATCTGTCGATCGATGGACGGCGGGTGACTCACTGGCACGGGCAGCGGACGAGATCGCTGATGCAGTTTCTCACGATTCATCGCCTGCGCGAAGTTTCGCGAGACGAACTTATCGCCGCGATATGGCCGGATGTTGATGAGGACGGCGGCCGCCACCGCCTGCACCAGGGCATCTATGAGTTGCGCAGCACGTTGCGCGCCGCTGATCCCGACCGCTCGCCCATCGTCTGCGTTGACGGCACATACGGACTCGATAGGCAGGTGCCCATTTGGGTCGACGTCGAGGAATTCGACGATCTTGTGTCAACAGCGATGCGCAGCGTCATGGACCAGCGGCCTGACGAGGCGATCGAGGTGTCCCGCAAGGCTCTCGAGCTGTATCGCGGCGACTTCCTGAGCAGGGCCAGCGACGCGGACTGGGCCACCTGCGAGCGCAACCGGCTCTGCGCCCGCTTCGTACTGCTTAGCATCCAACTGGGCGAGTTGCTGACCCGCCGGGGCGACTACCGGGCGGCCCTGGCCGTACTCGACCCGGTGCTCGGCATGGAGCCTTGGAACGAGGACGCCACGGTGCTCAAGATGCGCTGCTACGCAAAGGCCGGTGCCCGTTCGATGGCAACCACCGCCTACCGGTCTTGCGTCGACGCGTTAACAAGCGAATTCGGGATCATGCCCGCTGCACGCACCGTCCGCGTGTACGAACAGATCCGCTCCGCAGCGCCAACCGAGGAGCGGGGCCGACTTACTCAGGCTCGGGGCCGAACAGCACGCCGACTACCCTTGCCCCCAGTGCCCGATGTAGCTCGTCCAGCCCAGTGACCCGCACGTGCAACTCCACCCTTACGCAGTTGTCGCCGACGCCCTTCGGGTCCCCAACCATCCGCGCGTCGATGATCTCCATCGACACCAGCGAAATCTGTGCGTCGATTGGGCCCGAGAACTGCTGTGCTGTCGTGACCCTGTCGAGCATCCACCTCACCCATGCCGCCGGCTCGTTGCCGGGGAATGTCGTCTCCTCCGCTGACTCCTCGTGGTACAGCCGGGTCCGTGAGCGGAGATCACCAGGCAGACCGGGCCGGTTATCGAAGAAGACCGAGAACCCGGCACTCTGATGCCAGCGCTCCAGTGATTCACGGGCCCCTGTCGCGGGTGGCCGCGCGCCGTTCGCCGGTCCGTCGCGCACCATCAGACAGACCTCCCACCAGGAGTCAGGCGGGTAATTAATGCGGAGGTGATCGGATCGTCCGGTCAGCGCCGAGCGCAAGACGTCGTTCAGTCAGTCTGAGGCGGTGACACGGTAAGGGTGTAGTCATGGCAGCTGCCGAAGACGAATCCGACCTTGCCGCAGCAGTCCCTGGAGCCCAGGGTGATGCACAGGTTGTACTCCCGCCCGCAGTCGCCCGGGCTGAACGTGCCTGGAGGTACCTCGAACTCGAATACCCACTTATCTGTCTCGCATGGGCAGTTGGGACCGTCGAGGCAGATCGTCTTGCAGAAGTCCCCGGATGAGCCGCACCCGCAAGCCTCGAACGCGAGGCATACGCACAGAGTGGTGTTGCAGAGGTAATACCGAATCCTTCCGGTCAGGGTCACCGTCACCGTCACCACCAGCACCTGGTTGGAGTCGATGAACCCGATCGGCTCGGACGGATTCGACTTGTCGGCGAATGTGGCGGCCAGGCTACCGCCGAGATCCCAGATGTGAGGTCGCGGTTCGAGCGTGCACGGAGTGGTTCCTATGGACGCGGTGTCGGTTGGCATGATGTTCTCCATTCGCGATTGCCGGGCCAAGCGCGGCGCCGACGGCTCCCGCCGGTTGGTTACTTGTATGCACCCGGGCGCTCACGCCCGACTGTGCGAGGCCCGCCTGAACTCGCCGTGAGCGGTCACGACATGCTCCCCGGTTGCTCACGAGCGGCTACTTGAGAAACAGCAAAGGTCAAGGCTGCTGGCAAGTCCGCCAGCCCGGAGCCGGGCGTCGAAGGCGACGCGGTCGATGACGGCGCCGACGAGGGCGCAGTTGACGAAATGCCGTGACCTGTGCTCCCGGCAGCGAATGAGCACTGGCGCGGCCATGGAACGTCTGCAGGTTTCCCGTGTCGGCGCCAGCGGGCTGGACCCCTGCACCGAACGCCGCATCGAGATAGGTCTTGACAGCTACCGCTAGATCGTCCAGCATCGAGATATGTCTCGAAGCCTCGTAACGGAGGCTCTTTCTGATAGCCGGTCAGTTACCCGGCCGCAGCGGGCCGCAGGTCACGAGGAGACGCAGGGATGAGCAGCACGGCCGAGGACGCAAGAGAGTGCCCCCCCGCCGCGCCAGTGCCGCTGCGGCGGAACGCTGGGTTCCGACTGTTGTGGATCGGCCAGACGGTCTCCGACACCGGAACGACCGCCGCGTCCATCGCCTACCCGCTGCTGATCCTGGCGCTCACCCACTCAGCGGTCCTGGCTGGCGTCGTCGGTACCGTGCGGCTCGTAGTCCAGATTGTGCTCGGCCTGCCGGGCGGAGCGCTGACCGACCGGTTCGACCGTCGGCGCACCATGATCGCCTGCGACGCCATCAGGGCGGTCGTACTGGCTCTGCTAGTGGTCCTCGTGGTGCTGCACGTGGTGACCTGGCCGATGGTGATGGTCGTGTCCGTCGTCGACGGCGGGGCGAATGTGCTGTTCGATCCCTCCGCCACGGCGGCGCTCCCGGCAATCGTCGCCGACTCGCAGCTCGAGCAGGCTTGGGCAGCCACTGAGGCACGCAGCTACGGAGCCAGCCTGGTTGGCCCGGCGCTCGGCGGATTTATGTTCGGGCTGGGGACCGCGGTCCCTTTCCTCGCCGATTCCTTCTCGTACCTGGCATCGGTGGCAACGGTGAGCAGGATCCCCGGCCGGTTTCGGCCCGAGCGCTCCGGCGAGCGGAAGTCGATATGGCACGAGATCGCCGAAGGGCTTCGCGTGGTATGGCGTAACTCGTTGCTGCGCGCCGTGGTGATCATGGCTCCGCTCGTCAACTTTGCTTTCAACGGCGTTATCTTCACGATCACGGTGGCACTGCGACAGCACGGCATCCCGCCTGGCATCGTTGGCCTCGCTCAGGCCGGAATTGCTGCGGGCGGACTGGTCGGCGCGATCGCCGCGCCGAAGCTGCAGGGGCGGCTGCCGCTCTGGCATCTCGTGATTCTGATGACCGTCGCTGCCACCGGACTGTTCGTGGTGGCGGCGCTTGTCCTGCCATCGCCGCTGGTCGCGCTCCCAGTGGCAATCACGCTTGTGCTGGCGCCGACCGCCAACGCTGCGCTGTTCGCGGCGATGCTTCGTAGTACACCCGAGGATATGCGCGGCCGGGTCAACAGCACTGTGATCATGATGGCTACCGGACTCGCCGCGCTCTCGCCGTTGACCGCGGGGTTGATCGTGCAGCACGTGTCCGATCAGTGGGCGCTGGGCGCGTTCGCCGCGAGCGTCGGCATAGCGGCGGTCATGTGCATTGCGCTGCCGTGGCTGAGGGTCGCTGAGACGGTCGAAGCTGATGCCCTGTCTCGGCAGTAACTCGTTGGGAACTGGCTGGTGACTGGTCCCGCGGCATCAACGTCACGACCGGATGGTGATCTCGCACGTGATCGCCATGCCCCGGCCTGCCATTAGCCGCGGTGACGGCTGGCAGTCACGACCAGTCGCCGACGCCCCCGGACGTGCAACTCAGGCGGTTGTCATCTCGACGGTGACATTTGTCCAAGACCGATAGTGGGCAGCCCAAGCATCATGCCAGGCATGAGCAAGCACGAAGTTGAGCACTCGCACGGGGTGCACGTGGTCCAGGACGGTCCGCCCCAGGCGCCGCCGCTGTTGCTCATCCACGGATCGGGGGCCTCGGGCGCCTTCTGGAGCCCGGTGGTCCCGGCGCTCGCTGGCACTTATCACGTCATCAGGGTCGATCTCTCTGGCTGCGGCCAGTCCCCGCCCACGCGCTCATACGACGTGCCTGACCAGGCGGGCCACGTCGCTGCGCTGATCGACGGCCTCGGTCTCGTCGCCGTGGCCGGACATTCCAGCGGCGGCTACATCGCAGCCTCGCTTGCCGAACAGCGCCCCGGCCTGGTGAGACGGCTCGCGCTGCTCAGCTCAGGCCCGCGTCTCGATGCACTGCTTTCCCAGCCGTTGCTGCTTCGGATCCTGCTAGCCCCGCCTCTGGGCCCGCTTCTGTGGCTGAGACATTCGGACAAAATGATCCGCAGCGGGATCAGGGCGACGGCCGCTCGTCCCGTCGGCGCACCAGTACGAGGCGGTACCGAACGCGCGGATCAAGCTGCTGCCCGGCGTCGGCCACAGGCCCATGTTGGAAGCGCCCGAGGTAACCAGCAAACTGCTGTTTGACTTCATGGCAAGATCGGCTGACCGGTGCGCCAGTCATCCTGTGACCTGGACTGGCCGGGTGTTGCCGACCGGGACACCACCCGACTTGGCGACGGTGGAGGTCGCAGTCCCGCGCCTGTCAGGTCTGCTGCCGGGGATCACCATGGCAGGGTTCCGCCAACGTGTGCCCGCGTTCGTGGACATCGCCATGATCGCGCACCCATCCGTCACCCTGCTCTTCGATCTGAGCGAAGGAGAAGGCGTCGTCTATGACGCCCATGGCCGGCACGCTCGGCGGGACGTTGGCATCCCTCGGGGATGTCTGGGGCCGGGACGCCAGGCGAGCCGAGGACAGGCTGCGCGCCGCCGCGTCGTGGGAAGAACGGTTCACGATCGCAACGGAAGTGCTCGGCCGAAGGCTGGGCGCACGCCCACCAGTCGATCCTGAGGTCGCATACACCTGGCGGCGGACGCTCGCCAGCCGGGGGCGGGTACGGGTCGACGGCCTGGCCGAAGAGGTCGGCTGGAGCCGCAAGCGTCTGTGGTCCCGCTTCCGGTCCCAGTTCGGCATCACGCCCAAGCGCGCCGCCCGGCTGGTGCGGTTCGACCAGGCCGCGCACCTTCTCGCGACGGGTCAAAACCCCGCCAGCGTCGCCGCCCAGAGCGGCTATGTCGACCAGTCCCACCTGCACCGCGAGGTCAAGACGTTCACCGGGCTCACGCCTGCGGCCGTAGCCGTCGCGCCGTGGCTCGCGATTGATGAGGTTGCGTGGCCGGCTTCGTCACCAACCCGGAACCTTGTGCAGGGCGCCGAACGCCTCGCCGACCTTCGCTGAACAGCCTGGCTGCGACGACTTGGCTCTGACGCGCCCGCAACCTTCCGGCTCCGGCGGAGCTTGGCCGCTGAAACAAGGGCGGCAATCTCCCTGGCGTAACGCGCCCACGAGCGCGGTGATGGGGTCGCGGCTTCTCGGTCACACCAGGCGGACTAGGCCAGGAACCACCCACATGGGCTATTCCGGTTTGTGGCCCACTCTTGGCTCTGGATACGAAAACGCTTATGCGATAAGCAGAAGCTTCTGACTCCCTGTTTGTCGGCGTAGTAGTCCTGTCGAGCTATTTGCCCGAATTAATCCTTGCTGAGCCGAACATCCTGTTACGGTGTCCGTGAGAAAAAAGTCAGGCCCAGCGAGAGGTGATGTTCGCCGCGTAGCCGGGCGGGGACACGTCGGAAGGCAGGTTTTTGGGTTCGACAGCCCAGCGCAGTACCAGCAAGAATGCGAGCAAGCGAGGACGGCACCGTCGGCCGTCGCGCGTGCAGAAGGTCGCAAAGCGGGCCAGCATAGCTGTCCCGGCACTCGCGGTGTCCGGGGTGCTTGCCGCAGCGCCGCAGGCGCTGGCAGCCACCACTCCGCGTGTGCACGCGAGCCCGTTCGCCGCGAGCACGCATCCCATCAGCGCTCAGCTCGATGCAGCCGTGCAGCCCGCGGCCGCGGCGTTTACCAGGTATACCGTCCAGCCTGGAGACACTCTCTACGGCATCGCGTTGCGGCTCCTTGGCCGCGCCAGCGATTGGCACCAGTTGTACTGGCGGAACAAGTCCGAGATCAGCAACCCGAACCTGATCTTCCCCGGCATGGTGCTGGCGATACCTCGTCACCTGACCGCCGCTGGCCAGCTCGGGCAGAGCACCGGCAGCCAGCAGAGCGGCGGCCAGCAGGGCACGCCCAGCCAGAGCACCGGCAGCCAGCAGAGCGGCGGCCAGCAGCAGGGCGCCGGCGGCCAGCAGCAGGGCAGCGGCGGCGAGCAATCGGCGCAGCAGGCCTCATCGCAGTCCCAAACGTCGCAGTCGCAGTCGCAGTCGTCGGGAGGTAACTCGGCGAGCCTCAGCGCTGCGGTGCAGCAGGACATCGCAAGCGGCAACGACCTGCTCGCCGTGGCGCAGTACCTGGTGGCGAACGGCTACTCGGACGCGGCGGCCGCCGGTGTCGCGTCGTGTGTGGACGGCGAGTCGGGGGGCAACCCCGAGTCGGTCGGGACCGGTGGCGGTGGCCTGATCGGCTGGACGCCGATCAGCTCGGCCGCGCCGAACCCCAACATCGTCACGGGCAACCCTGCGCAGGACATGGAGACGCAGCTTTCCGACCTGCTGTACTACAACTCGACCGAGATCGGCCAGTCCCTGGTGGACGAGCTCAACAGCCAGACCGACCCGGTCGCGGCCGCCGACTTCTACTCTCAGAACTTCGAGAAGCCGGCCGTGACGGACTCCGATGTAGTGCCGTCCGTGGCAGAGCAGATCTTTTCGGCTCTAGGCGGCTGACGCCCAGCCCTGGGGCACCAGTTGCCCCACGGCTGGAGCCATTCGCGGCGCGTCCCAAACAGCCCTCCCGCCCGACGTCGGGCGGGAGGGCTGTTTGCTCCGGCCATGGCGACCACGCAGTGAAACGCCCGGCGTGGAAGACTCGTCGGGCATGAACGCCGGACCGTCGACTTCACCGGCGCAGGCTGCCCTCCTGGCCGCGTGGCGCGAGGACGAGCAGCACCACCATGAGGGCTGGGATTTTTCGCATCTCGCCGGACGACTCACCGAGGACGAGCCTCCCTGGGACTTTGACGAGGAATGCCGCGCCTGTCTCGCCAAGTCCGGGCACGTGCTCGACATGGGAACCGGCGGCGGCGAGCGACTTGCCTCGCTCCGCGAGGCCCTGCCGCCGGACACTGTTGCCACCGAAGGCTGGGCACCGAATCTTCCGGTGGCTCGCGCGCGCCTGGCCGCGCTCTCTATCCCAGTCGAGGACTACGACCCGGACGCCGAGCCATGTTCGCCGATGCCCTTCGGCAATGGCCGCTTCGACTTGGTCATGAACCGCCACGAAGGCCTCGATCCAGGGGAGCTAACGCGGGTACTTGTGCCGGGCGGCGTGTTCCTCACCCAGCAAGTCGCAGCCGATGACTTCCGCGAGTCTGAAGATGTTTTTGGCTTGGCGCCGCGCTACCCGGACACCACCCTGGAGGTCGTCGCCACGCAACTGGTCCGTGCCGGCTTCCGGATCGAGGCCAGCGGGACCTGGCGGGGCACCTACCGCTTCCACGATGTCGGAGCGCTGGTCGACTACCTGAAGCTCGTGCCCTGGCAAGTACCTGAGGACTTCTGCGTTGACAGATACGCGGAGACCCTGCTCGGGCTGCATGCAAGCGGACCGGCGCAGGGCAACCCCGTGCGCTTCACCAAATCTCGCTTCTGGCTCCGCGCTCGCGTGAATTCAACGCCGCGCATCGCTAGTCAAGGAATTTCCTGAGTGCCAATGTTTGAGCACCCCGGGCTCGGCCGGCGAGGACGAGGATTCTGTGGGGAACGAGGGGTGGTCCACAAGCGCAGCGCGTCAGCCCAGGGACGGCTACGGACGCATCGCAGAGCCTGTCCGAGGCCGACTATGCCGGCACCGCCCGTGCGACGTCGGGGGAGGGTCCGAGGCCGGCTCCTGGCAGGAAGCGCACGCCAGAACCGTGCTCGGTAATGAAGTAGCGCGGGTGCACGGGATCGGGCTCGAGCTTGCGGCGGATTGCGACCAGGAAAACCCGCACGTAGTTGCAGTAGTCGGTGTCAGCCAGGCCCCAGACTTCGGCCAGCAGTTGCCGCCTGGTAACTAGGGCGCCAGGGTGGCGGGCCAGCAGCGACACGATCCGCCATTCGGTGCGGGTCAGCCGGACCGCTTGACTGCCGCGAGTCACCTGCTGAGCGGCGAGGTCGATGGTGAAATCTCTCGTCACGACGGCTGGCTTGTCCCGGCCGGCCCGCCGGTGGCGCAGGGCGACGCGCAGCCGGGCCAACAGCTCGTTCATGCTGAACGGCTTCGTGACGTAGTCATTTGCGCCGGCGTCCAGCGCGGCGACCTTCTGGATCTGGGTAACGCACGCCGACAGCACGATGACCGGCACGGTGCTCCAGCCGCGGATCCAGTTCAGCACCTGCATGCCGCCCATGTCGGGCAGGTCAAGGTCGAGGATGACGACGTCCGCGACGTGCTGCTTGGCGCGTGTCAGAGCCTGGCCGCCCGTGGTGGCCAGCTGCACGTCGTAGCCGCTATCAAGCAGGTTCTGCTCCAGGATGTGCAGCAGCGATTCCTGGTCGTCGACTACCAGCACGGTGGTCATGGCCGGATCGTCGCTCCGGCCGTGGTGACCACGCGGTGGAGGAGAAGGCCCTGGCGGTAAAAAATCGGTGAACGAGCGGACCGGCCCGCCGGCTAGTGGCAGATCAGCAGGCCGGGATGGGTCGTGACACGGAAGGTACCGTCGGGGCCGAACGGGATCCTGGCCGCCGCGGCCGCCGTGAACGCCGCCGGGTCGGGCATCGCCTGGATAATACGCATGCTGCCGATGTACCTGGCTACCGGCTCGGCCGAGGGCAGCACCAGCTCGGCGAAGAAATCATGGCGCTCGACCGCATCGAAGACCCGTGCCAGCAGTCGCTGGCCAGCGTCAATCGTCAGCGACCGCTGCGACGACTCGGCCCGAAGGCCAGGATCGGGCAGGCCGAGAGCAGCGGCCGTCGCGGCGGTGAGGTCCCCGAACTCGGCGATGTGATCGGCGCCGTTCAGCACCACAAGCACCTGTCCGCCTGGCCGGGTGACCCGGCGGAGCTCGGCTGCCGCGGCGGCGCGGTCCGGCGCGTGGTGAAGCATGTGCAGGGCTAGCGTGACGTCCGCAGCGCCGTCGGCCAGCGGCAGCCGCTCCGCGTCGGCCACCGTGACGGCCGCTCGCGGCGCGACCGCGCGAGTGACCTCGAGCATGCCGGGTGACAGATCGGCGCCAAGCAGCCGGCCGGCGTGCCCGCGCCGGGCCAACGCGGCCAGGTACTTGCCGTTGCCGCAGCCGACGTCGGCCACCGTCTCGCGGCCGGCGAGCCCGGCGAGGTCCAGCACCGTGGTGACCAGGTTGATCTGCGGCTGCTGGTACATGTAGATCGACTGCCGCGCGGCCAGGTTCGAGTCGTCGCGGTACTGGACCGTGGTGAGGTAGCTGTGATCGGTTAAAGTCCGGCTGGCATCTGCGCTCGCCATGACCAGGATCGTAAGCCGAACGCCGCCTGCGGACTACCGCTGATCACCAGGTCCGGCGCCGGATCACCCAGACCGTGGCGGCAATCAGGACCACCGACAGCGCCAGCAGCCAGCCGCCCTCGATCAGCTGGAAGTGCCCGTACCGGCTCAGCGGCTGGTACGACCACCACTGCGTGTAGTGGTGCTGGCTCATCCAGTCGGGGTAGGCGTTGGGCTGGTTCGAATTCTGGATGCCGGGTGGTACCAGGCCAGTGAACGTTGCCGGGTTTACCTGCTTGCCGCCCGGGCCGGTGGTCCAGCTGCTCAGGACCCAGGCGCTGTTACTCAACGATGCCGGCGACTGGTGCGGTGCGCCGCCGCTGGTGCGCAGCGGCGTCTGGTAGTTCGGGCGCAGGAACACGGCGGTAGCGAGGGCCAGCCCAGCGCACGCGGTCATGGCCGCGGCGACGGCCGGGACGGTGCGCCGGATCGTTGCCCCGGCAAAGGCGCCGATCGCGAACGCCGCCAGCGTCCAGGCGGCGAAGGCAACGCCGTGCACCGGGAATTCGGTCGGCTGGATCGCGCTCTTCCCGATGCCCAGCGCGCTGAACGGCCGCATGTACCACGCGTACAGCACGCTGAACGCCCCGGTCGCGGCGGTCAGCGCTGTCGCCGGCAGCGCTAGCTCGGCGAGCGCCCAGCGCAGCCGCCCGCAACCCTGGGTCCAGGCGAACCTGAACGTCCCGGTCTCCTGCTCGCGGGCTAGCAGCGGGGCGCCGGCGAAGACCCCGAGCACGACCGGCACCAGCAGGAGCAGGCCGGAGATAAAAGGCGGGTCGCCGAGGTCGTGGATGATCGTGGCGCCGAAGTCCTGGTAATAGTTCTGGGTGAAAGCCACATTCAAGATCTGGCAGCGCGCCGAGGACGCGGCGTGGCAGCCGAC
Organism: Streptosporangiaceae bacterium; assembly: GCA_030041135.1. Taxonomy (GTDB): domain Bacteria; phylum Actinomycetota; class Actinomycetes; order Streptosporangiales; family Streptosporangiaceae; genus JAJYUU01. The sequence goes on along the minus strand of JASHOL010000340.1, from coordinate 8,229 downwards.
CACCCCGGCGTAGGCACTGCGGATCCGCAACCCCATGATCAGCAGATACAGGCTGAACGCGGCCAGCACGACCGCCGCCGTCATCAGCGCGCCCCGGCGCTGGCGCCAGCTGACCCAGGCCAGCCGGGTCCACGGCACCGGCCGGGGCCGTGCGGCCAACGGCGCCGATCCAGCCAGCGTGGTCATGCTTGCACCTCCGCCGTGTGAGCCGTGTTCACCGGCGTGGGGCCGGGCAGCGCCGCGGCTCCCGGCTGGCGCAGGTAAGCCAGGACAAGTTCTTCGAGTGTCACCGGGTGCGGTTCCCAGCCGGGCGGATCGGGCTCGTCCGGCTTGGTCGTCCTGACCAGCAGGTGCGCCTGGGCATCGGCCCGGCGGCACTGCACGACGCACATCCGGTCGGCGAGCTTGCCGCTCTCCCCAGCCGGGCCGGTCAGCACCCGGTGGCTGGCCAGCAGGTCATCGACCTCGCCGGCCACTTGCACCCGGCCTGCCGACAACATCACCAGGTAGTCGGCGATCGGCTCAAGCTCGGCGAGCACATGGCTGGACATCACAACCGACACGCCGTCTTCGGCCACCGCCGCCATGACCGATGCCATGAAGTCGTGCCTGGCTAGCGGGTCCAGACGGGCCAGCGGCTCGTCGAGTACGAGCAGGGCCGGCCGCCGGGCCAGGGCCAGGGTCAGCGCGAGCTGGGCCTGCTGGCCACCGGACAGCTCGCCCACCTTCTTGGTCAGCGGGATGCCGAGTTCGGCCAGCCGGGCGCGCGCCCGCCCGGCGTCCCAGCGCAAGTTGAGGTTGCGGGCCGCGTGCAGCATGTCGGCGACGCTCAGGTTCCGGTACAGCGGCGCATCCTGGGCCACGAACGCGACCTGGTCCAGCGCCGTGCGTGATCCGGCGGGCTCGCCGCCGAGGACCGTGACCGCGCCCGTGGTCGGTCGGTTCAGTCCGACCGACATGCTCAGCAATGTTGTCTTGCCGGCGCCGTTCGGTCCGACCAGTGCGACCACGTGCCCGCCAGGAACCGCCAGCGTGCAGTCCCGCAGCGCCCAGGTGCGGCGGTAGCGCTTGCCCAGACCCTTGGTCTCGATCATGTTCATGCGATGTCCGCCATTCCTCCCGTGGCCTTCGATTGCCCAGCCGGGTCAGCGCCTGCGCCACCGCGGCCGGGCCTGCCTCGGCGGTCAGACGCTCGCGCCGCCGCCCCCGGACGGGCACGAAAATCCGATAGCGCGCTGGTGAACAGGGCCACGATGCCGTCCTCGTCCAGGCCCGCCGCGTCTGCGGTGGTCAGCCAGCTGACCAGCGTCCGCCGCAGCCCGGCCAGTTCGGTCAGCGGCACCTGGCTGAGGGTGCCTTCGACAAACGTGCCCTGGCCGGGCCGACCCACCGCCAAGCCCCGGTGCTCAAGCTCTCGGTAGGCCTTGAGCACGGTGTTCGGGTTGATTGCCAGTGCGGCCACCGTGCCCTTAACCGTCGGCAGTTGGTCGCCCGGCTTGAGGTAGCCAAGCCGCAGCGCATGCTCGACCTGCTGAACGAGCTGCCGGTACGTCGGCACTCCCGATCCCGGATCAAGCCGGAAGTCAATCGGCGACCCCGCGTCGCCGGAACTGCCGTCCCCGGCAAAGGGAACCTCAGGCGAAGTGGCGACGTCCTCTGCTCCAGCGCCTGGAGCAGTATCAGTCCCTTTATCTATGGTCATATATAAAGGGTATGATCGACGCACGCGGGGGTCAAGTTCGGTCGCCGCCAGAGAGCCATGCGCGTGCCGTGGCGGGCCGTGGACGGGTGCCGTGGCGGGCCGGGGCGGGTGCCGTGGCGGGCGGGGCAGGCGCCGCAGCCCACGCATGGGTGAAGGGGCCTGGTCGAGGGCCAAGCGGCCGGGCGAAACTCGATTGCAGGCCGACGCCAGCCGTGCGACCATCCGTGCCACGGACCAAGGAGGACGCCATGGCCGCCAGGGTCGGCAACATCACCTTCGATTGCGGCGACGTGCTGAAGCTAGCGGCCTTCTGGTCAGCGGTACTCGGCCGCCCGCTCGATACGGGCAGCAGCGAACACTTCGCGTCCATCGGGGGAGCTGACGGCGAGCGGCGCGAGCCAGCCTGGTATTTCAACAAGGTGCGCGAGCCGAGACAGGCCAAGAATCGCGTCCACGTCGACCTCGTGAACCCCGACGCCAATGCGGTCGACGAGATCGTCGCCCTCGGCGCCACCGTCGTCGGCGAGCACCGGATACCCGGCCAGAGCTGGACCGTCATGCAGGACCCGGAGGGTAACGAATTCTGCATCGCGGCCAAGGCCTTCACCGGCTGAGACTGAGCCACCAGCGAACCCCGTCACCTGGGTCCGCCTGACAACTAGCAATGCCGCGAAAACTCGTTGACCATCGGCATGGGACCAAGGGACCATGGTCCCATGCCTACCGAGACTTCTGGCGTCGTCGTGACCGGCAAGTCATACCTGGAGCTCGCGACCACGCTCCTCCAGCGAATGCGGCTGGCCCGGCCAACCGGCGGGGTCTGGGAAGCAGCAGACGTGCAGTGGTGGTGGCGCCAGGAACGCGCGACCGACCGGGACGGCCAGCTGTTCTGGCTCGATGACCGCGGCGATCCGCTGGCGGCCGCCATCCGCACCGATTTCGGTCACGGCGTCCAATGCGACGTGCTGGTGCTCCGAGCCGATCGTGACCTGGAGCGGACAGTCTGGCGGGCCGCGATCGGCCGGTCCGGCGCCATCGGCACCAGCGCGGAGTTCCCGGTGCGGCTAGACGACGCCGGGATCGATGAGCTCGTGGCGGCCGGCTTCAGCCCGGCTGACGGACCGGGAGTCATTGCCTGCTGGCTCGACGCCACCGGGCGGCCGCCGATCCCGCCGCTCCCCGACGGTTACCGGCTGCTCTCGCGCGCCGACACCCAGGACCGGCCGCACCCGTTGATCCGCCGCAACGGGCCGGACGCCGCCGATCGGCTAAGCACCTGCTCGCTCTACCGGCCGGAGCTGGATCTCGTGGTGGAAGCGCCGGACGGCCAGACCGCCGGGTACGGCCTGTTCTGGGCCGACCCGGTGACCAGCGTCGGACTGGTCGAGCCGATTAGGACCGAGGACGAGCACCAGCGTCGTGGCATCGCCAGCCATATCGTGGCCGCGGGGCTTGATCGCCTCGCTGCGCACGGCTGCCGGCGGATGAAGGTAGGTAACGACCTGAGCATTTACCTGCGGGCCGGATTCCGGCCGCTGACCGAGGCGACGGCCCCGGTGTACACCAGGTCGGGCATCTCGGGCCACTGGAGTTCCTGATGGGCGAGGCCGACGGACCAGTGCGCATCGAGCGCGTCCAGCTTGGGGTCCGGATGGAAAAGCGCCTGGTCAAGGTGCTGAAGGGCCTGGCCGAGTTCGAGGGCGTGACGCTGGGGCAACTACTGGAGAAAATCGTGCTGCACTCGTTCGAGCCCGCGGCCGGGCACGAGGGGGAGCTAGCCGCGAGCCCGCACGGTAAGCGGGCCCTGGCCGCGATCACCGACCTCAAGCGTGTCTACGGCATGGACTACGACATGCACGGCTTCCGGCGGTTCGACGACCAGGAATCGGCGCGCGATTAGCCGCCGGAACGGCATTGAGGTGATCAGGCGCCAGGCGCGTTGGCCACGCTGCGCTCCCGGAGGTCGGGCAGGTACCGCGCCGCCGTGGCAAAATCCCGGTCGTTGTGGAGTACAGCGAGATTGTGGTGAGCCGCCGTCGCGCAGATCAGGAGATCCACCGCTGACAGGGCGCGGTGAGCTCCGCGGCGTAGCAGCCGGTATTGAGCCGACTCAATCCACTGCCACGCTGTCTTGAAGACCGGCACATCCGGGTACAGCACGTCGAACATCTGCGACATCTGCTCAAACTCGTCCACGCTCCGAGCGGAACGCCGGAACTCCACCCGCTGCGGATGGCACGAGCCGACCGCGCCGGCCGACACCACCTCGGCCCAGGAAGCCCGCAGTTCCTTATCGCGGAGGATCCGCCAGAGCGCCGACGAGTCCACGAGGTAGCGGATCACCGGCCGGGATCCTTGTCCGCGGACCGCCGCTGCTCCCAGTCCTCGTAGTCCCATCCCTCCGCAAGTGAGGCGTAATGGTCAAGCGCCGCGATCCGTCGGTGTCGAGCAGCGAACTCGCGCAGCGCCAGGTTAACCGTCGCCTTCTTGGTCTTGGCCCCCGACAGTCGCATCGCCTCGGCCAGAGCCTCGTCATCAACGTCAATCTGCGTGACCGTCACCCGCCCACCTCCCAGTAATGTTGGAGATGTATATCAGAAGCATACACTGCCAACATTGCCTCGTCCCGAACGGATGCCGGCGCTCGGTGCGCGGCTGCGTGGGGAGAGCCGCGCCGCAGCCGTGTCCGTGCTCAGGCCGGCGAGAGCGCTGGCTCGGCGTATGCCTCGGCGACCGTGGTGCGGTTGAACACCCGCCACGTCGTGGCCGACACGATGCCCGCGACGATGAAGCCGGCCCAGTAAGGAGCGGTGATCCCGAACTGCGTCGCGACCACGCCGCCGAGTAGCGCGCCGACGCAGTTGCCACCGGCCGCGATGAAGAGCCCGGTGCTGGCGACGCGTCCGAGCATCTCGGGCGGAGTGAGCCGCTGCCGGAGCGAGTTGGCCACGATGCTCCACAGCGCTGAGTGGATCCCGAACGCGAACAATATGAACCCGGCGAAATACGCGCTGTGCGTGGTCGCCAGGACCAGGTGGAAACCGGCCTCGACCAGCAGTCCAACCCGGATCGTCCACGTTGGCGTCACCCTCCTGATGAGCCAGGACCCGCAGGCGGAACCGAGGACGGCCCCGGCCGCCAGACAGGTGAACAGCGTGCCGTAGCCGACCGCGCCCATGTGCAGGCGTTCGCGGACGAGCAGGACGAGCACCGCCGTGGCCGCGGTCAGGGTGAGGTTCAGCAGGCCGATCAAGATCGCCATCGTGCGGAGCAGGCGCTGTCCGGCGAGCCAGCGGAAGCCCTCCGCCAGCTCGGACCGGATCGCGTCGGCGCGGCTGGATCCCTCGCCCCCAGCGGCCGATGTCCGCGACGCGCGGTAGGTTCCCGCCACCAGGCCGACGAGGACCGCGCTCGCCGCGTAGGTTCCCGCGTTGACGAAGAACGGGACGCAGGCCGATACCACGAACAGGAAGCCGCCGAGCGGCCCGGCGATCATCTGCTGCATGACGGTGGTCCCGCCGACCAGCCAGCTGTTCGCGCGCTCCAGCGAAGCCCGCGGCACGACAGCGGGCGTCATGGTCTGACTGGCCGAGCGGAAGATGACCTCGCCGGTGTTGATGACGAACAGCACGGCGTCCAGCAGGGCGATGCTGGACCACCCGGTGAGCAGCGCGGTGGCCAGGACGCCCATCGCGCCCACCCGTGTCCAGTCGATGGTCACCATGAGGCGCCGCCGGTCGACCCGGTCCACTAGCACCCCGCCGGGCAGGGCGAACAGCAGCCACGGCAGCCATGCGACACCGGTGGTGGCAGAAACGATCAGCGGGCTCTTAGTGTGCGCGGCCACGTACAGCGGCGCCGCGATCGTCGCCACGCCGCTGCCCAGCGCCGACGTCGTGCTCGCCGTCCAGAGCCTCGCGAATCGCGAGCCCAGCCGTTCTGCCACAGCAAGCGACCGTACCGGAGCCCGCGCGCTATGGTCGGCCCGGCTCCGAGACGCCGAGGAGGGGCTCGTCCGCCGAACGGATGTCCGCGGTCGGCAGACCGCCGGGATAGAGTTGCCTGACCTTGTCGGCAATAGCGATGGCTATTTCGACGTGCTGGCGGCGGGTGGCCGAGTAGAAGCTCTGCGCGTCCGCGCTGAGCTTGGGCTGGTCATGCAGCGGCTTGTCGCTGACCGCCAGCAGCGTGGCGGTCGGTATCCGGTAGCGGAATCCGTTCGCTGCCACCGTCGCCGACTCCATGTCCACGGCGACCGCGCGGGACAGGCGTAGCCGCTCGCCCACCGACGTCAGCTGCAGCTCCCAGTTCCGGTTCGCGGTAGTGAACACGATGCCCAGGCGGCTCCGCAGGCCGCGAGCCGCGATCTCGTCGAGCAGCAGCGTGTTCAGGGTATGGTTCGAGACCACCGGAACGCTCAGCGGCAGGATGTCGTCGAGGACGCGGTCATCGCGCATGTACGCCATCGCGAGGACCAGGTCGCCGATCTCCTGGTGATTCCGCAGGCCGGCGCAGTGGCCGATCATCAGCACCAGGTCGGGGCGGAGGACGGCGAGATGATCGGTGATCGTCTTCGCATTGGACGGGCCGACGCCGATGTTGACGATGCTCACTCCGGCCCGGCCGGGAAGCCGGTGGTGCCAGGCTGGCATCTGACGGCCGTCGGCCTCTGGCCCGATGCTGTCGGGCAGGACGGCCCTGAACTCCTCGACCAGCCAGGAGTAGTTCGTCAGCAGCACGTAGCGCTGGAAGGCGTCCGCGGGCGTGCCCGTGTAATGCTGGAGCCGGTCGATCGAGAGCGCCATTCGCTCCGGCCCGAACAGGAACAGCTTCTTGCGACGCAGGTCTGACCTGGTCTCGTCCACCGCGTGGCCGATTTCCGGGTCGTGCAGGTCCAGCGCCTTGCGTCCGGGGCGGACCGAGATCCTGGCGCCCTGGGACGCCAGCCGGCTCAGCTCGCGCTCGAGATACCAGCTGATCGCCGCGGGCGAGGCGAACTCGCCTTCCAGTACGGGATTGTGGACCGACCACGGGCGCTCGACCACCAGCTGCGGGTAGCGCCCGGCCCGGTCGGCGGCCTCCATCGCCTCGCATAGCTGCCTGACTTCGGCCTGGTGCTGGCTGTCGGGGATGGCCGAGAAATCAGCCGAAACTGTCACCCGGCCATCATGCCATCCGAGGCAACCGGGGCTGAGGCTCCGCCGATCGGCTGCGTGGGCCCGATGAGTTTTTTGCCTGCCGGCCGTCTGAACCCACCGGTAGCGTGGGCGTAGTCGTCGTGGATATCCGTCGCGGCTGCGCGTTGCGCGGTGCAATCTGCGGATCGCGACGGGCCGGCCGGGCTGGGAAGGGTGCAGATGAGCGGCGTACGGGTACTGGTCGGCACGCGCAAGGGCGCGTTCGTGCTGACGGCAGACGGCAAGCGTGATCAGTGGGACGTCGCTGGCCCGTACTTCAGCGGCTGGGAGATCTATCACCTGAAGGGATCACCCGCAGATCAGGACCGCCTGTACGCCTCGCAGTACAGCAGTTGGTCGGGGCAAGTGATCCAGCGCTCGGACGACGGCGGCAAGACGTGGACGCCGGTCGGCAACGAGTTCGCCTACGACGGTGTACCCGGTACCCACCAGTGGTACGACGGCACGCCGCATCCGTGGGAGTTCGAGCGGGTGTGGCACCTCGAGCCGTCACTGGGTGACCCGGACACCGTGTACGCGGGCGTGGAGGACGCCGGCTTGTTCAGGTCCGCCGACGGCGGCCTGCACTGGGAGGAACTGCCCGGCCTGCGGGGTCACGGCTCCGGCCAGTACTGGCAGCCTGGGGCGGGCGGCATGTGCCTGCACACGATCATCCTGGACCCGGCCGGCTCCAGCCGGATGTTCGCCGCGATATCGGCGGCCGGCACGTTCCGTTCCGACGACGCCGGCCAGACCTGGCGCCCGGTGAACCGCGGCCTTAAGTCCGAGGGCATCCCCGACCCGAACGCCGAGGTCGGGCACTGCGTCCACCGGATCGCGATGCACCCGTCCCGGCCCGACGTGCTGTACATGCAGAAGCACTGGGACGTCATGCGCAGCGACGACGGGGGCGAATCTTGGCACGAGATCAGCGGCAACCTGCCGACCGACTTCGGCTTCCCGATCGACGTGCACGCGCACGAGCCTGACACGGTCTATGTCGTCCCGATCACCAGCGACTCCCTGCACTACCCGCCGGACGGAAGGCTGCGCGTCTACCGCAGCCGCACCGGGGGCGACGAGTGGGAGCCGCTGACCAAGGGCCTGCCGCAGGAGCATTGCTACGTGAACGTTTACCGCGATGCGATGGCCGTTGACGCCCTCGATTCGTGCGGTATTTACTTCGGAACGACGGGTGGCCAGGTCTATGCCTCCAGCGATGCGGGCGATTCCTGGGCGCCGGTCGTCAGGGACTTGCCCGCTGTGCTGTCGGTCGAGGTGCAGACGCTGCCGTGATCAGGGTCGTCCTGCCCGCGCATCTGCGCATGCTCGCCCGGATCGACGGAGAGG
>JASHOL010000339.1 GCA_030041135.1 Streptosporangiaceae bacterium | reverse complement strand
GCTCCGTGGACGCCGGGTATGCCCGCCGGCCCCGACGGGATGAGCGCGCCCAGGCCCTTGCCCAGGCCTCGCTTCTGTGGCGGCATCGTTGCCTCTCTTCGACCCGGCTAGCTCGCAGCGGGCGCAGCGTTTCGCTGCGCCAGTTCGCGCGCCGCCTCCAGGTACGCCAGTGCGCCGGTCGAGCCAGGGTCGTAGGTCATCACCGACTGGCCATAGCTTGGTGCCTCCGATACCCGCACGCTCCGCGGGATGACCGACGCCAGTACGACCGCCCCGAAGTGCTCCCGGACCTCGTCCGCAACCTGCGACGCCAGTCGCGTGCGCCCGTCGTACATCGTCAGCAGGATCGTCGTCACCGATAGGTCGGGATTGAGATGGCTGCGCACCAGCTCGACGGTGCGCAGCAGTTGCTCAAGCCCTTCCAGGGCGTAGTACTCGCACTGGATCGGGATCAGCACCTCCGGCGCCGCCACGAGCGCGTTGACCGTCAGCAATCCCAGCGACGGCGGGCAGTCGATGAAGATGTAGTCGAGATTCGACGCGTCATATGCGGATAGCGCCCTCGCGAGCCGCGACTCCCGCGCCACCAGGGGTACCAATTCGATCTCCGCGCCGGCCAGGTCGATCGCCGCCGGCGCGCAGTACAGGTGAGCAAAACCTGTGACTTGCTTGACCACCGAGCCCAGTGGCTGGCCGTCCACGAGCACGTTATAGACCGACGCGATGCCTGAGTGGTGGTCCACGTCGAGCGCCGTCGACGCATTTCCCTGCGGGTCCAGGTCCACGACGAGAACGCGGGCTCCGTGCATGGCCAGGCTCGCGGCCATGTTCACCGCGGTCGTCGTCTTGCCCACGCCGCCCTTCTGGTTGGCGATCGTGATGATCCGGCACAGTGACGGCCTAGGCCAAGGGGCACCCCCAGCGCGGGCCACCACCGCGGCCTGAGCAGCCCGGGCGATCGGGGTGTCCGCAACCGCATTCGGCCCGGCCGGAATAGCCACCTGAACCTCGCTTTCGCCCGCACTAGGGTTCTCGGCGCCGCCTACGCTATCCGGGCTAGCCGCCGTCCGCACCCCACCTACTCCGTTCGGCGCTCCTCCTCCGGTCGCGGGCCGGCCATCCTCGGCCGCGGGCGGGGATGGTGCGTTCACACCCCGATCTCCCGCCTGAACCACTCCTCCCGGCCCAGTTTCACGTGAAACTCCCGCGAGCGCCTGGCGCACCCGCTCCGGCGCTGCACTGCCAGGACCACCGGCCGCGCCCGGTCCGCCGCGACCGACCGGCGGCTCGCCAGCCGGGTCTGATTCCGTCGAGCCCGTCGTCCCAGCCTCACGCCCGGCCGGTCTCGCGACGTACTCTGCCCACGACTCCGGCCGCTCGGTGCGCCTCAGGGTGTCCTCGCTTCCGCCAGGCCCGTCCGAGCCACTGCCCGCGGCCTCCGGCCAACCAAGCCCGTCCAGAGCACCGATCGGCGGGCCGGCCGGCTCCTCGGCCGCGCCCTGCCCGTCAGCGGCCTCGCTTTCCTCCGGCCAACCAAGCCCCGGCCCGGAGCCCACTCGCATCTGCCACTCCTCGTCGAGCCGGGAACGCCGACCCCTCAGCCGCCGCCGCGCCTGCTGTTCGGCCGAGCCCGCCTCCCCGGCGGACCCGCCCCGCGCTGCCGTCCGACAACCCGCTCGCCTGGGTGCCCGCTAGGCCGCTGGCCCGCGCCGTCCCGGCCCTGCGCGCCGCGCCTGCCGGCAGCACTGAACACCACCACTGTCGCAGCAGCAGCGCCGTCTGCGCTACCTACCTTCACGACTCGCGCGTCGCTAACACCCAGCCGGGCCAGCACTGGCCTCGCCCGCGCCAGCTCAGTCTCGGCCGACGCACCCTTCATCGCCAGCGCCTTGCCGCCCGGCCGTAGCAGGCCGACGCACAACCCGGCCAGCTTCTCCAGCGGAGCGACCGCGCGGGCCGTCACCACATCCACGGTCAGATGGCCGGCCAGGTCCTCGGCCCGGCCGCGTACCACCTCGACGTTGGCCAGCCCCAGTTCCGCCACGCACTGCTCAAGGAAGCTCACCCGCCGCGCCATAGCCTCGACCAGCGTTACCCGCACGCCGGGAAGCAGCAGCGCAAGCACGATCCCTGGCAGTCCGGCCCCGGATCCGATGTCAGCCAGCGAGCACCGCGCCGGCACGAGTCGCGCAACCGCCGCGCAGTTCAGCAGATGCCGATCCCACACCCGCTCGGCCTCCCCCGGGCCGACAACGCCGACTTCGACCCCGCGGCCGGCCAGCAACTCCGCATACTTCTCCGCGGCCGGCAGCGCCGCTCCGAAGACCGCGCCTGCTCGCTCCCGCTCGTGTCCCGCCGCGGTCCCGGTCTCGTCCCCGGCTTCGCTTCCGCGAGGCTTGTCACTATCTGACATGGTCTAGCCCGACGCCGTGATCAGGCCGGTAGGACGACCACACGGCGCTCCGGCTCTTCGCCTTCGGACTCGCTGCGCAGGCCGGCCGCAGCCACCGCATCGTGCACGACCTTGCGCTCGAACGGATTCATCGGCCACAGCCGTTTCGGCACTCCCGTGCGGCGGACCTCCTCCGCCGCATCCTGGCCGGTCGCAGCCAGTTCGGCCCGCCGCCGCTGCCGATAACCGCCGACATCCAGCATCATCCGGGTACGCATCCCCGTCTGCTGGTGCACGGCGAGCCGCGTCAGTTCCTGCAGGGCCTCCAGGACCTCACCGCGCCGACCCACCAGCTCGTCCAGGGTGGCGCCTACGACCGAGACGACCGCGCGGTCGCCTTCTACGTCCATGTCGATGTCGCCGTCGAGATCCGCGACATCCAGCAGCCCTTCGATGTAGTCCGCGGCTATCTCGCCCTCGAGTTCGAGATCTGCCATCGACGGCTTCACTGACGTCCGCTCGCCTGCGGCCTCGTCCGCGTCGACCTCGTCGTCGATCTCCGCGTCCTCGTTCACCGCGATCGCCGTGGCGCCGCCGATCAACTCGTCGTCGCTGTGCCCGGCCTCATGCGCCACCACGTCATCCTGCTGGCTCATGCCAGGCCTCCTCAGATCTGTCTCCGGCGAACTGCCGCACCATACCTGCCGACCGGCTCAGCGCTTCCCTGATCGTTTCGCTCGCGACTGCCGCTGCGTCTGGTGCCTCACGAGCTTAACCTCGGGCTCTTCCGGCTC
>JASHOL010000338.1 GCA_030041135.1 Streptosporangiaceae bacterium | reverse complement strand
CGCGACCCGGCGCGACCCGGCGCACCCGGCGCACCCGGCGCACCCGGCGCACCCGGCGCGGTCGGCCGACGGGACCCAGGACATCGGGCCATCGGGCCGTTTCCGGCAAATAGCCATCGTCTGCCGCTCACAGCCCGTAAGCTGTCTTCAGCGCTAGGTGCCCGACTCCCCTTGACGACCCGTGCGGTCGGCGGAGTCAGAACTGGGTCCTGGCGTTTTACGTCAGCGTTACGAGCCTGAATCACCTCGGCAACTGGTGCCCGCGAAAGTCGATGGTGAACGCCACTCAGACTGGGAGGGCCAGCTTCATGGCCATGTGGAGAATACGGATCAACCTCGCTGATGACCCCCGCAGCAGAGAGCGTCTCAGCGAGGTGCTGGCGAGCCAGCGCGTCCAGGCAGTCCAGCTCACGCCGCGGCCGGGCACGGCGGCGGAGCTGTCGGGCGACGTCGTCCTGGAGCTGCCGCGCGACGAGGCTCTCGGCGAAATGCTGACCGCGCTGCACACGATCAGCTCCCAGGTCTTCGTGAGCCTTGCGGACGATCAGGACAATGAAGACGACACTCGGCGCGAGGACGCGCTCGTCAACTAGCCGCTGACCGGGTTGCCCCGCTCAGCGGGCTCCCCGCCGACCGGACCCTGCCGCTCCGCCAGTTGGCCGTGGAGCCTGACCGCAAGCGCGCGCAGCGCGTCCAGCTCCGTCTCAAGCGCGCGCACCCTGTCCTCAAGCTGAAGCACCCGCCGGACGGCGGCCAGCGTAAGGCCATCGTCGATCAACTCAACGACGTACCGCACGGCGACGATCTCGTTGCGGGTGTACCGGCGCTGGCCGCCGGCCGACCGCGTTGGCGACACGACTGCGAACTCGTCCAGCCTGCGCAGGAACGCCTGCTGGACGTTCAGCATCTCCGACACCTGGCCGACGGTGAACAGCGGCCGGTTCTCGTCGTCCAGTGGCAGCGACGGCACGGCATCCTCCTCACCGGGAAAAGGGCCCGCACGGCCATGACCGCACGGGCCCTTCGCAGGCTATCGCCCTCTCGAGGGCGCCATGATCAGGCCGTGACGGCGGCCTGCTCCGGGGTGCTGATCTCGATCTTGCGCGGCTGCGCACGCTCGGTCAGCGGAACCTTGACGGTCAGCACGCCACCGTCATAGGACGCGGCGATCTTCTCCGCGTCGACGGTGTCCGACAGCCGCAGCTTCCTGGAGAACGAGCCCATGACCCGCTCCCGGACGAACGGCTTCTCACCGTCTGCGTACTCCTCCGACCGCTTCGCGCTGACGCTCAGCACGCCACGGTCGACGGTCACGTCGATGCTGTCGGTGTCGATACCCGGCAGGTCGAACCGAAGCTCAATCTCGTTGTCGCGGCGGATGGCGTCCATCCGCGCGGCCGAGAAACTGCGATCAGCGGTCCAGAACGCGCGGTGAAACTCCGCGCGTGGGTCGAACGACGTAAGCATGTCCCTGTCACCTTCCAGTCGCATCCTAGACCCCGCGGCCTAGGTTAGCTCGCTCTGTTACTTCAGAGAACCTATAACTAAGATTGTATATTTTCTGGGAACGAAGTCAAATCTAACCTGTCGCCGACCGGTCGGCCAGGGCGCTTCGCGGCTGGTGAGACGGCCTGCCCTGTTCAGAGGCTGGGAATTGCGCGGCGGAGTTTTGCCGCGCGAGGTCCCGGTCTGCGGCGTCCTTCCCGACGGGTAGCCGCAAACGTGGCGGGGCGGCGGCTGTCAAGGATTTTCGCGCAGCGGCGCACCGCGGGCGTGCCCTTGACGGGCACGCGGGTGCGGTGAGAGCCGCGACGGGCCCGGGACCACGAACCAGCGGGCAGCGGATAGCGCGGGCCAGACGCCGCCGGAGCGCGTCGCAGGCCGCGCTCGTGGGCCTGGCCGGCCGGTCGCTGCTCCTAACCGGTGACCCGGCGCGGGCCCGTTCTAGCACTTGCTATATATCGGCTAGCTACTTATTATGGTCAGGTGCCTAAGGCGAGAAGCCAATGAGGGAACCCACTTACTTCATCCTGGCGTCCCTGCTGGACGAGCCGCTGCATGGCTACGCCATCATCCAGCGTGCGGAGGAACTGTCGGGCGGCCGGGTCCGGCTAGCCACCGGGACGCTGTACACGGCGCTGGACCGCCTCGCCGCCGGGGGGTATGTGGAGCTGGTGCGCGAGCAGGTCGTGCACGGCCGCCCACGGCGCTCCTACGGACTGACGTCGTCTGGTTCCGGTGCACTGCGGGCCGAGGCAGTGCGGATGGCGGATGCGGCTCCCCTGGTGACGGACCGGGGCCGCCGCCAGGAACGGGGCACCGCCCGGCAGGCGAGTCCGGCGTGACGGCGCTGGAGCGGCGCTTCCGGTGGCTGCTGCACGCCTATCCCGCCTGGTACCGGCGCGAGCGGGCCGGGGAGATGCTGGACACCCTGCTGGAGGCCAGCCCGCCCGGCCGGAGGTGGCCCTCGATCCGCGACAGCCGGGCCCTGGTCGTCGGCGGGCCCGCTACACGCCTGACGGAGCGGTCACCGGGCAGGACGTCAGCCACGTTCGGCATGGGTTCCGCGGCGATGAGCTAGTCCTGGATGTTGTCCGCCGCCGTCCGAGAGCCGAAGGCGTCGTCTTCGTCCTCGCCTTCCTCGGACACGTGACCGGAGACATGACCGTTGGCGCCGCCGGCCAGGGCATCATGGCCGACGTGCCCGCCGCGGCTCAGAACCTGGGCCAGCCGACCCTTGGCCCGCTGCGCGTACTCGTCCACGTACTCCTGACCCGACAACTTCATGAGCTCATACATGATCTCATCGGTGACGGCGCGCAGAACGATGCGGTCCTGCTCAAGGCCGTAGTAGCGAGAAAAGTCGAGGGGTTTGCCGAATCGGACGCCTGGCCGGATCGTCAGCCGGGGTGCCACCCGGCCGGGCGGCTGGAACTCGAACCCGCCGATCATCGCGGTCGGAATCACCGGCACCCTGGCCTCGAGCGCCAGGCGGGCGACACCGGTTTTGCCGCGGAACAGTCGGCCGTCAGGAGTTCGCGTGCCCTCGGGGTAGATGCCGAGCAGTTGCCCTGAGGCAAGGACGCGAAGGCCCGTCCGCAGCGCGCGTTCACTCGCCTCGCCGCCGGAGCGGTCCACGGGAATCTGCCCGAGACCGCTGAAGAACGCCCTGCTGAGCAAGCCCTTTATCCCTCGGCCAGTGAAATATTCGGACTTCGCCAGGAACACGACCTTGCGCGGCAGAGGAAGCGGCGCAAAGAAGTGGTCCGAGAACGAGAGGTGGTTGCTCGCCAGGATGGCCGGGCCCTCCCTTGGCACGTTCTCTGTGCCCTGGGACCACGGCCGGAACACCAGCACGAGAACCGGCCCGATGATCGCCTTAACCACCCAGTAGAACACGGCCATACCTCAGATATGAGCAAACTGCCCGCTCAACGCGTACGTGCGAGAGCCAGTGCCAGCATCTTGCCGAGAGCGACGACGTTGGCGACCGCCCTCCAGAGGTGATCCTGTGCCGATCGGTGCCGGCGCAAACACGGCTGGAGAGTGCGCCGCCGGACTGTCACGCGCCAGCATGTGAAGACATTCCCGCATGATCGAAAGAGTCTCGCGAACGCCTTCCCCGCGCAAGTAGAGCGCGACTCGCGTATCCGCGGGCACAGCGGGTCCAGCCCGCCGAGACCGTAGGGCCTGGAACCGACCCGCTCGCGATGGCCGGCGGATAGCCATGGCAGTTCGCTACCCAGATCCGTGAATTTACTCATCCGGCCTGGGGCGCCGACCTGGCGAAGCCAGCGCGGCGAAGCCAGCGCGGCGGAACGGCACGGCGGCACCGACACAGCGGCACCGGCCGGCGTAGGCACACGCAGCCGGGCCCCGGCGAAGTCCGATCCCGGCGAGGTCGGACGACTGTCGCTCAGGCAGCTTCCATTGCGCCGCTAACCAGTACCGGCCGCGCATGACGCATGCGACGATTTGGGTAGGGAGCACGTGCGCTCCGGCGCAGTTCGCGATCGGCAAGGCGCGGCCCGTTACGTCAGGCGAGAGGACTGCTCATGCCAGTAATGCAGGGCGCGGAGGCCTTCGCGCGCAGCGAGGGGCCCACCGGCGTCCTCCTGTGTCATGGTTTCACCGGCAGCCCGCAGTCACTGCGGCCGTGGGCCGAATACCTGGCCAACGCGGGCCTGAGCGTCAGCCTGCCTCGCCTGCCCGGCCACGGCACGTCCTGGCCGGAAATGGCCAGGACCAGAGCCGAGGACTGGTACGCCGAGGTCGATCGGGCGTTCGATGAACTCCAGGCGAGCTGTGACGAGATGTTCGTAATGGGCCTGTCCATGGGCGGCTGCCTCGCGCTGCGCCTAGCTGAACTCCGAGGAGACGCCGTCCGCGGCCTCGTCGTGGTCAACCCGTCTATAACCGCCGATACCCGGCTGTTCCTCCTCGCTCCGGTGATGAAACTCCTCGTGCCCTCGCTCAAGGGCATCGCCAGCGACATCAAGAAGGAGGGCTCGCGCGAGGTCGGGTACGACCGGATGCCGGTCAAGGCGGCAGCAACTCTGCCCGGGCTTTGGCGGGCCACCCAGGAGCACCTGAAGGACCTGACCCAGCCGATCCTGGCTTTCCGCAGCCTTACCGACCATGTCGTCGGGCCGGCCAGCATGAAACTACTCAGGGAAGCGGTCCCCGCTGGCCAGCTGGAGGTGCGAGAGCTCGCCGACAGTTACCACGTTGCGACGCTGGATAACGACGCTGAGGCAATATTTGAGGGGAGCCTTGAGTTTGTCCGGCTACATAGCGGCGTAAGCAGGGAATCAACGACCGGGGAATGAGGATGAGCGGACCCGGAGACATCGACGGAGAGGTCAGCGGCGAAGAAGCTGCCTGGCGTGACCTAATCGCGCGCTTCGACGCGCCGTCCGAGCCCCATGTCGCCGATGCCCCCTGGCCCGCAGCGGAAGACCTGCCGGAGTCCGATACCGCCGCCGCCGAGTTGCCTGCGGCTCAGGGCGAGCCAGGTGGCCAGGCCGACGATGCCGCCAACCCTCTGGACCGAGCCAGGGTGATCAGGCCTGCGATCGATCCACGGTCCTGGTCGCCGGCCGACGAGGAAGAGGAAGCCGAAGAGGACGAGCCCTACGTCCCGACGCAGCTGCCGCCGCCAGCCAAGATGGACGCGATCACCAAGGGTGCCTGGGTCGCCCTGGTATGCGGACCCGCCTACCTGCTGCTCGGCACGCTGGCCGGCTGGAGCATCTCGGGCGTGGAGGCGCTCGCGGCCATCGCGGCGTTCATCGGCGGCTTCATTGTGCTGGTGATCAAGATGGGCGACCGGCCGAAGCGCGACGACAACGATGACGGAGCCGTACTCTGACTAGCCTTGCCTGGCCAGGTCGGAGGCACCAATCAGCCCCGCGTCCGGTCCCAGTTCGGCCTGCCTGATGTCGGCGAGCTGCCGGTACGCGCGACCGGTGACACTGTTCTCGTAGGCGGCCCGCGCGGGCCCGAGCAGCATCTCGCCGGCCTCCGACACCCCCCCGCCGATCACGAAGCACCCAAGATCGAGGATTGCAGTCAGGTCGGCTAGCCCGTGGCCGAGCCAGTTGCCGACGATCTCGAAGCACGACAGTGCCCCGGCGTCGCCCTCACGCGCGGCGTGGGTTACGGCCGGCCCGTCAATCCCGTCAGCGGTGCCGCCGCCCAGCTGGAGCAGCCGGACGGCCGCGCTCGGCGAACGCCTGGCCAACTCGCGCGCCTCGGCGACTAGCGCGTTGCCGCTCGCGTACTGCTCCCAGCAGCCCCGGTTCCCGCAGCCGCACAGCCGCCCGTCGGGCACGACCCGGTAGTGTCCCGGCTCTCCGGCCGAGCCCCACCTGCCCCGGTACAGATGGCCGTCGAGCACGACTCCAGCACCGATGCCAGTACCCACGGTAATCAGCATCACGTCCTGCTGACCGCGGGCCGCGCCCATCCGCGCCTCGGCCCAGGCCGCGGCGTTGGCGTCGTTCTCCACGATGACCTTCCGGCCGATCCGCTCCTCCACCCGCTTCTTGACCGGCTCGTCCCGCCAGGCGAGATTCGGCGCGAAAAGCACGGTCGAGCGGGTCTCGTCCACGAACCCGGCTGCACCGATGCCGACGGCGGTCACGTCATATCGGTCTAGGAGCTCAAGCACAGCCTCGGAGATGACAGCCGCGGTGTCGTCGGGACGTGCGGCCGGTGTGGATCGCTTCAGCTTTTCGATGATCTTCCCGTGAACGTCGACGACGCCCGCGGCCACCTTGGTGCCGCCGACGTCAACCCCGATCGTCAGGCTCATCCGATCCGTCCGGCTCATCGGTTATATCCGGTTCCGCCGCCCGGTGGGCAGGCGCCGCAGGCCCCGTGCCGGGCGGCGGAGGCCAGGCGCCGCCGCGGTCCGTGATCCTAGCGCCACGCTCGGCCGCCCACCTATCACGCGCAGCCGACCAGTCGTCGCGACTCTCGGCCCGGTCGTCGGCTTCGTCCTGCCATGGCCCAGCCGTATCACCACTGCGGGTCAGAACCGAGTCGAATGCCTTGAGCGCTTCCTGGACGGCCGACGCCACCACGTCTCCGGCGGTCGACAGGTGATCGCTGAGACTCGGGCTGGACTCGCGCATGGCCCGGGCGGCACGGCAAATCGGGCACCACTGGCACTCGGGCGAGTCGCCGACCTCAGGCGGTATCTCGGTCGTCGCTACGTCCCAGACGTTCCCTTGCTCGGTGCGCCCGCCGAGCGTGCGGCGAACCTGGCCGCCGATTTCCTTGCGCATGTTCCTCGCGCTGGAGCGGATCAGCCAGCGCTGGAAGTCGCTCAACATGTCGCTCGCCTGCTCGGCGGGGCCGCCCTGCCGTGGCCTGGACTGGCGCCCTGCCTGCCTCGGCCTGGACCTTGACGTCGGCGAGCCAGATGTGCCCGGCGAGCCAGATGTGCCCGACGAGCCAGATGTGCCCGACGAGCCAGACCGGCCCGACGAGCCCGAGCCGGACGTGCCCGACGAATCAGACGCAGCCGACGAGCCGGACGCAGCCGACGAGCCGTTCTCGCTGCGGTTCTGACCGCGATCGTCCCTGGCGCCGTTCCCAGCATGCTCCGTCATCGGTCTCACCGCTCCTGCCCGTGCTGATCCTGCCGTCGCTGGGCGACATTCTCGCTCCGCGTCTTCAGGCCCCTGAGCGCCGTGTCGATGATCGTTCTCTCGGCCCGGCGCCTGAGCAGGCCCAAGGGCACCCGAGTCCCGACCGCCAGCTCGTAGCTCACCTTCGTGTCAGTCCCGTCGTCCGCCAGCAGGTAGGCACCGGACATCTCCGTCACCATCGAGCCCGGCTCGGCCAGCGTCCACCGGACGGCCGCATCGTCGTCCCACTGGTAAGCCAGCACGTAGCTGTCCTTGATCGGCCCGGCATTAATGACAAACCGGACGCGCAGCGGGCGGGGGTCCGCCCCCTGCTCCACGACCTCCGCGGAACTTACCCCGGTCGCCCACTCAGGATAGGCCGCGAAGTCGGCGATCACGCCCATCACGGTCGCGCGGGGTGCAGACATCGTGATGCTCGAACTCGTTCTGTCGGCCATGCTCGGAGCGTACCCTGCTGGCGCCTGTACGACCTGTACGCCGCTGCCGCCAAGCCGGGCGCCACGGCCGCTACCACTGCAGGACATACGGCCGGCCGGTGGCCCGGAAATGGCCGACGTTGATGCACTCGGTCCGGCCGATGCGGACCCGGCTCTGCAACGGCTGATGTACGTGACCGAATAGGGCGTACCTGGGCTGTGTCCGCTCGATCAGCGCCAGCAGTGCCTCGCTACCGCGCTCCATGCGGCGGGCCACCGTGTCATACAGCAGCTCAGGCACCGCCGGAGGGATATGCGAGCACAGCACGTCCACCTCTCCGAGCGCGGTGACCTTGGCATCGAATACGCCGTCGTCAAGCTCGTTGGGCGTCCGGTACGTGGTCCGCAGCCCTCCGCCCACGAAGCCGAACGTACGGCCATCCAGCTCGACTCGCTCGCCGTCCAGCACCTTCTGCCCCGGCCGGACGTACTCGTCCCAGTGCCGCGGAATGTCGACGTTTCCGTAGGTCAGATAGGCCGGGACCGGCATCACCGCAAACAGCTCGGAGTACTGCCTGGCCACCGCCGCCTCTATGTGCTGCCGCGGATCGCCGCCGAGCCCGGCCCACAGCCCGGCGGACAACGTCCTGGCCTCATCGAACCGCAGCGCCGTCCGCAGCTCGACCAGCTCACGGGCCTTGTCCGCGCCGAACAGGCCGGGAAAGATGCCCTGGCTGTGGTCGGCATAGTCGATGAACAACAGCAGATCCCCCAGGCATATCAGCGCGTCGGCACCATCACCTGACCTGCCCAGCGCGTCGGCGCGCCCGTGTACGTCGCTCACCACGTGGACCCGCATTCCACCTACAGTAGGCAAAGTCCGGCGGCAGTGCCCTGCCCGCCATGGCTGGGCGCCGGCCGGGTAGCGATATAACGTCCTAGAGATCAGTTTGGGAACGGGCAATCCATGGAGGCGACGTGCTCGAATACGGAATCCCGGCCCTGATCGCGGTGCCGGACGACGCGTCGCTGACCGATGTGGTGTTCAGCCGGGCCGACGCGACGCCTGGCCAGGTCGTGATGCGGAAGCGAGCCGACGACGGCACCTGGTCGGACGTGACCGCTGGCCAGTTCCGTGACCAGGTGACGGCACTGGCCCGCGCGCTGATCGCGGCCGGGATCGAGCCGGGCGACCGGGTGGGCCTGCTGTCGCACACCCGCTATGAGTGGACGCTGGCCGATTACGCCATCTGGACCGCCGGCGCTGTCACCGTGCCCGTATACGAGACTTCCTCGGCGGAACAGGTGGAATGGATCCTCAGCGACTCCGGCGCCAAGGCTGCCATCACCGAGACCGACTCGCATGAGCAGATCATCTCCGGCCTCCGCGACCGGCTGCCCGACCTGGCCCACCTGTGGCGGATCGACGCTCTCGATGACCTGGCCGCTACCGGCGCCTCGGTAACTGACGAGCAGTTGCGCTCTGCCCGCACCTCCAGGGCGGGCGCCGACCTGGCCACGATCATTTACACCTCGGGGACCACCGGCCGTCCCAAGGGCTGCGAACTCACTCACCGCAACCTGCTGTCCGCCGTCCGCAACGCCGTGCACGGCTCCCTTGAGGAGGTTTTCCAGGAGCCGAACTGCTCGACGCTTCTGTTCATGCCACTGGCGCACGTCTTCGCCCGGATCATCGAGATCGGCTGCCTGGAATCGGGCGCGGTCCTCGGCCACTGGTCGGACTCCGCCACCGTCGCCAGGGGCTTGCCCGAGTTCCGGCCCACGTTCTTGCTGGCCGTTCCGCGGGTGTTCGAGAAGGTCTTTAACACCGCACAGCAAACCGCCTCGGTCAGCCCGGTGAAGGCGAAGATCTTTGCCGCCGCTACCGACGCCGCGATCGCGGTCAGCCAGGCCAAGTCGGCGGGTAAGGCGCCAGGCCCTGGCCTGCGCCTGCGTCACGCCGTCTTCGACCACCTGGTGTACGGCAAGCTGCGAGCCGCGGTCGGCGGCAAGGTGACCTACGCCGTATCCGGCGGAGCACCGCTCGGCGAGCGGCTCGGTCACTTCTTCCGCGGGGCCGGCATCACCGTGCTGGAGGGTTACGGCATGACCGAGACGTCTGCGGCCGCCACGGTGAACAAGCCGAGCCGGAACAAGATCGGTACCGTGGGCCAGCCCGTTCCCGGCGTGAGCGCGCGGATTGCCGACGACGGAGAGATCTTGCTCAGGGGTGACATAATCTTCGGCGCCTACTGGCACAATCCCCAGGCGACCGCTGAGGCTCTCGACGCCGAAGGCTGGCTCCATACCGGCGACCTCGGCTCGCTCGATGACGAGGGCTTTCTGCGGGTGACCGGCCGCAAGAAGGAACTCATCGTCACCGCGGGCGGGAAGAACGTCGCGCCCGCGGTGCTCGAAGACCGGCTGCGGGCTCACCCGCTGATCAGCCAGTGCATGGTAGTCGGAGACGGGCAGCCGTTTATCGCCTGCCTGATCGCGCTCGACCCGGAGACACTCGAGCACTGGAAGAAGCAGCACGGCAAGCCGGAGAGCGCGACCGCAGCCGACCTCGCTGAGGATCCCGATCTGCTCGCCGACCTCCAGGCCGCGGTCGACGATGCGAACAAGGCAGTTTCCAGGGCCGAGTCGATCAGGAAGTTCCGCGTGCTGCCCGTCGACTTCACCACAGAAAACGGCTACCTGACGCCATCGCTGAAGGTGAAGCGGGCCATGGTGACCAAGGACTTCGCGGCCGACATCGACGCCCTGTACGCCAGGTAAACGCAGCGCGCCGGAGAGGTCAGCCGGAAAGGATGCGCTGGAACCGCTCGGCGACCAGGTCCCAGGTCCACTCGCGGTCGACCCACGCCTGGCCCTTGTCGCCCATCGCCGCTGCCCCGGCCGGGTCGGCGAGCAGCTGACTGAGGCGATCGGCCACCGCCTCGGCGCTCCGGCCGTTCACGACGTATCCCGTCTCGCCGTCCTGAATCGCGTCAGGGGCGCCGCCTGAGTCACCGCCGACGACGGGCAGGCCGGTCGCGGAAGCCTCCAGGTAGACGATTCCGAGGCCTTCCACGTCGAGTCCGCGGCGCCGCGTGCGGCACGGCATGGCGAAAATGTCGCCCGCGTCGTAGTAGGCGGGCAGCTCATCCCAGCCGACCGCGCCGGTAAACAACACCGAGTCGGCCACGCCCGTCCTCGCGGCTAGCCGCTCCAGTTGCAGCCGGTAGGGTCCGTCGCTGACCAGCATCAGCAACGGACCGGGCAAGTCGCCAGCCGACGAGCGGGCCAGCACTCGCGGCCAGGCCCGGATCAACGTGTCCTGACCCTTGCGCGCCACCATACGGGAGACGCAGACCACCACCGGCCGGTCCGGCTCGATGCCGAGCCGCTTGCGCACTTCGGTCCCGCCGGCTCCGGGTCGGAACTCGGCCGGATCGACGCCTGGCGCCAGCCGCACCATCCGGGCCGCAGCGGCGGGCGACAGCGCCCGCGCCAGCCGGACCCGGAAGTACTCGGCCAGGTAGGTGACCACGTCCACCTCGTCGCCGATCCGCCGCAGCAGATCCCTGGCGCCGGGTAGCGCGGCCCAGCCGGCCTCGTGCCCGTGCGTGATCGCCACCAAGCGCTTCGCCCCCGCCCGCCGCAGGCTCGGCGCGAGCAGCCCGAGCGGCGCGGCAGCACCGAACACGACCGCGTCGCAGCCGTGCTCGGCCAGCAGCGCCATGGCCCGGTCCCTGACCTTGGGCACCGGCAGCATCAGCGAGCCGGTATGGCGGATAACGGGGAACGGCAGCCTGGCGTCGAACTCGGCCGCACCGTCCCAGGCGGGCGCGTAGACGACCACGCCATCGGCAGGCAGCCGGCAGGCTAGCGCGTGCACGAACGACTGGATCCCGCCGCTGCGCGGCGGGTAGTCATTGGTGACGATCAGGACCTTCGTCATTCAGGCTTCCCCCGGTGGCACCTGACGGGGCAGGGCGGCGACTGGAAGATCAAAGCCTACCCGGGTCGCCGCCCTGCCATCCGGCGCTCACGGCCGGACGGCACCGTCGAAATTCTCGCGGAACCAGCCCGTGAACGCCACGAGCTGCACGTCCTGACCGGTCTGTGGTGCCTGGATCAGCTGGTTGTTGCCCACGTAGAGGCCCACGTGGCCGCCGTCAAGGAACACCAGGATGTCACCGGGCTGCAGGTCGTTGACGCTGACCGCGGCCAGGTCAGCCCACTGATCCTCGCTGGTGCGCGGGATGGCCACCCCGGCGGCGGCCCAGGACATCATCGTCAGCCCCGAGCAGTCGAACCCATCAGGGCAGGGCCCGGTGCCGCCGTACACGTACGGGCAGCCGATCTGGTCGTAGGCGTACTTAACCGCCTTCCCGGCCTGCGTGGTCGTGGCAATCGGGTCCGTCACCGGGGTCGTGCCGGTCTCGCCCGTGCCGGTGTCGGCCTGCTCGGTCGGGGAGAGCTCGGCGACCAGCGCCTCCTCCTGGCGCGACATCTTGTTCATGGCCTGGACCCGCTGCCGGAGGTTGCTGACGAGCTGCTTGATCCCGATTACGGTCCGCTGCTCGATCTGCAGGGTGTTCTCGAGCTGCCTGGCTGCGGCCAGGAACTCGTCGATCTCCTGGTTGTTGTTCCAGGACAGTTCCTGGAGCATCGACGACTTGTTCAGGATCTGCTGAGCGTTGCCGGAGGTCAGCATCGTGACCGAGGTGTTGATGCTGCCGCCCTCGTAGTCGGCGACAGCGATCCTGGTGATCTCGTCCCGCAGGTCAGCGAACTGCGCGCCGTAGACGCCGAGCTCCTTTTTCACTAGCTTCAGCCGCTGCCTAACGGAGGCCAGCTGCACCTGGATGGCGTCAAATTGCTGGTCGAGCAGTCCGAGCCTGGCCTCGATCACCGTGACCCGGTGCTCGGCCTGGGAGAGCGTAGGGGTCGGCGCCGCCGCGGCGCTGCCTGTAACCGCGAGCAGTAGTCCCGCTCCCATGAGCGCGGCCGCTCCGACCGCGATACGTTGCCTCACGACTTTGTGCACCGACCTCGGCGTATGCACCTGCGTGGCACGCTCCTTCTTCCACTGTCGGCCTACCGGGTGAGCTGACGGGTTCGGGCGGTGGAAGTCGGCCCTACGGCCTGGCGCTAGCCGATACCGGCCAGCCAGACCGATTCACCCCTGGCGGCACCAACGTGAGCGCCATCCGTTGGGTCCCCGGTTCTCCGGTCGGCTCGTGGCCCAGCCTTCGGAGATTCGGCTCGGCCAACCGCCGCCGCCTAGCTGACGGCTGGTGAGCGGTCGGCTCGGCAAGTGACACTAGTGAGATCGAAGGGTAGATTCAACCGCTTCGCGCACTCTCGGCGATGAAGTTGTCGTCCCCTGCAGTCCTGTATGGCTATAACAACCTCATAACGTTCATGACCGCCATTCGATAGCAACGGTCACACAAGCCTCAGCTTCTTTAGCGGAACGAGGCGTGACCGTGGCCGATGGCGCCCCAGGGCCAGCACGAGGCGCCGGTCCGCCGGCGCGCCTGGACCGGACTGTCAGCACCCCGGCTTACCGTGACTATCGTGCCAGGACCGCTCGCAGACTATGACCTCGTCGTTGTCGACGTGGAGACCACCGGCTGGCTTCCGGCCGAGGCGGCGATCACCGAGATCGGCGCGGTCCGGCTGAACGGCGGCGAGGTGACCGGTGAGTTCTCCTCGCTCGTCCGGCCCTACAGCCCGATCCCGGCCGAGATCTGCGAGCTAACCGGCATCACCGACGCCATGGTGAGCCGGGCCCCTTCCACCTACGCGGCGATGACCGCGTTCCTGGCGTTCGCCAGGGGCTGCGTGCTGGTCGCGCACAACGCGCCGTTCGATCTCGGCTTCCTGACCGCGGCCTGCGCTGCCGCCGGGGTTCGCTGGCCCCCGACCGCGGTCATCGACACCGCAGTGCTGGCGCGGCTCCTGCTTGGCCCGCAAGACGTGCCCGACTGCCGGCTCGCGACGCTGGCGGGCTACTTCCGGACTTCGACTTCGCCGTGTCACCGGGCGCTGGCGGATGCCAAAGCGACGGTGGGCGTGCTGACTGGCCTGCTCAAGGTCGCGGCGCGCGGCCGTAGCGCGACAGCACGGCCGGCTCCGGCCGACCCGGCAGTGCTTGGCATCGCGTCCTGATCGGCGGCGCTAGGCTACTGCCGCGGCTCAGGCAACGGCCGCGCCAGGCCCGTGCGCCCCCGAGGAGGACACCGTGGTCACCGCCATCGTGCTGATCAAATGCGACGTCACCAGCATCCCCGAGACGGCCGAGGCGATCGCGCAGATCCCGCAGGTGAGCGAGGTCTACTCGGTCACGGGCGAGTTCGACCTGGTCGCCATCGTCAGGGTCCGCGGGCACGAGGAACTGAGCGACGTGATCCCCGGCAACCTCAACAAGATGCCGGGCGTGACCCACACCGAGACGCACATCGCGTTCCGCACGTACTCCCGCCACGACCTGGAGGCCGCGTTCGCGATCGGGCTCGCCGAGCCCTAGAAGCGCGCCCCGGCTACATCTTGGGGCCAGCGGCCGTGCCCGGCGCCTCCGGCGGCGGGCACGGCGGCTGGATCACATCTTGGGAGCGAGGCGCTTGCTGGCCGCGGTCCAGCGCTCGAGCAGGTCGGCGGCCGCGCCCGAGTCAACCGCCGCCGACGCCCGGCGGTAGCCATCGGCCAGCGCCTGGACGAGCGCCTCGGGGCCCGGCACGCCGGCGTCCGCTGCCAGGGCCGCCGCGGCGTTCAAGAGCACGGTGTCCCGCACCGGTCCCGGCCGGCCGGCCACGAAGGCTCGCACCACCTCGGCGTTGTGCTCGGGGTTGCCGCCCTTGAGGTCGGCGGGCGCCGACCGCGGGATACCGAGTTCGGCCGGGTCCAGAGCGGTCTGGCTGACCTGCCACGCCCCCGGGCCAGCAGAGCAGCGGGCCGTCCCGGCGGCGGAGCCGCCGGGACCGGCACCGCTGTCGTGCACGATCCACACAGTCGACGGCGCCGTCGTGGTCAGCTCGTCCAGGCCGTCGTCGCCATGGAAGACCAGGGCCGAGCAGCCACGCCCGGCGAGCACGCCCGCGAGGATCGGTCCCATCCGGGGATCGGCCACCCCCATGGCCATCGCCTTAGGGCGGGCGGGGTTGGCCAGCGGACCCAGGAAGTTGAACACGGTCGGCACACCGAGCTCGCGGCGTGGCACGGCCGTGTGCCGCAGCGCCGGGTGATAGAGCGCGGCGAACAGGAAGCCCGCGCCCACCTCCTCCACCAGCTGCTCGGTCGCCGCAGGCGGCAGGTCGATGACGATCCCCAGGGCCTCAAGCACGTCGGCGGTGCCGCAGGCCGAGGAGGCGGCGCGGTTCCCGTGCTTGACCATCAGGGCGCCCGCGGCCGCGGCCGCGATCGTGCCCATCGTGGAGATGTTCACGGTCCTGGCGCGGTCGCCCCCGGTGCCGACCAGGTCTACGATGCGGCCGGGAACCGAGATCGGAGCGGCATGGTCGAGCATGGCCTGGGCCAGCCCGGTCATTTCGGCCGGGGTCTCGCCCTTCATCCGCAGCGCCACGCCGAATCCCGCGATCTGGGACGGCGTCGCCGCACCCTCCATGATTTCGTTCATCGCCCAGGCGGCTTCTTCTGCGGACAGCGATTCGCCTCGTATCAGCGCACCAAGCAGGGCGGGCCAGGTAGTACGCGCGTCCATTGAACGGCCACCTCGATCCGGTTAGGCGGACGGAGCCGGGTCGCGGGGGGCACGACCTCGTTCCCATTCTGAAGGCAGAAAACCGGGCTGGCGCTGGCTTGCGGGCAGCCCCACGGTCAGACACAGCCGTGCTGGTCCCGCGGCTCGCCGCGGGCTAGCTCACGGCACGTCGTGGTGGACGGCTTCGGGGTCAGCCAGGCGCTCGCGCATCAGGCCGGCCAGGGCCCTGGCCAGGGCGACGGGATCAATCGGGTGGCTGACGACCGCGTCGGCACTAGACCAGGTGGCGAGCCAGCCGTCGTCCGGCCTGCCGATGATGAGGAGCACCGGGGGACAGTCATGGATCTCGTCCTTGGCCTGACGGCAGATGCCCATCCCGCCCGCGGGCTGAGCCTCGCCGTCCAGCACCATGACGTCGACGCCACCCGCGTCCAGCAGGCGGAACAGCATGGGCTGGGTCGCGACCTCTATGACCTCGGCCTCGGGCACGTCAGGGGCCGGGCGTCGGCCGATCGCGAGGCGCACTCTGCCCCGAGTGTCGGCATCATGGCTATACACGACAACCTTCATGGCTAAGGATGCTACCGACCTGGGGGGTCGGCATACGCACGCCTACGCGGTGTCGTAATAATGGCCCCGTGGTGACAGCATCTACTGAGGTTGCTCCGCGCCCTACTGCGAGCAGGCCCAACCTCGTCAGCGTGGGCACGATTATCTGGCTGTCCTCCGAGCTGATGTTCTTCGCGGCCCTTTTCGCCATGTACTTCACGGTCCGCTCGGTCGACAAGGGCATGGGTCAGCCCTGGCCCAAGGCGCACCTCGACCTGGCCCTGGCCTCGGCCAACACGATCGTGCTGCTGCTGTCCAGCGTGACCTGCCAGATGGGCGTGTTCGCCGTGGAGCGCCACCAGCTCCGGCGCCGCGGCTCGATCTTCAGGTTCTGGGAGTGGGGTCTGCGCGAGTGGTACGTGCTCTCCTTCCTGATGGGCTTCTACTTCATCTGCGGCCAGGGATACGAGTACCTTGACCTGATCCAGAAACAGCACGTCACGCTGTCATCCAGCAACTACGGGTCGGTCTTCTTCCTGACGACTGGCTTCCATGGCCTCCATGTCACCGGCGGGCTCATCGCGTTCCTGTTCTTGCTCGGCAGGACGTTCGCGGCCAAGAAGTTCACGCTCGAGCAGCAGACCAGCGCGATCGTCGTGTCCTATTACTGGCACTTCGTGGATGTGGTCTGGATCGGGCTGTTCACCACCATCTACCTCATCCACTGACCGGGAACTGGGGAAAGCTGTGAGCTGGATCACCGCGAGACGCCGGCACCCGGCAGCCAGTTACGCTCTCGTCGCGCTTGCGCTGGTCATCATCGGCGTCGGCTACGCCATCCTGACCAGCAGCGGCTCCGCGAGTGCTTCGCCCGCATCGACGTCTAACGCCGCGCAGATCGCCGAGGGGCACACGCTGTTCGAGCAGACTTGCTCGTCCTGCCACGGCGTCTTCGCCCAGGGCGAAACGAACGTGGCGCCGAGCCTGATCGGGGTCGGTGCTGCGGCTGCGGACTTCCAGCTCAGCACCGGCCGCATGCCTGCGACGGCGCTCAGCGCCGAGAACGAGCGCAAGCCGCCTAAGTTCGACCCGGCCCAGATCGCCGCCATCGACGCCTACATCGAGTCGCTCGGCGGCGGCCCGGCTGTCCCCTCGGCCGCTGAGGTCAACCCGGCGGCGGGCAACTACGGCCTCGGGCAGCAGCTCTTCGAGGCCAACTGCGCCGCCTGCCACAACTTCGTCGGCGCCGGCGGCGCGCTCACGGACGGCAAGTTCGCGCCGTCGCTGACGCAGTCGACGCCGCGCCAAATCTACGAGGCCATGCTGACCGGGCCCGAGGCAATGCCGGTCTTCAATGACCTGACGGTGACGCCGCAGGAGAAGCGGGACATCATCGCGTTCGTCACCGAGGTCCGCTCTCAGCCCAACCCCGGCGGCCTCAGCCTCGGCCGCATCGGGCCGGTGACCGAGGGCCTGGTTGCGTTCCTCGGCCTGCTGCTGTTCCTGGTCTTGGCCGCACTGTGGATTACTGCGAAGCACGGGAAGGCTCATGAGTAACGCGAACCCCCAAGGATCGGGCGATGCCGGCTGGCCGGAGTACCTGACCGGCGGAGGCCAGGGCGGCCACGGAGCGGGCGCCGGTTCCGAGGCCGGTTCCGAGGCCGGTTCCGAGGCTGGGTCGGCGGGCGCGTCGGCGGGCGACGGAGCCTCATCGGCGGGCGGGGCCGGTTCCAGCACCGGCAGCGCGGACCAGCCCATAGGGCCGGGCGCGCCGCGCCGTGTCATCGGCACGCCGCCGCCTGCGGAGGCCCGGACTATGCTCCCCGACCATAGTCACGACGGCCCGGCCCCGCCCCCGCGTGAGCTGCCGGCCGAGCCCGACGACCCGGTCCGCGCCAACAAGGTGGAGTTGCTGGTCGCGGCCTGCTTCATCCTCGCGATGCTGGCGGGATTCGGGTTCCTGGTGGCCTACGGCACGATCGGCGTCGGTTCGATCGTCAAGGTCCAGCACTCGAACTGGGCGCTAGGCGGCACGCTGGGCGTGACCATGCTGCTGCTCGCGATCGGCGCGACGATCTGGGTGCGGCACCTGATGCCGACGGTCGAGCGGACCGAAGAGCGGCACCCGATGAAGTCAGATGCCAAGGACATCGAGGCGTTCAAGGAGACGTTCGAGGAGGGCGCCGACACCAGCCAGTTCGTCAAGCGGCCCCTCGTCCGGCGCAGCCTCATCGCCGCGACGATCCCGCTGGCCGTGGCGCCGCTGTTCCTGCTCCGCGACCTCGGCCCGTTGCCGGGCGACAGCCTGGACACCACCGTCTGGCGCAAGGGCCTGCGGCTGCTGATCTACGGGACGGGCCGACCGATTACCCCGGCCGAGTTCAGCTCGCCCGGCTCCCTGGTCAGCGTCGGACCCGAGGGCTACCTGGATGACGACGACGCGATGGCCAAGGCGGCGGTCATCATCATCAAGTTCCGCCCCGGTCAGCTGTACTTCACGAACGAGAACCACCCGGTGCCTGGCAAGACGGTCAAGAACTGGACCGTGGACAACATCGTGGCGTACTCCAAGGTCTGTACGCACCTCGGCTGTCCCGCGGCCCTATACGATCAGGTCAACCACCACATTCTGTGCCCATGCCACCAGTCGACGTTCGACGCGACGCAGGGAGCCAGGGTGACCTTCGGGCCCGCCACGCGGCCCCTGCCCCAGCTGCCTATCGGCGTGGACTCGCAGGGCTATCTCATCGCCACGGGCCCCTTCAACCAGCCTGTCGGCCCGAGCTTCTGGGAGCGGGGATGAGCGTCGATCGGGCGCTGGAAGGCACGGGCACCTGGCTGGATGAGCGACTCCACGGCGCCCGCGGAGTCCGGGTCCTGCTGCGGAAGGTCTTCCCCGACCACTGGTCGTTCCTGCTGGGCGAGATCATCCTGTACTCGTTCATCATCTTGCTGCTGACCGGCACGTTCCTGACGTTCTGGTTCCAGCCGAGCATGACCGACGTCATCTACCACGGCTCCTACACGCCGCTGAACGGCGTTCGGATGAGCGAGGCTTATGCCTCCACCCTGAACATCACCTTCGACGTCCGCGGCGGGCTGCTGATGCGGCAGATCCACCACTGGGCCGCCGACCTGTTCATGGCCGCGATCATGGCGCACATGATCCGGATCTTCTTCACCGGCGCCTACCGCAAGCCGCGGGAGATCAACTGGCTGATCGGCATCGTGCTGTTCACGCTGGGCCTGTTCGAGGGCCTGTTCGGGTACTCGCTGCCTGACGACCTGCTGTCCGGCGCGGGCCTGCGGATCACCGAGGGGATCCTGCAGTCGTTCCCGATCGTCGGCACGTACCTGGCGTTCTTCCTGTTCGGCGGGCCGTTCCCCGGTAACCAGATCATCCCGCGGCTGTACATCCTGCACGTCCTGGTGATCCCTGGCCTGATCCTGGCGCTGGTCACCGTGCACCTGTTCCTCATGTTCCACCAGAAGCACACCCAGATGCCGGGCAAGGGCCGCACGAACACGAACGTGGTCGGCGCGCCGATGTACCCGTACTTCATGGCCAAGACCGGGGCGTTCTTCTTCTTCGTCTTCGGCGCGCTGACGATCTGCGCGGCGTTCGTGCAGATCAACCCCATCTGGCTGTACGGGCCCTACAACCCGGTGGCCATGTCAGCGGACTCTCAGCCCGACTTCTACATGGGCGCACTCGAGGGCGCGCTGCGCCTGATGCCGTCATGGCAGTGGGTGTTCTTCCACCACACGTTCGCGTTCAACGTGGTCCTCCCGGCGCTGCTGCCGCTCGGCATCGTCCTGGGGGGCGCGGCCGCCTGGCCCTTCCTGGAGCAGTGGATCACCGGCGACAGGACCGAGCATCACCTGAACGACCGGCCGCGCAACGCGCCCACCAGGACCGCGATCGGCATCGCGGCGATCACGTTCTACGGCATCCTGTGGGCCGAGGGCGCCAACGACGTCATCGCCGACCGCTTCGATATCTCGCTGTACGCGATCACCTGGACCGCCAGAGTGGGTATCTTCGTCGGACCAGTCATCGCCTACATAATCACTAAACGGATCTGCCTGGGCCTGCAACGCAGCGACAACCACCTGATCGAGCACGGTGTCGAGACCGGCATCATCAGGCAGCTGCCCGGCGGCGAGTTCATCGAGGAGACCAGGCCGGTCGACGATGAACGGCTGGCCGTGCTTACGTCACGGGCGGAGCACCCGCCGCTTCCGGCCATCGAGACCGCCGAAACGGCTGTTCCGCCGCGCGGCATGCGCGGCGGCGCAGGCCGACTACGCGAGCGCCTGTACAAGGTCGTGACCGAGAGCGCGCCGATGCCGACCAGCCACAACGGCCACGGGAACGGCCACGCGGACGGGCATGGGAACGGCCACGCCATCGAGACGGACGGCCGCGGCGCCGCGGCGATCGGGTCGGGCGCTACCTCGACGGCCGGCTCAGCGCAATCCGACCAGGAGGATGAGCAGGAGTAGCTGCGAGGATATCCCGCAGGCGAACGGGCCCCGGCAGCGCTGCCGGGGCCTTCGCTTTTCTGTGGCGCCGCTCGCAGCACGGCCGACGCCCGGATCTCCGCTGGCCGACACCCGCAGCCGGCGCGGTCTGCCACCACCGCCACGGTCGCTAACCCCGGCACCGCGGCCCCGCCCCTGACCCCGCACCGCGATCCCCATAGACCTCGCACCGCGCGCCCGACCTCGCACCGCGCCCCCGACCTCGCACCGCGATCCCCATAGACCTCGCTCGCCACTGCAGCGCCACCGACCACTGCCTCAACGCGGCCAGGTTCTCGGGGTGGATGTGACAGGTCGGCCAGGGGCAGCGGTCCAGCAGTCCCCGGCGGAATACGGTGTTTACCACGGTATGCTCCGGTGACGCTCTGTCATTTCACCGCTTGGTGTCAATCATCTGTTGCAACACCCCGAGTAGATGATCATGGGCTGAATGTCCGGGCGGCGGGGATGGCGGAGGTGCTGATGCCGGGTGCGAGGCTGAGCCTGGAGGAGCGGGAGCTGATT
>JASHOL010000337.1 GCA_030041135.1 Streptosporangiaceae bacterium | reverse complement strand
GCCGCGCTGGCCCGCTCCGGGTAGCCGCCGCCGAGCTGGACACGGCGCGACCACGGCGAGCGGCGCTCGGCGATGAACGCCCGCACCACGATCGCGCGCGCATACCCGTCCAGGCTCGACGCGTCCCTGGCCCGGTTCCAGTGCACGTACAAGCTGGTGATAGCGACCTGGGTGAGATCGTCAGCAAGCTGCCAGTCCTGAGTGAGCCGGTAGGCGATCCGCCGCAGCCACGGCAGACGCGCCTGCACGTACTCGGTGTACTCGGCCTCCCACGACCGCCTCATCACCGGACCAGCCGGCCAGGACCGCCGGATGCTATCGGCTCCGCACTCACCAGCAGAGAGCAGGTCCATACCCACTAGGAGGGAACAGGCAGGCATTTTGTTGCCCGCGATTTTCACCCTGGCCGCCCAGGAGCGCCGGCGGAGGGCTGACCGCTGGCCTGTCCAGCAGTGTAAAGAGCCATGGGCCCCAAACGGGGGTGCGGCTCCGGCGGGGAGCTGGCCGTGGGGCATCGGCCGCGGCCACGCGCGTCGGCCTAGGCACGCATACAAAGGGTGATCTGCACGTGCACTCGGGCTTCCGGCCGCACTGGCAGCAGCTAGCCCGGCTGGCTCAGGCGGGTGGCGATCGCCGGGGCCATCTCGCGCACCCACGCCTCGGCGCGCGGCAGCACGTCCTTGCTGCCGTTCTCCCACCCCTTGCGCCACACTGGGTCCAGCTCGGCCGAGGCGCGGGAGTCCTCGTGATAGCGGCGGGCCACGTCGACGGCCAGCGGCGCCAGCTCCGCGCGCTGCCGCGCCGTCATGCCGTAGGCGTCCGCGAA
Source organism: Streptosporangiaceae bacterium (assembly GCA_030041135.1). Lineage (GTDB taxonomy): Bacteria > Actinomycetota > Actinomycetes > Streptosporangiales > Streptosporangiaceae > JAJYUU01. The sequence goes on along the minus strand of JASHOL010000337.1, from coordinate 6,626 downwards.
CACCGCCACCCGGTGCGGGATGTCGGCGTCAGCTAGCGCCGCCGGCCGGTCCCGCGGATCGCCTTCGCGCAGCGGCGCCCAGAACCACAGCGCGTTCACGATGTCGTAGACGCGGCTCGTCGGCCTGGCCAGGTCGAAGTCGATCAGCGCGACGGGCAGCCCGTCGCGGAATACCACATTGGCCGTGGCGTAGTCGCGGTGGCTGACCAGCTCGGCCCGCTCGGTGACCCGTCCTCGGTTCGCCGGAGATCCGCCCCACACCGCGCCGGGCGGCGGCACCCACCCGGCCGATGCCTCGTGGAGCGCACGGATCAGCCGGGCCAGCGCCACGAGCACGTCCTCGCTCCACATCTCCGGCCGCAGCGGCCAGCGCGCTGCCTCGCCGGGGACGAACGACAGCACCTCCCGGCCCTGCTCATCGACGCCGAGAGGACGCGGCGCGCCAGTGAACCCGGCGTCACGAAGGTGAGCTAAATACGCTTGCACGGTCAGGCTGAAGGGCCGCAGCGGCCGCCGTACCGTATCGCCGATTCGCACGATCCCCTGAGTTTCGCTCCCCCCGGTCAGGGGCTCGCCTTCGCTCATACCGCAGCAGCCTAGCGGCGCCGCGCCGGGCCAACGGCGTTGACGGGCCCACACCGGCGGTCATCCGCGCGCTCCGTCGCCGTCTGCCTGGGTGACCTAAGCGGCCGCTTGCCTCATCGTCACCACGCAGAATTGAATGATCTGAGCGCTCTTACGGCAGGCGGGCACTTACCTGAAGATGCATACCGAGTCGGCTGCTAGCAACATGGGGCGGGCAAGAAGGTGAGACTCGAAAATCACGCGCTAGCAGAGCCATTCTTCTTGCAGCCGAAGGGTATTAGCGAAATGGCATCGGCGTTCTCCGACGCGATGGCGTCGGGTAGTTGCGTGCCGCCGGACTCGTTTTCTGGAACGGTGAATGATCATATCTCAAGATAAATCAGATGATGGGCCGCCTCAGCGTCCCAGTGTCAATGACTCGGCGGCAGACCGACTCCCAGGCGCTCCCGGGCAATCGGCCGGTACGGCGGCGGGTTCTGAGAAAGGGAGTGGCTCGGTCCTGCCGGAGTCGGCCCGGGCGCCCTACGGCGGCCGGGCGGTGCGGCCAGCAGCACAGGCCCCCCGCACGGCGGCGCGGCCGCCAGCCAAACCTCCCGGAGCTGCTGGCCCGGACGACGCGCGCACAGTGAGGGTCGTCCGACTGCGCTGCTACGCCCTCCCTGTGGCGGATGAGCAGACTGCGGGCCTTCGACGGCCGTACGAGGCCGCGGCGGTGCGGAAGCGGCTGGTAATCGAGCAGGATGTAGCGGATGTGCCAGCGGACCGGGTCGGGGACCTGAGCGCTATCGCCCGGCTGTCGGCTAAAGCAGTTCAGAAGCCCGACACGCGCGACAGGCTCGCCCGCGCAACTGCTGAGTACGTGGTCGACAGCATCGATCATCCAGCCGCTGGGTCGGTTAGGCTTCGGTGGCAGTCACGCGACCTGCTCGATCCGACCGCAATCAGCAGCGCGCTAGATCGAGTCCAGGAAGCGCTGCCAAAACTGGCGCAAGAACCACTGAAAGGTCTCCTCACTGGCGCAGGAGCTGCGCCGCCTCTGGCCGGGATAGCAGGTGGCATAGGCGCGGATTTGGTCAGCGCCCCGGCAGATCGCGTCATCACCAGCGCGTCGGTGATGATGGACATCGCTGGCATTCTGATCGGTACGGTCACGGGCTTTCATCCGCTCGTGGTGGCAAGCGTCAAACATCTGGCCCGTACCGAAGTCCATGAAGTAGTCGTCCGGGGGTTCTCCGGTGTATCCCGCGATTTTCTCGGTGGCGCGGGAGAGCGAGCGACACGCGCGGTAGGTCGACACCAGACTGGACGCCTGCCAGCGGGTCGGAGCCGCATAGCGCCGAGCCGCCTCGAGGCCAGAACAAGATCCCCGCAGCCTTCCGACCGGGGCGGTATCCAGGGCCCAGGCGGCTTCGGCTGATCCGGCATGCGTGACCTCAGCGGAGTGCCTAGACCACATGAGCTGACCGTCCGGCCCGTCGACTCGCCGATGGCGAAGCGCGGGAAGTTCCTGGCCCGTTGGCTCCCAATCCGGTTCCACCTCGAGCCACACCAGGCGACATGAGGCGTCACCAAGCAACGGTTCGCGCCCGCTTCGGCAACTGACGGCAGATTCGAAAAGTAGTCGTCGGGGTGGCGGTCGGCTGGATGGCGGTGGGATGGCTGTGGAGTTCTGCTGCACGATCGTGATGGCAGCGATGCGGGCCCGTTCACCGCGGACAGCCGCGATTACATCTCGGTCTACGAGGTCACCGCAGCGCCTGGCGGATGAACGTGGCCACGGCGACCGGCTTTGCGATGAACGCCGTGTGCGAGCCGTCAATGGTCTCGGTCGTGGCGCCCATCCGCTGCGCCATGAACCGTTCCGCGTCCGGTGAGATCGCGTTGTCGTGCTCGGAGACCAGGAACCAGGACGGCTTGCTCTTCCAGCCCGCCGCAGTGGCGTTCTCGTTGAGCGCCGCGGCCGAGAGCGGGCGCTGGGTCGCGAACATGATGTCGGCCAGGTCCACCGGCACGTCGGCGCAGAACGTCTCCCGGAATCCGTCCTTCTGGACGTACAGATCGGGGCCGCCTGCGGCCCCGGGTGCGTCGTAGGGGGTCGGGGCGACCGTCTTGGCCAGCAAGGGCGGCGGGAACGGCTGCTGCACGCTCGCACAGCTCTCACCCACCTCCAGCCCGAATGCCGCGAGAAAGACCAGCCCGGCCACGTTCTCCAGGCCGGCCGACGCCTGTCCGATCACGGCGCCTCCGTAGGAATGCCCGACCAGCACGACTGGTCCGCTGATGGCCTTGACGACGTCACCGACGACGCTGGCGTCGAAGGCGACGCTGCGCAACGGGTTCGGCGGGGCGAGCACCGTGTGGCCGGCGCTCTCGAGCTCGCGGATCACCCCCGCGAACCCGGACGCGTCGGCGAACGCACCGTGGACGAGGACGACAGTGGGACCAGGCATGGGTCCTCCTCAGGGTTGGAGAGATGACCCCAACGACGCTACGTCACCGAACAGGAGCGAGCCGACCCGGGCTGTCGATCCGTACCACACGACTGAGATGACGATCGCCACCATTGACCAGGACATGCAGGCCAGCGAACAACGATGCGGACGCGCAACGCCCGGCATTCGGCAAGATCGCTGACCTAGACGCCGCGTGATCCGCGGCAGAGTAGTGCGTTGGCAATGGTGCCAGATCCGGCGATGGGACAGACTGGGCCGTCTGACGACGTGATCCGCTGCGGTCCTTGCATGTCCCGCGGGGCGGTGGGGATCATCGACCCACTGCCTGGGCAGCCTGCGCGCGGGATCGGAGGCGGAGGTTTGTGGACAAAGCCGAGCGAGGCAACAAGCCTGACCATGCTGATGGGGGCCCGGGCCCGGCGGCGGTCACCTTTGTAACCACGGAGCACTTCACGCTGCAGGGTGCTCGCTCGTCGACGATCACGGAGTCGACCGCCCGCGCAAGCGTCTTCCTAGGGGCGGTATCCGGCGGCCTGATTGCCCTCGGGCTCGTCGCCACAGCCGCGAAGACCGGAGTGGCGTTCTACACGTTCGGGCTGATTCTCCTGCCCACGCTGGCGTTCGTGGGGCTGGCGACGTTCCACCGGGTCTTGCAGTCAGGGATCGAGGACCTTGCCTATATGCGCCGCATCGCGCAGCTCCGCGAATATTACTTCGATCACGCTCCCGAACTGGTCGGGTACCTGCTTAATCCCGCTGAACGGCTGCCCACCCCAGGACGGGGGATCGGCCTGTGGCAGCAATTCGTGACCGTCGCCGGGATGGTGGCCGTGATCACCGCGGTGCTGGTCGGCTCGGCCGGCGGCCTGCTAGCGGCCGTAGCTTCTGGCCACTCGCTGGTAGCGGGGGCTGTCGCCGGCGTGGTCGTCGGCGCTGCGGCACTGACCGCGCTGATGCGCTACCAGAATTCGGCCTGGATCCGGGGCACCATGGGATCGTTGTTCCCCAGTGCAGAAACAGAACTACGCTGACGGCCGGGTTGCAGCGACCGACGGCAGAACGGTCGCGCGATCGATCAGGCCGGGTAGGCCGGGCGCATTGCTGCGCCCGGCCCCCCTCAGAACCGGACGTGCACGTTTCCATGCATCCGGCTCAAGCAAGCCCCATGGGCTCGCTGGCGGGCAGAAGTGCCGGGCTTTTGCTGTTCCGGGTGTTCTGCCGGTGACAGTGAGCGTGCAGGAGGCGGAGGTTAGCCTCGTCCGGCGTGCCGTCCGCTCGCACGACGATGGCCTTTCGGACCATCGCCTTGCGGGTGACCGTCAGCCACTGTTCCCACTCGCGCGGGCTTTGCGGCGGGCGGTCGGCGTCCAGGAGCAGTTCCCCGCACGACGGGCACCGGCCGTGCTGCGCCTGCAGCAGGCGCAGGCTGCCGATGTCCAGCTGGCGGGGTATGCCTCTGCGCCGCCGGTCGGCCCAGTAACTGGTCAGGGCGGGGTCGTCGCAAGACGAGGTTCCCCGGACCATCTGGTGCCGCACGATTTTCGTCCAGGAGAACCGGAGCAGGTAGGCGCCGCTGTCGCGGTCGCCGAACACCCACTGGTCCTGCCGGGACGCGCAGAACTTGCCGAAGTAGCGGCGGATGATCCACCGGGTCGGCTTGTTCGGGTGGCTATGCTTGGCCCACTTGTAGGTGAGCTTCCACAGGTAGTGATCCAGCTTGGTGAAGATTTCGCTGGATACTGCCGTCCGGTAGTAGGCCGACCAGCCCCGGATGATGGGGTTGAGCCGGGCGATGACCGCCTGCGCATTGGCCCCGCGCAGGGACCGCAGTTCAGTGCGCAGCCGTTCCCGGATCCGCCTGACCGCTGCCTTACTGGGCTTGATCAGCAGCAGCCTGCCACGATACCGGCGGACGTTGAATCCGAGGAAGTCAAAGCCCTGGCCGAGGGTGACGATGCGCGTCTTGTCCTCGTTGAAGGCCAGGCCCCGGGGTGCCAGCCAGGCGGCGAGCTGTGCCTTGACCTGCTCGGCCTCGTGCCTGGTGTGGCAGAAGGCGACCAGATCGTCGGCGTATCTGATCAGTACCGGGGAGCCCGCCGCCGTTGCGGCGGCATCGCTGCCGGCACGCTGGTAGCGGACTCCGGCCGCAGTCTCCATCCCGTGCAGCGCAACGTTCAGCAGCAGGGGGCTGACCACCCCGCCCTGGGGAGTTCCCTCCCCGGTCGGGGTGAGCCGGCCGTTCTCGATCACGCCTGCCTTCAGCCATCCGGCGATCAGTTCCCTGGCGGGGAACGTGCCGACCTGGCGCAGGAGATGGTCGTGGTCGATCCGGTCGAACGCCGCCGCCAGATCCGCGTCGAGCACCCACTGGCGGGCCGGGCTGGAACCCTTGCTCACCTGGTAGATCGCCTCGATCGCGTCATGGCAGCCACGGCCGGGCCGGAAACCATATGACCTCGGCTCGAACCGTGCCTCCCACTCAGGTTCCAGCGCGCTGGACACACGTGCTTGCTGCACGCGGTCAGCGATCACCGGTATGCCGAGCGGGCGCTGTTTCCCGTTGGCCTTGGGGATATACACCCGCCTGACCGGACGTGCCGTCCACGGTTCGGTCTGGTGCTGCAGCCACCCGGCCAGGTCAGCCCTGTCTTCCGGAGTCAGCACCACCTTCCCGTCGACGCCCGCCGTCATGCGGCCAGCATTGACCTCCGTTACCCGCCGCACGCTGACCAGCGTGTTCGACCGGGACCGGAGCATCAGCTTCTGCAGGTTGCGGACCCGCTTGAGGTCCCCCGCCTGCGCTGCCGTGAAGATCCGCTGCCGCAGCCGCCGTACGTCCTCCTCCGCCGCACGCCAGTCAACGGCATGCCAGAGAAGCTCGCCCTCCGGTCCGTTCACCACCCTGGTGGCGCCTAACTTGCCCTTCGGTTCCAGCGTCGTTGCCATCGTCATCCTTCACGGGCTCACCTGACCCGCGTCAGCGCCCTTTCGGGCCGGGCACCAGGCCCGTATCCGGCCAGTTATCCAGGACGGCTGGCGGAGGGGCCAGCCACACTGTCCCGGTTTCCTGCTGCCTTTCGGCTGCCGGCATTAGCTTGTCGGGTCATCCTGTTCCCGCCCGGGAGCTGGGCCTTCCTCACGGTCGGCTTACCGGAAGCGCCATCAGCGCGCCCGGACCCGGACGGGGTTTCCACGTTCCGCACTAGCGAGATACGGCCGGGTTGGGTGCCTCCTCTACCCCGGGGACGGCGGTGCTCGCCCTGACCGGATGCCGTGCCCGGCCAGCGCCTGCCGCTTCGCAGCGGCCAGTCCCTGCACCCCGCTGCCGCATCCCATCGCGGGGCCACTCATCACGAGGCATCAACGGAGGTTCACGCTATTCACCCGCCCGGCCTGCCCCTTGCCTGTAGTCCCCGGATGGGACGGGAACCCTCGGGCGTTTCCCTGTGCTCCGCACCCCGCCGTTACCGGCAGCGCACGACAGGGCGGGGCCAGGCGTGAGCACGCGCCCGGAACTACGCGACCGACATAATCGGCCCTCCAGTCCGCGAGTTCCCTCGCAAGGTGCGACCTCGTGTCGCAACGGCA
>JASHOL010000336.1 GCA_030041135.1 Streptosporangiaceae bacterium | reverse complement strand
GCCGCGAAGGGCCCACACGCGGCCGTGAAGGGCCCACACGCCGCCGCCGGCCGCTAAGGCGGCTGCGGCCGACGCGCCTGCGAGCAGGATTTTGCGTCGGCCAGGCGCCGGTTCCGACCCGGCGGCCCGGTAGCCCGGCGACGCAATCAGTCCCTGGCCGGGCTGAACAGGTGGCGCGGCGAGCGCGGCGCGGAGCGCCTCCGCGAACTGCCGGCAGGTCGGGTACCGGTCCTCGGGCCGCTTGGCGAGGGCGCGGCGCAGGACGGCGTCGGCGTCGGCAGGCAGGTCGGGACGACGGGATGCCAGCGGCGGCGGCGGGTCCGACATGTGTGCCCAGATCACGGCCGTGACCTGGTCGCGAGGGAACGGCGGTGCGCCGGTGAGCAACTCGAACCCCGAGCAGGCCAGCGCGTACTGGTCGGCCCGGCCGTCCGTCGGCCTGGCCTGCATCTGCTCGGGCGCCGTGTAGTCAGGCGTGCCAAAGAACTGGCCGCTGGCGGTCAGGCCACGGGCGGCGCGCGTCGCCTTGCTCAGGCCGAAGTCTGACAGATACACGTGGTCAGGACGGCCTGGCGCGACGTCGAGCAGCATGTTGGCTGGCTTGACGTCGCGGTGTACCAGCCCGGCCGCGTGCGCGGCATCGAGCGCCGCTGCGACCGCGGAGATGATCGCCATGGCGCGGCTCGCAGGCAGCGGCCCGGCCCGGCGGATCAGCGAGTGCACATCTCCGCCAGCCACATAGCGCATCGCGATGAACAGCGTGCCGTCTGCCTCGCCGGCCTCGTAGACCGGGATGATGTGCGGGTCGTCGACGGCTGCGGCCGCTTGCGACTCCAGGATGAACCTGCGCCGGAAGCCCTCGTCCGCAGCCGCGGCTGCGGACATGACCTTCAGCGCAACCGGCCGCCGGAGCCGCTGGTCGTGGGCGCGATATACCACGGCCATTCCGCCCGCGCCTATCTGCTGCTCGATCAGGTATCCGGCTAGCCGCGAGCCTGCGGTCAGCCCGGCCGCCATTGCCGAGTAATTACCGGTCACCGACGTCCTATCAGCCGCCGGCCATGGAGCAGCGGCCCGGCGCGCGCGTTTTACCCATGTAAGGCAATTGATGGGAACGAAGCGATTATGGCGCGATGTGTGCCGCGCAGGGCTGAACTTCACCCAGAGCGGTCGCCAAATGCGACTACCGCATCTGACCGGAGTGCCGGGAGCAAACGTCAAAGGGCCTGACCACGGCGGCCAGTGCCATGAGCGCAGCGCTGAGCAGTAGCTAAGCGTCTCTTCCATGTGGATGCGATGATGACCGGCATGTCCAGCGAGGCCGGCGACCCGAATGCCGGCGGCCTGATCGCAGGCGACGCTGGTTCGGCTGCCGCGGCGGGAACTGGGCAGAGCGTAGCCGCAGTAGCGCAGACGGTGACTGAGCTATTCCGCGGGCACCAACTCGAGCTCGTGCACCTGGCGGTGGTCATGGTCGGAGACCTGGCTACCGCCGAGGACATCGTCCAAGACGTTTTCGAGCGTTTGCACCGGCGCTGGCACGACCTGCGCGAGCCAGCCCGCGGCCTGGCGTATGCCAGGTCGTCGGTGCTGAACAGCTGCCGCTCTGTACATCGCAGGGCTGCTGTCGCGCGGAAGTACGCGCCGCGACTCACACCACCACGCGATTTGACCGACCTCGACACTGCGTCGGTCATCGGCGACCGCGGGGAGATCGTCGCGGCGTTGCGGCTCCTGCCGCGCCGCCAGCGCGAGGTCTTGGTGCTGCGGTATTACGCGGACCTGAGCATTACAGAGGTCGCCGAGACGCTGCGGATCGCTCCGAGCGCTGTCCGGGCCTACAACAGTCGCGGGCTAGCCGCACTGGCGCGTGCGCTACGGGAGGACAAGCCATGACCGAGCTTGAGGACAGGCTGAGGCGCGAGCTCCGCGAGCTCAGGCCACGCCCGGAGTCGATCCGTCCCCTGCGCGTTCCGCGACCGCGGCCGCTCGCGAGGACGCGACGCTGGCTCGTTCCGCTGGCAGCCGCGGTCGCCGTCATAATCGTCATCGGGATCGTCACGGCGGGGTCCGGGCTCACCGGCCGCCCGTCAGCCCCGACCGGGCCCACTGCGCCCATGACGGGCCGGGCCGCAGCGAGCCTGCCGCGGTACTACGTGGTGGCATTCCAGCGCTACATCGACGACGGCCGAACCATAGCAACCTACGCGGCCGTCCATGAGACGGCGACCGGCGCCACGCTCGCCTCGGTACGCGTGCCAACGCTGATCACGCAGGGCGGCGCGAACGGTCCCAGCATCACCGGAGCGGCCGATGACCGGACCTTCGTGCTGGTGGAATCCGGCCAGACCAGCGTCGACGACGTGCTGTGGTGCTTCCTGCTGCGCGTCGCCGCCAACGGCCGCTCGGTAAAACTCACGAAGCTTCCCGTGAGCATCCCGCCGTCGATGGCGATCGACAACGCCGCGCTGTCGCCCGACGGCACCAGGCTGGCGATGACTGTCCAGTGGTCGTGCGGCACGAACCGGTGTGACGACGCCGGGATCAGGGTCGTGGACCTGGCGACTGACAGCGCCACGAGCTGGACTACTCAAGCCAACGGGGCACCGTTCCAATTGTCCTGGGCTGGGAACGACGAGCTGGCGTTCGAGTGGCAGACGAACCTCAAAGACCCGCCAGCCGGGCAGCGCACCGGATATCGGCTGCTCGGTGTCGCCGGCAAGGGCGGCAACCTTCTCGCTGGTCCGGCCATCGCCTCGCCGGCCGCCGAGCCGACGGACTACGTACCGGCGGCCTTGGCGACACCGGGCGGCACGGACGTCGTCACTTCCGAGGTCCGGAACGTCGCGATCGGGGCCGGGCGTGTCAATGTCGTAGCCCAGGTCATCGAGCTGGCCGCCGGCACCGGCCGCAGGCTCCGCGTGCTCTACACGACGAACGTGGACGACGTCACGGGCGGAGTTGGCGGCGAGGCCGGCTCGCTAGACCAGGAATGCAACGTCCTGTCGCTGGGACCCGAATCAACCGAGCCGCTGGTCGAGTGCTTCTCCATCGGGGTTGTCATGCGCGGCAAGCTGGTGACCTTGCCGGGCTTCCCCAGCGCGGCCAGCAGCGGAATCTCGGGCCAAGACGCGATCGCCTGGTGACGGCATCGCGAACCTGGGTCACGAGAGCAGGCTGTCCGGATCGTGCCGGGCTGAGGCACGCTCGCGATCGCAAAGCCGTCGGCTCCCCGCAGGCCGCCGGGGCGGCCTTGCCGCGACTCCCGGCGACTCTGGCGACGCTTGGCCGTGCAGCTGCTGGTGGGACAGTGACAGTGGCTGGCCGGCGAGCCGGGCCGTGATGCCCGCGTTAAAGTTCGGGCACTGCGTGATGTCCTCGTGCGGGCAGCCCAGCGCGTGGCTGATGGCCTCGCGGGCGGCCTGCGCCCAGGCGATCTGCTCGTCGAGTTCCGCGAGCTTGCGCTGCATGAGCTCCCTCCGGCCGGTGCGCGTGCTGGCGCGTGTGGTCATGAGGGCCTTCTGCTCGGCGAGGGTGAACCCCGCTTCGCTGTAGAGCAGGATGGCAGCCACGAGCGGCGCCGCCGACTCGGGATAGCGGCGCTTCCCTGAGATCCTCGCGGGCGGGGGGAGCAGGCCAAGTTCCTCGTAGTAGCGCAGAGCCGACGCGGTGACTCCTGCACGGCGGGCCAGTTCGCCGATGGTGAGCAGGCCACCGGGCGTGCCGACCTCGGAGGCACCGGAAAGCCTGAACGCCTGGTCATGGGAACACGACATGAGGGAAGCTTGCCACGGGACGTGGAAGCGGGCATCGACCGCGGCCCCGCAGTAGGGGTCGCGCGTGGCCGGGCCGCCGGCTGACTGGCCGCACGGCGCCCGCCCACCCGGCGCCCAACTGGGCACTTATCGCGATTGCGCCGTATAAGCTAGCGCCACCAAGGAAATCCAGGTAGGAGTGGGACCATGATGCGACGTGCCGCTGTGGCTGCTCTCGCGGCTGTCACTGCCGCGGGCCTCGCGGCGTGCGGCAGCAGTGGCACGCCGGGCTCGGGCCAGGCAGGCGCCGCGAGTACGGCAAGCTGCAGCTACGCCTCCATCCAGAACGAGCTGTACCAGAAGGGAGCGCTCACCGTCGCGACGGACAAGCCGGCCTACACGCCGTGGTTCGAGAACAACAATCCGGCCGACGGTAAGGGTTATGAGAGCGCGGTCGCCTATGACGTAGCCAGGCAACTCGGATTCAAGCCAAGCCAGGTGCACTGGGCATACGAGCCCTTCAACGACTCCTACGCGCCGGGACCGAAGAAGTTTGACTTCGACATCAACGAGATCTCCTACACTCCGCAGCGCGCCACCGCCGTGACGTTCTCCAACAGCTACTACGACGTAACGCAAGCGCTCGTAGCCATGAAGGGCTCGCCGATCGTGACCAAGCACACCGCGGCAGAGCTGAAGACCTACATCTACGGCGACCAGATTGGCACCACGAGCCTGCAGTACATCAACACCGAGATTCAGCCGGACAGTACCCCGAAGGTTTACCAGACGCTGAATGTGGTGGCGGAAGCGCTACAGACGCACCAGATCGAGGCGTTCGTGACCGACACGCCCACGGCCCAGTACATGGCCGCCGACCAGATTCCCGGCGCGGTGATGATCGGCCAGTTCCCGTCGGCCGACGAGCACTACGGGTTGCTCTTCAGCAAAGGCAATCCGTTCGTGACCTGCGTCAACAAGGCGATTGCGACGCTGCAGGCCAACGGCACAATAGCTGCACTCGAGAAGCAGTACCTCGGCATCTACCAAGACGCGCCGACGATCGAGCCGTAGCCGGGCTGAGCGCATGCTGGTGTCATGACGGCTCAGGGCAGTCTCGGCGATGACCCGCTGACCCCTCCGGTGGTCGGCAGCGTCGGAGCCGGAGCCCAGATCTCGGGCTCCTTTGGTATGGACGGACGTGGCCCCCGGCTGCTGTCTGGGGGCGGGCGGCGCGCGGCCGTCGTGTCGACGTTGAGCACGGTCGTAGTGCTCGCCGGACTGGCCGCCATCTTCTGGCTGGCGCCGGGCAGCGAGGCGGTGCGGCATACGTTCTTCGACCCGACCGACATGTGGCAGTCGTTCGTTGGCGATCCGAAGAAGGGCTACTATTCGGTCGGCGCGGCGATCTGGCTGAACATCCGCATGTTCCTGGCCGCCGAGGTCCTGATCCTGATCCTGGCGCTGGTCATCGCGCTCGCCCGGCAGTCGACCAGCCCAGTGATGTTCCCGTTCCGCGTGCTCGCCATGCTCTACGTGGATTTCTTCCGCGGCGTGCCGCTCCTGCTCGTGGTCTTCGCAATCGGACTCGGCGTCCCCGCACTCCGCCTCGAGTTCGTGTCGAGCCAGTCGGCGGCTGTCTACGGTGTGGCGGCGCTCGTGCTGTCCTACTCAGCCTACGTGTCCGAGGTCTACCGGGCCGGGATCAACTCGGTGCATCGCAGCCAGGTGGCCGCCGCGCGGTCGCTGGGCCTGTCACACGGCACCACGCTGCGCTACGTGATCTTGCCGCAGGCGGTGCGCAACATCGTCCCGCCGCTGCTTAACGACTTCATCAGCCTCCAAAAGGACACGGCGCTGGTCGCCGTGCTCGGCGCGATCGAGGCGAACGAGGCGGCCCAGATCTACAGCGCCACCGTCTTCAACTTCTCGAGCTTCACCGTCGCGGCCATCCTCTTCCTCATCCTCACCATTCCGCTGGCCAGGTTCACCGACCGCCTCATCGCCAGGGATCGCAGGCGCCGACTCGCCGGAGCGGTCTCGTGAGCGCGCCCAACCTGGCCCCAGAAGGCCAGCTGGCCGGCACGGAAGCGATCAGGATCGAAGACCTGCGCAAGTCGTTCGGCCCGAACTACGTACTGCGCGGAATGAGCCTCGCGGTAGCGCCGCACGAGGTCATCTGCCTGATCGGGGCGTCCGGGTCGGGGAAGTCCACGCTGTTGCGCTGCATCAACCTGCTTGAGCCGATCGACTCAGGCCGCATCTGGCTTCTGGGGCAGGAGGTCACCGCGCCCGGCATCGACGTGAACATGGTGCGGCGTCGGGTGGGTATCGTGTTCCAGTCCTTCAACCTGTTCCCGCATATGACGGTGCTGCGGAACGTGACGCTGGCCCCGATGAAGGCCCTCCGCATGCCGAGGGCCGCCGCCGAGGCGGTCGCGGGCGAGTTGCTGGCCAGGTTCGGGCTTGAGGACAAACGGTCGGAGTACCCCGACCGGCTGTCCGGCGGCCAGCAGCAGCGGGTGGCCATCGTCCGGGCGCTCGCGCTGCAGCCGCAGGTCCTCCTGCTCGACGAGGTGACGAGCGCGCTCGACCCGGAGCTGGTGGCCGAGGTGCTCGACGTGATCAGGGAACTCGCGGCCGGCGGCATGACCATGCTGATTGCCACGCACGAGATGGGATTCGCCAAAGACATCGCGAACCGGGTCTGCTTCCTCGAAGAAGGCCTGATCATCGAGCAAGCGCCGCCTGCCGAGCTGTTCAGCGACCCGAAAGACGACAGGACCCGCCGGTTCCTGCGCCGGATCGTGGACGCCGGCCGGATGTAACCTGCCGGAGGCAAGCCAAGCGGTTGCCTGTCTTCCAGGAAAACCACCCAGGAAGACCTGCCATGTCAGACACGCCAGTCGGGCCAGGACGGCGGGGCTGTCGCGAGTACGGGCGCCTGTGAGCGGAGGAGCTTCAACATGACCGCTGACGCCGAGACCGCCTGGCCGGGCGTCTTCGTCGTTTCAACCGGCCGCTGCGGCTCCACGATGCTGTCGAACATGCTCCGGCTGAACCCGGACATTGTCAGCTTGTCTGAGTTCCTGTCGTTGCTGATGCCCGACCCTTTCCCAGCGGGTGAACTCGACGCGGCGGCGTACTCGCGCCTGCTCACCGAGCCCTGGACGTTCTTCAGGCACGCATGGCGGCTCGGCGTGCGCGTCCCAGAGTTCCTGTACCGGCCAGGACCCGGCAGCAGGTTCACTGCGGCGACCGGAGTCCCGCCGATCCTGACCACCGCGCTTCCGCACTTGAGCGACGATCCTGAGGGCCTGTATGACGAGGTGGAGGCGTTTGTCGGCGGCCTGACCCCAGCCCCCGCCGCAGCCCAGCACCGGCGGTTGTTCGGGTGGCTGTGCGATCGCCTCGGCGCGCGGGCCTGGATCGAGCGGTCGGGCAGCTCGCTGCTGTACATGAGCCAGCTCGCGGCGGCCTTCGGCGACGCTAAGTTCGTGCACCTCTACCGCGACGGGCGCGAGTGCGCGTACTCCTTTAGCCGTCATCCCTTGTACCGGCTCGGCACGATATCGGCGATGCTGGACGAACGCCTGGGCATGTCGCCCTATATGGGCGATGGCAAGCCGCCGGAGCATGTGCCGGACGACCTGCGGCCGTTCATGCCCGAGACGTTCGATCGCCAGGCGTTCCAGCGGCTAGAGGTACCGGTGACGGAGACAGGGCAGTTCTGGTCCGACATGATCATGCCAGGGCTCGATGTACTCGCCAGCCTGCCGGCCGAGCGCGTGCTCCAGCTCAGCTATGAGGACCTGGTCGCGGAGCCAAGGCAGGCGCTGTCACGGCTGGCGCTCTTCGCCGACCTGCCGGACGCGGACCCGGGTTGGCTTGACAGCGCCGCGCAACTGGCGGAGCAGAGGTCTCCTAACTGGCTGACCCTGCCAGGAGATCAGATCCGCGACCTCACCCGCGTGTGCGAGCCGGCCATGCGGAGGCTGTACGGCGGCTCGTGGCGAACGTGACGTGTCGATCCGCCGCCCTCCGCGAGCTCCGCCAGACGCTGGCCGGCTACTCGGACCGCAGCGCGAATGCGGTCCGGGTGCCTGCCGCCCACGACGCCGGGCCGAACGCGCCCGCGAGCGCGATGGCGAGCCCGGCGAGCGCGAGCACGACGACCTCCCACGGCAAGTAGACGGTGAGCAGCGACGCCGGGATACCCGAGTTCGCCGCGTGGGCCATGGTCGGCACCACCGCGTCGTGCAGGTACATGCCGACGGGGACCGCGATGACCCCGGCGACCAGGCCGACGATGGCGACCGAGCAGAGGATCATGCCGAGCGTCTGCCGCGGGGTCATCCCTACCGACTTGAACACGCCGATGTCATGCGCCCGCTCCCGGATCTGCAGGGCAACGGTGTTGAGCACGCCGAGGCCGGCGACCGCCATGATCAGGATGGTCAGCATCGTGACGAGGGTGTCCACCGCGGCGAACACCCCGAGGTGGCCATTGGTGATCAAGGCCGCGTACGAGCTGCCGAGTTTCGCGGAGATGGCGTTGGCGTACGCCTGCGGACTGGTGCCCGGCTTCAGCGACACGTCGTACTGCTGCACTCCCGCGCCTGGGTCGACCGCGGTCAGGGCAGCGGGGCTCAGGTAGATCCTGGCGTCGTTGCCGGGCCGAAACACCTCGCCGACGATACGGACGGTGACGGTGTGGCCGCCGGAGCCGAGGGCATACGCCGAGCCAACCGACGTGCCGGTGTCGGTGAGGAACAGCGTGTTGACGTCAGCCTCGTTGGCGGCGGAGTACCAGCGGCCGGAGATCAGCGCGAGGCCGTTCCAGGCCGGCTTGCCACCGTAGGCGGTGACCGCCAGCCCGCCGCTCAGGCCAGGCAGGCTGAGATGGCCTTGGCCTTCCGGCAGGTAGTGCAGCGTGCCCGGCTCGGAAGCCAGGGCCGCCGCGATTGCCCGCTGCTGCGCTGCGGTCATCCCGCCGCCCGGGCCGATGGTAATCTCACCGCCGCCGTTGCCACCCGGTGCCGCAGGGCCGGTTGTCTGGCCGGGCGGAAGTGCCACTACCTGAATCGACAGCGACGACTGCGAGATGTCAGCGTAGGCCCGGTCAAGCGACGTGGCCAGTCCGGCCCCGAATGTCACCGCGACCGCGCCGAAGACGACCGCCGCGGCGGTAACCAGAGTGCGGGCTGGACGGGCGGCGGGCGCGGCCAGCCCGAGCGTGACCGCCCGCGGCAGCCACGCGAGCCGGGCGAGCGTCCGGTGTGCGAGGTACCCGTGCGCTGGCCGCGGTGCCCGGCCGGTCGCGATGGCCTGCACCGCGCTCATCCGCCCGGCGCGGAGCGCCGGCGGTACCGCGCCCGCCGCGGTCAGCGCGAGCACGGCCAGCGGCACGGCGACGTCTACCCAGGCCGGCACGCCTAGCCTGCCGACCTGGTAGACCTGCGCGTTCTGCTTGAGCAGCGGGACCGCAAGCAGGTTGCCGCAGACCGCCCCGATTACGCAGCCGAGGACCGCGGGCACCTCGACGAGCAGGACATAGGAGGCCACCACCTGAGCCGGGGTGAAGCCGATTGACTTGAGCACGCCGATCCTGGTGGTCCCCGCGACTACCGCGCCGCTTACCACGTTGACGACGATCAGCACCGAGATCACGAGCGCGAGCACGCCGAAAGCGACGATGAACGGCACCCAGGGGGCGATGCTGCTCTGCTCGGACTGGCGCACATCGAGGTAGGTAGCCGTGCCCTGGACCGAGCCCCGCGGCAACACCGCCCGCACCGCCGCGATGTCGGCGGCGATCGCCGCAGACGTGCCCGCGCTGGCGAAGCGGTAAAGCATCTGCGCCCGCCCCTTGCGGCCCGGGCCGGCGAGCACCGTCAGCTCGGCCGGCCGCACCCAGGCCGCAGCGCTGTTTGTCACCGAGTCCGCGAAGCCGACGACTGTCAGCCGGTGCGAGCCTACGGTGAGCGTCGCGCCCAGTGTGCCTGGGGCATTCTCGGACAGCACGATCTGATTGTCGTTGCGCGGCCAGTGGCCGGCGGTCAGCGTGAGGTCGTCCACCGGCCCGCCCGGTGACGACCGGCCGACGATCTGCTCAGGAACCGACGCGGAGCCGGCTACGCCGGGAACCGCGAGCTGGGCCGTGACCGAGACCTCGCGGAACGGTCCGGCGGCGGCCGTCACGCCGGCCAGCCGGGTCGTGGCGGCGAGCTGCGACGGCGTCGCCGCCGGCATGTCCACCGTCGCGGTGACGTCGGCACCGTGCTGAACGGCGAACGCGTGGTCAAACGGGCTGTTGGCGTCGGCCAGCAAGCCGAGGGCGAGCGTGGACGCGGCCGCAGCGGCGAGCACGACCAGGCAGGTGATCACGGCCTGTAGCCGACGGCCGCCGAGTCCTCCGCGGGCCGCCCGGATGACGGCGGTCACCGCAGCGCGCCTTCGGGGGGAACGGGGGGTAGTCCTCCCGCAACTGGTTCGGTGTCGGATGCGACCCGCCCGTCCGCGATCCCGATGACTCGGTGGGCATAGCGGGCGGCCAGGTCCGGGTTGTGCGTGACGAGAACGAGTGTCTGCCCGGCGGCATTCAGCTCCAGCAGCAATGCCCCGATCTCGTCCCCCGTCGCGCTGTCGACCGCGCCGGTCGGCTCGTCGGCGAGCAGCACGGCAGGCTGGTTGATGAGCGCCCTGGCGATAGCCACCCGCTGCCGCTCGCCGCCGGACAACCGGGCCGGGTAAGCATCCTGCCGGTGCGCGATTCGTAGCGTCGCGAGCAGTTCGCTGGCGCGCTGCCGGGCCGCGGCGTTCCGGGTCCCGGCGAGCTGCGCCGGCAGCAGCACGTTGTCCATGACCGTCATGTCGTCGAGCAGGTTGAAGAACTGAAAGATCATCCCGACTTGCCGGCGCCGGAACCGCGCGACCGCGGTTTCACTGAGCATGTCAACCCGCTCGTCGCCGACGCGGACCGCGCCGCCGGTCGGCCGGTCCATCCCGGCGATGAGGTTGAGCAGGGTCGACTTGCCGCTGCCGGACGGCCCCATGATCGCGACCGCCTCGCCGGCCCCGACGGCCAGGGTCACGCCGTCGACGGCAGGAGCCGCGCCGCCGTCATAGCGTTTCGTCACGTTCTCGAGCTGAACTAGCGTGTCCATGGCCAGCACCGTAGCCGCCGGCGTGCGGTGGTCGCGTCGGCTGTACAGGCGAATCCGGCTACCGCGGCCGGCTGATGTCATCCCAGAGATGTAGACCGGGTCGCTACCACGACTGATAGTTCCTGGCTTGCGCACCGAGGACAATGGACGCATGGCCGGACGACCTCGCGGGTTGCTCGCCGCCCTGCGGCAGGCCGAACCACGACGCACGCCGTCCGGCTGGGCGCTGGTCCTGGATGCCGGCCTCGCGGCGGGCGCTGCGGCCTTCGCCGTGGTCGAGGTGGTGACCGCCGGGCACGCCAGCCCGATGGCGGTTGTCGTTGTCGCGCTTACCGGGCTTCCGCTCGCGGCGCGGCGGTTGTACCCGATCTCGGCCCTGCTCGTGATCATCGCGGCAATCTGCTACTTGAAATTCGGCTTCGGTCCCCCGCAGACGGTTGTGCTCGCACCGCACATCTTCATGGTCGTCGACGACGTACCGGTGCCAGCCATCACGTTCTGCACCGCGATATTCGCCGCCTACAGCGCGGTCGCGCACAGTCGGCACCGCTACCGCGCCATCGCCGTCGTAGCCGCCATCACGCTGGCCGTCACCGCGACGTTCGGTAACACTCTGCCGCAGTTCCCGCACCAGCTGACCGCCCTGATCGTGATGGTGCCGGCGGTGGCCGTCGCCCTCGGCGTCCGGCAGCTGAGGCGGCGGCTCAGCGATTCGGCCGCCCGGCTCCGCCGCACCACCGAGGAATACGAGGCCGCCACCGTGCGGGCGATCGAGGCCGAGCGGGCCCGTATCGCCGGCGAGTTGCACGATGTCGTCACGCACAATGTGAGCGTGATGGTGGTGCAGGCAGGCGCGGCCCGGATGGCTCTGGTCGGCTCGCCCGACGAGGCCGCCGACGCGCTGCGCTCGGTCGAGGCCAGTGGCCGTACCGCCATCGGCGAGCTGCGGAACCTGCTCGGCGTGCTCAGCCCGCGAGGCGCCAAGGTGGAGCTGCGCCCGCAGCCAGGGCTCGGCGAACTGGAAGAGCTGATCAGCCGGGTCTCCGGAGCCGGCCTGTCGGTGGATCTGGAGGTTCAGGGAACGCCCAGGCCGCTGCCACCGGGCGCCGACCTGGCCGCCTACCGGGTCGTCCAGGAGGCCTTGACGAACGTGCTGCGGCACGCGAGCCGGGCCGCGGCGTCGGTTGTGGTGCACTGGGGTGAGAAGCTCGTGATCACCGTCAGCAACACCGGCGGACCGCGTCTTGGGGTCGGCGCCGTGGCGGGTCCCTGGCCCGCGGGTGCCGGTACCGAGCAGCCCGGACGCGGGCTACTCGGCCTGCGGGAACGACTGTCGCTTTATGGCGGCGAGCTGGACGCTGGGCCGCGGCCGGGCGGCGGCTGGCAGGTCCGCGCGGTTATGCCGGTGGGTGTGGCGGCGTGAGGGTGCTGATCGCCGACGACCAGGCGCTGGTCAGAGCCGGATTCCGCCTGATCCTTAAGATGGCGGGGATCGATGTCGTCGCCGAGGCGGCCGATGGCGAGCAGGCCGTGGCGGCCGTGCTCGAGCACCGGCCGGACGTGGTACTCATGGATATCCGCATGCCGCACCTGGACGGCATCGAGGCGACCCGGCGCATCCTTGCGGCCGGTGAGGCCGCTGCGGGTGTACGAATCATCATGCTGACGACATTCGATCTCGACCAGTACGTGTACGCGGCGCTGGCCGCCGGAGCCAGCGGGTTCTTGCTCAAGGACGTGACGCCGGAGCATCTGATCGCCGCCGTCCAGCTTGTTCGCACCGGGGACGCGCTGCTCGCTCCGTCCATCACGCGGCGTCTTGTCGAGACTTTCGCGCCGCGGGTGACCGCCGCGGACGACTCTGCCGAAAGCGGGTCGGGCCGCGGAAGCCTGTCGGCGCTCACGCCGCGGGAACTCGAGGTGCTGCGATTGGTCGCGCGCGGCATGAGCAATGCCGAGATCGCCGCGGCGCTGACGGTCAGCGAGGCGACGGTCAAGACCCACGTCGCCAGGATCTTGACCAAGCTCGGTCTGCGCGACCGTGTTCAGGCCGTCGTGCTCGCCTACGAGACCGGCCTGGCCCGACCCCCGCGTTCACTGACCGCTTCAGGCAGATCCCTGGAAACGTCCGCAGAATCTGCCCAGGAGTGAGCGGACTCTGCGGACGTTTCGCTTCAGGTCAGGATGAGAAGCTGAGGATCATGGCCCCGTCGGTGACCGAGTCCGAGCCGAACAGCCAGACGTGGCTTGGGCTGCTGGCGGCCGAGCCGATCGTTTCGAGAGTGTCTGCCGGAAGCGGGCTCGGGTAGGTCGTCCACGACGAGCCGTTCCAGTTGGCCAGCAGCAGCGGCACGCCCGGGCTGCCGGTGTTGCTGAAGACCCAGACGTCGGAGGCCGATTGCGCGGTGACGGCACCCAGGCCGTCGGCCGCGAAACTGGACGGCAGGGCCATCGTTTGCCACGACGTCCCGTTGAACTGCTCGAGGATGCCGCCGATGGTCCCGGTGGTGGTGGCTCCGGATACCCACACGTCGGTCGGCGAGAGCGCCACCACGCTTTCGAGATCGGGCGTGCCTGCGGACAGCGTGGTGCTGGTCCAGGTGGTGCCGTTGTAGTGGGTCACCATGTCATCACGGCTGACGCCCCAGATGTCGTCGGGGCCGTCCGCGCTCACCCGGAGGGCGGGGACGGCACCGGACACCACCGACCACGCCGTCCCGTTCCAATGCAGGACGGAGAAGTCGGCGAACGCCCACGCGTTCGTCGGACTGAAGTCGAGTACCGCGTTGAGTACGCCTTCGTTGGGCCCGTCCACCACCGACCACGCCGTGCCGTTCCAGTGCTCGTACAGCGAGTCGTGAATCTTCGTTCCCGCACTCTGCTCCCCGACCGCCCATGCATCGCTTGCGCTGCTGGCGGCGACGCCGTCGAACGCCCAGTTCGGTGTGCTGCCCGAAGGCGCGGGCGTGGAGACCGACGACCACGTGCTGCCGTTCCAGTTGAGCGCGACCGGGGTTTCCGGGCCGGTAGTGGGATCTCCGAGCTCACCGACGGCCCAGGCGTCGGTGTCGGAAAGGGCGTACGACCCGGCGAGATCGGCGCCGGCCGCCGCGGCGGGCGGTGTGACGACCGTCCAGCCAGTCGCGGCGGACGCCTGGACGGTCAGTCCCAGCAACCCTGCCGTGATGCCGGCCAGCGTGCACCATCGAAAAACGCGTGTCATGAAGGTCCCCCTCCTCGCGATGTGAACAAGACGCACTACCACTACGGCCGCGAACTTTAACGCTGTCAAACATCGCCGTGAAGTCTGCGCCAATCATCACCAGTTCGCAGGCCGCTATCGGCTTGGTGGCGGAGAGCGAAGATCGCGGCCTGCACGCGGTCTTGCAGGCCGAGTTTGGTAAGGATGCTGCGGACGTGGGTCTTGACTGTCTGCTCACCGATCTGCAGGTCCCTGGCAATCTGGCGGTTACTCTGACCGCGGGCGATCAGCTCGAGGACCTGCATCATCCGGGGGTGACCGTGGTCGTCATCACCCACGACCGCGACATCGCAGCCAGGATGGACCGCCGGATAGAGATGCTCGGCTGCCCAAAGCTGCCCCAGTCATGATCGGCAGTATCGGCGGAGTGACCGAGGTACAAGAGATCGGAACGATCGAAGGCGACGTCTACAGCAGCCCGCTTATCCCGGCGACCGCCCATGAGCCCGTATGCGTGCTCGGGGCGGCCGCCGCGGAGCGCCTCGGGATCGACCGAGTATTCGCCAGCGAGCGGATCTGGGCCGGGAACATGTGGTGCTACGTGGCCGGCATCCTGAACCCGGCCGTGCTCGCCCCCGAGATCGACTCCTCGGTCCTGGTTGGGTTCCCCGCCGCCGAGAGTTACCTGGGCTTCGACGGGAATCCCTCGACCATCTACGTTCGCGCTCAGACGAGCCAGGTCAGCGCGGTTTACAACCTCCTCGGCGCGACAGCTAACCCGCAGGACCCCAGCGAGGTAGACGTATCCCAGCCCTCGGCCGTCCTGGTGGCCCAGGCCGACGCACAGGGGCGCATTCGACGGATCCAGTTCCTGTCCGAGGCCGTCCTACTCGCTCTCGTCGGCGGCGCTGCCGGCGTCGGCGCTGGCGCCCTTTCCACCGCCGTATACGCCACCGCCAAGCACGAGCTCATCGTCATTCCCGCCCTCGCTT
>JASHOL010000335.1 GCA_030041135.1 Streptosporangiaceae bacterium | reverse complement strand
ACCCTTGTTGACCGGCACGCACGCGGGCACCGTGTCGTTGTTCAGCACCACCGGCGGCAAGGCCATGATGCCCGTATTGTCGTTTTTAAGCGACGCAGGCATGCCGGCCAGGAACGTCAGGAACAGCGCCGACCCAGCCGGCATCGCGCTCGGGTGGATGACGTAGGCCACCGGGAGGTCGCCTTGGCGCGGCACGGTCACGACACTGTGCTGCACAGCCAGCGGCGCGTCGTTGGCAGAGGCGAACGTGCAGGCCGGACGCCGCATGCTCAGACCCGGCTTGCTGGACGGCATACCCGCAGGACGCTCGAACGTCTCCACCACCGACCGGACAGGGCGGACGATCGCGTTGATGCCGTCTGCCCTGAGCGTTCGCTGCAGCCCGGCCGGGTCGGCGTACTGCCGCAGGGAGATGGTCACGGTCCCGTCGGCATCCTCGCTGACCGTCCAGGCCGCGGTGACGACCGTCCGGGCGTGGCCGGCCGTCGGGTGCTGCGCCGCTACCGCCCCAGGACCGCTGGTCGCGACCAGGGCGGCCGTCGCGGTGACCGCCGCCGTGGCGGTAAGCCCGCCGGCCAGGGCGGGAGCCCGGCGCCAGGCACGGATCGTGCGGCTCCGGCGCACGATCTGCTCGGCCGGGATGGCCATGTGCGCGCCGCGGACGGACTCCTTCACCGCCGCGGCCAGTTCCTCGTCGTTCATGATGGGTTCTCCTGCTGTCGTTCTGGCATGAGGTCATTGCGCAGCGCGGCGAGGGCCTGCGCCATGTGCGCCATAACCGTGTTCGGCGTGATGCCGAGCGCGTCGGCCGTTTGCTTGGTGTCCAGGTCAAGCAGGAGCCGTAGCGCGACCACTTGCCGTTGCCTGGCGGGCAGCCGCATCAGGGCCGTCTTGATCCGCGGATCAAAGATGCTGTCGGCGGTTCCGTCGGCGGCCGGCCGGTCGGCCATCGCTCCCGGGTCGGCCACCAGCATCTCCCGGCGGCGCCGCCGCCACCGGGAGACGTTGGTGTTCAGCGCCGTACGAACCACCCAAGCGGCCGGGGCCGGATGCCCGCTGACGGTGCGCCACGATGCGCACGCCCTGGCAAAGGCCTCAGCCACAAGCTCCTGAGCCGCGTCCTGATCGCCGACGCTGACCAAGACGGCACGGAAGCAGTCGTCCCTGGACCGGTGATAGAACTCCTCGAAGTCCAGCCCTTGGGTACCCACACTCGTTCAACGCCCGGCCGGTGCCCGCGGGATTAGCCGTCGGCCAGGTCCGGGCTCCGGGTGTCGGCTGGCGACCGGGATCCGTTGGCCTCGGCGGCCGAGCTGCCGGGGATGGGAGTCGACGGATCGGCAACCAGCCATGCGCGGATCTGGTCACTGTGCTCGCCGGCGGCAGGCGGCGGCAGGTCGTAGCGCGGGGCGGTGGCCGAGAACCGCAGCGGATTGCGTATGCCGGGAACGGCGTCATCGCCCGGCCCGGCGGCCACGACCGGGTCAAGCCCGATTTTCTCGGCGAACTCGACGCCGGCAGCCACGCTATTGATCGGACCGCACGGCACGCCGGCCGCGATCAGCTCATCGAACCACTCGGTTGCGGGCCGGTGGCTGAGTCGCTCGATCAGCAGCGGCCGGAGCTCAGCGCGGTTGGCGGTGCGACCTGAGTTCGCCGCGAACCGCTCGTCGGCCGCGAGTTCGGCGGCGCCGAGTACGGTGCACAGATTGCGGAACTGAGTGTCGTTCCCGGCGGCGATCACCAGGTCGCCGTCGGCCGTCGGCAGCGGCTCGTAAGGGAACAGGCTCGGGTGCGCGTTCCCCATGCGATGCGGCACGACCCCGGCCGAGGCGAAGGCACCGGTCTGGTTGACCATCCCGGCCAGCGCGGCGGACAGCAGGTTCACCTCGACCAGCTGGCCCGCGCCGGTGCGGTGACGGTGGTCAAGCGCGGCCAGCACGCCGATCGTGGTCTGCAGGCCGGACATCACGTCGAAGATCGCCACCCCGGCCCGGTACGGCGGGCCATCGGCATCCCCCTGCAGGCTCATGAGCCCGGACATGGCCTCGACAATCAGGTCGTAGCCGGGCAGGTGCGCGCCGCCGCCTGAGCCGAAGCCGGTGATGGAGGCGTAGATGATCGCGGGATTCGCCGCGCGGACGCTCTCGTAGTCAAGCCCGAACTGGCGCAGGCCGCCTGGCTTGAAGTTCTCCACCAGGATGTCGGCGCGCCGGGCCAACTCGGCCGCCGCGGCGCGGTCGGCGTCATCCTTGAGGTTGAGCTGGATGGAGCGCTTGTTCCGGTTGACGGACAGGTAGTAGGTGGACACCCCGGCCCTGACCGGCGGCATCCAGTGCCGGGTGTCGTCGCCGCCAGGGCCTTCGACCTTGACGACCTCCGCGCCGAGGTCACCGAGAATCATCGTGCAGTACGGCCCGGCAAGCACCCTGGAGAAGTCGGCGACCAGCAGCCCGGCCAGCGGCCCCGGCCTGGGTGCCGCCTGGGCGCCCGATCCGCTACCTAGCTCGTCCATAACCCGGTGCCACGCCCTTCCGTTTCCGCTCGGCGCCGCGCCAGGTGTGGGCCCGCCATGCCGGTGCGGTCAGGCTACCAACCGGGCTCGGCGCTGCCAGGTACCTGACACGATCCCGGAGACCCGGAGGACGGTGAGAACTGTAGGCACGGGCGTGATGCGCTTCGTGGCCCGCCCTGCTGGAGCTGACTTCGTTCCCGCGCGGAGCGACAAGCTGGGGTGATGCCGCGACTGCGGTCGGGAGGGGCGCTCGGGTGACCGTCGGCTGCGCGGATCGGCGCGTGCGACCTGAGCGCCAGGCGATCAGCGCCGCGAGCCCGGCGGCCATGGCGCCGGCCAGCATGGCGGCCCTGGTGCCGGAAGCGGTTGCGGCTATCGGGTCGTGGCCGACTGCGGCCGCGATCGCGGGCAGCGTGGCGGCTCCCATGGCCGCGCCGACCTGGCGGCTGGTGTTGATGACCCCGCCGACCACGCCTTGCTCTTCGCTGGGTACTCCGGCGGTGGCGATGACCATCGTGCCGAAGGCGGTTCCGGCCGTCCCGAATCCGACCAGCATCACCGTAGCGAGGACCGGGCTGTAGTGGCCGGTTGATGGCAGCTGGGTCAGTGCCACGAAGCCGGCGGCGGCGATGGCACCAGTCAGTATCAGCACCCGGCGTATGCCGATCCGTTTCGCTAGCCTGGCCCCGGTTGCGCCGGCGGTGAAGCCGATGACCCCCTGCGGCGCGATCGCGAGGCCAGTAGCGAGCGGAGAGTCCCTGAGCACCTGCTGGAAGTAGAGGGAGAGCACCAGCATCTCCCCGCCGTTCCACAGGCCGAGCAGCAAGTTGATGGTGCCGGCCGTGCGCAGCGCGGGCCTGCGGATCAGCGCGGCCGGGAGCAGCGGGTCGTCGTGCCGGCGTTCGGCGGCCACGAATGCCGCCACGCCACCAGCGAAGATCGCCAGCGCGGCGAGGATGGACGGAGACAGCCAGCCCGAGGCGTCTGCCTGCGACACCGCGAAGACGAGCGCGGCCATCGAGATCGTGATCAGGAGCGCCCCGCGAGCATCTAGCCTTCGCCCGGCGGTGGCCGCGCGCGAGTCAGCCAGCAGGCGCGGCGCCGCGAAGGCGGCAAGCAATCCGATCGGGACGTTCACCAGGAACACGGCCCGCCAGCTAGTGAACTGGACGAGCACCCCGCCCAGGACCTGCCCGGCGACGAATCCGATGGACGCGGTGGCCCCGTACATGCCGAGCGCGCGGGTGCGCTGCTGTCCGTCGGCGAAGCTGGTGGTGATCAGGGACAGAGCCGCTGGCGCGATGATAGCGGCGCCCGCGCCCTGCACCACCCGCGATGAGATGAGCAGGATCGGATCGTGCGCGAGCCCGCCGGAGAGCGACGCGACCGTGAACGCGATGAGCCCGATGATGAACATCCGCCGGCGGCCGAAGAGGTCCGCGGCCCGGCCGCCGAGGATGAGCAGCCCCGCGAACGCGATCGCGTACCCGGTAATCACCCACTGCGCCGTTGCCGCGGTTATGTGCAGCTCACGCTCGATGGACGGGAGCGCGACATTTACGATGCTGAAGTCGAGCACCACCATGAACGCCGCGACCAGGATGAGCGCGAGCCGCAGGCCCTGATGCTGCCGCGCGGCATCGGTGCGGCCGGGGCTTCTGGTTAGTGACGTGCGCCAGGGCACGGGGGAGATCAGCTCCTAGCAAAATAAATACGCTACGCTGCGTATCTATATTATCGAACTTCGGCCCTGGCCTCGTCAATGCGCGAGGACGTGAGTTCGGCCACATTTACTTACGATACGATCCGTCGCGTATACCTGATGTACGCTGCAACGCTATGGAGAACTCTCGTGTTCCGGCCGACGGTGCGGCTCGTGTTCCGGCCGGAGGTCCGGCTCGTGTTCCGGCCGGAGATCCGGCTCGTGTTCCGGCCGGCGGGCAGGCCGCACTCGAGGGTGCGTCCGACGGTGGCCAGGCGGCTGGGCGCCGGGGCAGGCCGCGCAGCCAGGAGGCCGACCAGGCGATCCTGGCCGCGGCGATCCAGCTCCTCGCCGAGCGCGGCCTCGCGGGCATGTCCATCGAGGAAGTCGCGGCCAGGGCCGGGGTCGCCAAGACCACGATCTACCGGCGCTGGCCGTCGCGCGGCGCGCTGGCGCTGGACGCGTTCCTAGCCGAATTCCAGGGCCAGCAGCCCTCGCCCGACACGGGCACGCTGCGCGGCGACCTGCTCGGGGCCCTGCGGGCCTGGATCAGGTCGGTGACGCGAACGAGCGCGGGGCCCGTGGTGGCCGGCCTGATCGCCGAGGCCCAGCAAGATCCGGAGCTGGCCGCGGCCTGGCGCGAGCGAGTGGTCGAGAGGCTGCGCGACCAGCACAAGGTGTTGCTGGACCGGGCCGTCGAGCGAGGCGAGATTGCCGCGACCACCGACCAGGATGTCGTGCTCGACCTGTTGTTCGGCGCCGGTTACCACCGGCTCCTGAACGGCCACCGGCCGCTGACCGACAGGTTCGCCAGGCAGGTCGTCGACGTCATCATCGACGGTATTGAGCGGCCCTAGAGCTGCCCGGTCTCCCCGCTGACGCGTGCCACCTCGGCGCGGCAGCGCGGACCGTGCTGGCGCAGGGAAGTTCTTCAGAGCGGGAACGGCCCCTGGCTCGACCATCTGCTCCCGGACGGTCGGATGAACGCTCGGCCGTTCCGGAACTTCCGGCCGGCCGAGGTGGCCTGTACCATCCGGAAAAACCCGAGAAGCGTAGCTGCTATGGCGATAAGCCCTATCACGTAACCGGTATCACCCAGCGCCCCCGCGCCATCGGACACGCCAAGCAGGACGAAGGCCAGCAGGCCGAGAAGCCAGGCCGCAACCGTGTCGGCGATCATCGCCATCATGAGCGCTACGCCCTTCGGCCCGTAGTTCTGCCACAGCCGCCACCTCGCCGAGCCGGCCGGCGCCTCCCGGCGGCGGAAGGCCTTGCTCGCGAGCCAACGCTCATGCGGCAGGAGATGCGGGCCCCTCTGCGTCGGCTCGGTCATGCCCATCCTTCGATCAGCTAAGACTCGTCGTTATTCTTCGCCTTGCCGGTTCTGATGGCCAGACCGATATCGGCCGCGCCGCGCCGGGCACCGGCCTCGGGGCCGGCGGTCTGGCTGGGTCCGGCCCGGCCCGAACGGGGGCTTCGCAGGACCGTGGCCGCCAGGAGGAGCGCGGCCCCTGACATGATCGCGCCGGCGACGAACGCCATGCGGTAGCCGCCGGTCAGAGCGTCCGCTGCGCTCTGATGGATGGCGAACAGCCTGCTGGTCCTGCTGGCGGCCAGCGTTGAGAGCAGCGCGACCCCGACAGCCGCGCCGACCTGCTGCGACGTGTTGAACAGGCCCGAGGTGATTCCGGCGTCCGCGTCGGTCGCGGCCGACATGCCGAGGGTGGCCAGCGCTGGCAGCGTGAGGCCGCCGCCGGCGCCGAACAGGAGCATCGCCGGCAGAAGGTGCACCGGATAGCTGCCCTGTACGGGGATCCGGGTGAGCAGGACGAGCGCGGCCGTGATCAGGGCAAGCCCGGTCAGCAGCGTCGCCCGCGCGCCGAACCGGCTGCTGAGCCGCGCGAACAGACCTAGCGATACCGTTCCGATCACCGCTGCCGTGGGGATCAGGCCGAGGCCGGACGCCTCGGGGCTGTACCCGAGAACTCTCTGCATGTACAGGGTGATCAAGACCTGGAATCCGAACGCGGCCGCGATCACCAGCAACTGGGCGGTGTTCGCGCCGCTGACATCGCGGACCGCCAGGACTCGCAGCGGCAGCAGCGGAGCGGCCGCCCGAGCCTGCCGCCAGACGAAGGCGGCAAGCAGCACGACGGCAAGGCCGCCGATCCCGAGAGTGCGGATCGAGCCCCACCCATGCGCCGTGGTGCCGACGATCGCGACGACGGCCAGCATCAGGCCCGCGGTGGCCAGCCCGGCACCGCCGGCGTCGATCCGGTCGCGCGTTCCCATGCCGTGATCGGGTGCCAGCAGCCGCGCGGCGACGGCGCCGCTGACAGCGGCGATCGGCAGGTTGACAAAGAAGATCCAGTGCCAGCCGAGGTTCTGGGTTATGACGCCGCCGAGGACGAGCCCGATGGAGGCGCCGCCGGCCCCGACAAAGCTGTACGCGGCGATCGCCCGAGCGCGCTCGCGCGGCTCGTCATACAGCGCGACGATCATGCCCAGGCTGACCGCGGCGACCATCGCGCCGCCAATGCCCTGTCCGAACCGCGCCGCGACCAGCGTCTGCGGATCGGGCGCCAGGCCGCAGGCCAAAGAAGCAGCCGCGAACACCGTCAGCCCGGCCAGGAACAGGCGCTTGCGGCCGAACCGGTCTCCTGCCTTGCCGGCCAGCAACAGCAGGCCGCCGAACGCGATGAGGTAGGCGTTCAGCACCCAGGTCAGGCCGGCGGGGGAGAAGCCGAGGCCCCGCTCGATGGACGGCAGGGCCACGGTCACGATCGTGCCGTCAAGAATGATCATCAAGGTCGCAGCGCACAGGACCGCAAGTGCGAGGCCGCGACGATTGACTCTGGTCAAGGCAGGCTCTCCTGACTGCGAGAAACGGGGGTGGGCGCGACTGCAGACAGAACTATAGCAGATGATCTATTTACAGACAATCTTTAACGGACCGACTACGGCGGCGGGGCTGGGGCGGGCGCTGATTGCTGACGGCTAGCGCGCGGGGACGAGCGCGGACAGCAGCTTGTCCAGGGCGGTGCGGGCGGTCGCCGATATGTACGGGCCGACGGCGACCAGCGATGCGATGAGCGCCGCCGCCTCGCCTGGGGTCAGGGTGATCGGCGGCAGTGCCGGTCTGACGTCGAGCCGGTAGCCGCCACCGGGACCGCGTTTCACCTGGACGGGAACGCCGGCAGCGACCAGGCGCGCGACGTCGCGCTCGACCGTGCGCACCGTGGTGCCGGTGCGCTCGGCCAGCACGCTGGCGGCGACGTAGCGGGGGGCGCGGGCGCGCAGTTCCTCGATGAGCGCGTGCTGCCGCTCGATGAGCGGAAGCGCCTGATGCAGCTGGGCCATGCCCTTGATGCGGCCGGATCCGACAAGCCTGGGTGGCATGGCAGGAAGATACCGAGAAGCCGACACAGCGCGGTCAGTTATGCCGACTTAGCGTTTCAGCATGCGTCTGGACATCACGCCGGAACACCCGGCGCTCGACACCGAGCTGAGCATCCGAGTCAGTGAGCTCCCACCCGCGGGCCGTGTGACGCTGCACGCACACTCCACAGACGCGGTTGGCCAGGCCTGGGTGTCCCAGGCTTCGTTCACCGCGGATCGCGGCGGCGTCGTGGACCTGCGCCGCGACCCGCCGGTCGCCGGGTTCTATCGGTTCGCTGACCCGATGGGCCTGGTCTGGTCGATGCGGCCGGCTGGGACACCCGACAGCGGAGACCTCAGGGACCGGCTCGCCCCGGTGCCGCTGCGGCTGACCGCCGAGGCGGACGGCGCCAGCGTCAGCGCGCAGGTGTGGCGCGCCCTGGTGCCCGATGGCCTGGTGCGGACCGAGCTCGCTGACCTGGGCCTGGTCGGCGTGCTGTTCCACCCGGCCGGTGACGGCCCGTGGCGCGGGGTGATGCAGCTGGGCGGCGCGGAGGGCGGGATGCACGTGGACGACGCCGCGCTGCTGGCCGCGCATGGTTTCGCGGTCCTCGCGCTGGCTTATTTCGGCATGCCCGGCCTGCCAGCCACGCTGCGCAGCATTCCGCTCGAGTACTTCGGTTTGGCGCTGGACTACCTGCAAACGCACCAGAAGGTCGCGCCGGGCGGCATCGCCGTAATGGGCGTGTCGAAGGGCAGCGAGGCGGCACTGCTGACCGGAGCCACCTACCCCGACGCGGTCCGATCGGTGATCAGCGTCGTCGGCAGCGCCGTGCACACCCAGGGCATCAGCCAGGACATAATGAGCGGCTCGCTGCTGGAAATCCTGCAGACGCCCGTGGCCAGCTGGACCTATCAGGGCCAGGACCTGCCGTACCTGCGCAACGTCGTGACGCCAAGGCTGAGGGCGGCCCTCGCCGCTGGCGACCCGGTCAGCATCGGCTGGGCATTTCCCGACCTGGGCGACCCCCCAGAGGCCGGGCCCGCCATGATTCCCGTCGACCGGATCAGCGGGCCTGTGCTGCTGCTATCGGCTGGGGACGACGGGGGATACGGCGCGGCCTACCACGAGATAGCGGTCTCCCGGCTGAGGTACCCGGCCCGGCACATCGTGTACGAGCACGCAGGGCACCCGATCGCCGGGCCGCCGCACCGGCCGACGTCCCGCGCCCGCCGGTACGGCGGCGTGGAATTCCAGCAAACCGGAATACCCGCAGCCGACGCTGCGGCCCGGGTCGGCGTCTGGCGCGAGGTCCGCGAGTTCCTGCAGTAATCCTCGTGCCGTTGCCGCAGTTCGACCGCGACCAGGCTGGGGCGGCCCGGTGCAACTGCGCGGTCCGGCCGACTGCCCGGCTCGCGGTTGCCTATGTAACCGCTGCCCGGATCTGGGTTGTGACGACTAGTTCAACGATATATAAAACTCTTATGGGCGCACGCGCGATGCAGGAGGCGACCTACCTGATCCTGACCGCGCTGGCCGCGGGCAGCCAGCACGGCTACGGGATCATCGGCGACGTCGCCGGGATCTCCGGCGGCCGGGTCCGGCTGCTGGCCGGGACCCTGTACACGGCCCTGGACCGGCTGCGG
>JASHOL010000031.1 GCA_030041135.1 Streptosporangiaceae bacterium | reverse complement strand
CGTGCACCGGCAGCCGGATGGTCCGGGCCGAGTCGGCGAAACCGCGCTGGATGGCCTGCCGGATCCACCACATGGCATAGGTAGAGAACTTGTAGCCCTTGGTGTAGTCGAACTTCTCGACCGCCCGGATCAGGCCCAGGTTGCCCTCCTGCACGACGTCGAGCAGCGAGAGGCCGCGATCGCTGTACTTCTTGGCCACCGAGACCACGAGCCGCAGATTGGCCTCCAGCATGTGCGCCTTGGCCCGCCGCCCGTCCTCCGCGACCGCCTCAAGGTCGGCGCGGTGCTGCGCGGAGAGCTTGGGCTCGGTCTCCAGCTTGTACTCGGCGAACAGGCCGGCCTCGATCCGCTTCGCGAGATCGACCTCCTCCTCGGCGGTGAGCAGGTTCCGGCGCCCGATCGACTTCAGGTACGTGTGGACCGAGTCACCCATGACGGACGTCTGGTCGTCCAGGTCGGTCTCCGGCTGGCCCGGCGCGTCGTCGGGCCCGGTGACCGCGTTCCGCGCGGCGATCTCCTCGTCCTCGCGGGCAACCTCAGACGGCGAACCGGCGGACTCGGCGGACTCGACCGCGTCCGACGGCTCGTTACCAAGCTGAACGCCCGCCTCGGTCAGCTCGCGGATGATCGACTTGGCCTCCGTCGGTGATACCCGGGCCTGGTCGAAGGCCTCGCGAAGCTCGGGCAGGGAGAGATATCCCTGGCTGCGTCCGCGCTGAATAAGCTCGTCCACGTGGCTCGTCGTGGTTTCCTCATCCTCGCGGGCGTGCGACACCGCAGTCGCTGTCCTCGGCATGAGACACCTCACTTCGTGGGCGCATAACGGACATGCGCCGGTTGCCGCGCCCTGGCCAGGCACGTCGTGGTCGGCGGGGACCCCTCGGGGACTTGGCAGCAGGTTCCTGGGGCACTATCTTGTAACGCACAGGGCGGCTATTTGTTCCCGCGTAGTAACTGCGCGCCCTCTTGCGGCACGCCTGGCATTCAGCCGCTGGCCTCCCGTTTCCCCACGGCCAAGTCGCGCAGAGCCGCCCGGTCGGGCTTTCCCGAGGGCAGTAGCGGAAATACTGGCACAACGAACACCTTCTTCGGTGCTGCACGCGCAGAAAGGGCCTGCCGGACATTTGCCTTCAGCCGGTCAAGATCCGGCGGTTCGGCCGGATCCGCCGCCACGACAAAGGCCGTGACCAGCTCACCCCACTCCGCGTCGGGCACCCCAACCACTACAACGTCGGCGACGCCGGGGCTGGTTCCGAGCACCGCCTCGACCTCCCCCGGCACCACCTTCTCGCCGCCGGTGTTGATGACATCATCGGCCCGGCCGCGGACGACTAGCCGCCCGCCGTCATCCAGGTAACCGAGATCGGCGGTCAGGAACCGCCCGCGGTCCAGCGCGGCGGCTGTCAGCTCGGGTCGCAGCCGGTACCCAGAGAACAGCATGGGACCGGAGATCTCGATCCGCCCGCCCGCATCGAAACCCACGCCGGCGCCGTCGAGCGGGACGCCGTCGTACACGCAACCGCCGCAGGTCTCGCTCATGCCGTAAGTGGTGACGACGGGCCAGCCGGCGCCGCGGGCCTCGGCCAGCAGGTCGCCGGACGCGGCCGCGCCGCCCACCAGTACGGTCCCGAGCCCGTCCGGATCGGCGGAGGCGTCGAGCAGGCGGCGCAGCTGGGTGGGTACGACCGACACGTGCCGGCATCCGCTCGCGGCGAGGATCTCCGCATCGACGCCGGCCGTGATGACGGGCTCGGCGCCCGCGAGCAGGGACCTGACCAGCACTCCGATGCCCGCGATGTGGAAGGTCGGCAGGCAGCACAGCCAGCGCTCGCCGGCACCGGCCCCGACCCGGCGCAACGAGGCGGTCGCCGATGCGGTGAGCGCGCTCGCGCTCAGCTCAACCGCCTTGGGCACGCCGGTGGAACCGGAGGTGGCGATCACCACTGCCGTGGTGTCGGCAACTCCGACCTCGGCCGGGCGGGGTGCCGGCAGCCGGACCGAGCCCGTTCCCTCCCGGGTTATGAGCGCGGACGGTGCGAACGCCTCGAGCGCTCTGGTCAGGGCCGACGCGGGCAGGTCAGGGTCCAGCGGCAGGATCGCGGGCCCCGAGCCGTCCAGGGCGGCCGCCAGCAGGGCCAGCATCCTGGCCCCTTCCGAGGGCGGCAGCTGCACCGCATGCAGGGGCCGGGAAGTCACGGTCGTAAGGTTAATCGGGCAGATCAGGCCGTCGGGCGGGAGGTAACGCGTGGTCGACTCCGCCCGCGGGCAAGCGCGAGATGCCGCGGCCGCGCTGCCGGCGCTGGTGCCGGAGCTGCTGCCGACGCTGCGGGCGTTCGCGATCCCGATGCCGACCCGGTTCAGGGGGACCACGCTCCGCGAGGGCGCGCTCCTGCAGGGCCCGGCAGGCTGGGGGGAGTTCTCGCCGTTCCCCGACTACGGGCCGCGCGAGTGCGCCCGCTGGCTGGCGTGCGCGCTGGAGTCTGCCGCGTACGGCTGGCCCGCGCCCCTTCGCGGCAGCGTGCCGGTCAACGTGACGGTTCCGGCCGTCGGCGCCGAGCATGCACACGCCATCGTCGCGACGTCTGGCTGCCGGACGGCCAAGGTCAAGGTTGCGGAGCCGGGCCAGTCCGATGCCGACGACATTGCCAGGGTCGAGGCAGTACGCGATGCGATCGGCCCGGGCGGCAAGGTCCGGGTAGACGCCAACGGCGGCTGGAGCCTGGATCAGGCCGCGCGGGTACTCACCGCGCTCGCGCCGTTCGAGCTCGAATATGCCGAGCAGCCCTGCCTGACGCTTGAGGAGATGGCCGCACTGCGCCGCCTCGTCGACGTGCCTCTGGCCGCCGACGAGTCCATCCGGCGAGCCGAGGACCCGCTCGCGGTCCGGGCAGCCGGGGCAGCCGACATCGTAGTGCTCAAGGCGCAGCCGCTCGGCGGCGTTGCCGCCGCGCTTGAGATCGCACGGGCGTGCGGCCTGCCGACGGTCGTCTCGAGCGCAGTCGAGACGTCGGTCGGCCTGGCCGCGGGAGTGGCTCTCGCGGCGGCACTGCCCGAGTTGCCGTACGCCTGCGGCCTGGCGACGATGAGCCTGCTGTCGGGTGATGTAACCGTCCAGCCGCTGGCCGAAGCCGACGGCGTGCTGCCGGTCAGGCCCGCCGTCGTGGAACCCGCGGCGCTCGGCAAGTTCGAAGTCGACCCGGCCGGCTGGCGGGTCCGCCTGCTCGCCGCCGCGGAATTCCTCGGGCCGTGAACCCGTCCACGGCGCTTGCCACGGTCCTGGTCGATGAGCTCGTCCGTTGCGGACTCGCCGAGGCGGTGATCGCGCCCGGTTCGCGCAGCGCGCCCCTCGCGATGGCCCTGTACGCCGCGTCCTCAGCCGGCCGGCTGCGGCTGCACGTGCGGATCGACGAGCGGTCGGCGAGCTTCCTCGCGCTCGGCCTGGCCAAGGCCGGCGGTCGCCCGGTGGCGGTTGCCTGTACGTCAGGGACCGCCGCCGCACACTTCCACGCCGCGGTCATCGAGGCCGACGAGGCCGGCGTTCCGCTGATCGTGCTCACTGCGGATCGGCCGCCTGAGCTCCGCGGCACCGGCGCCAACCAGACGATCGACCAGATCAAGCTCTACGGCGGCGCCGTGCGCTGGTTCTGCGAGACGGGCGTGGCCGAGGACCGGCCGGGACAGGTCGGCTACTGGCGGGCGCTGGCGTCAAAGGCCTGGGCGCTTTCGGCGGGGAACGGGGTCGTCTTCCCCGGCCCGGTCCACCTCAACCTGTCGTTCCGGGATCCGCTAGTGCCCGAATCAGCCGACATGGTGACAGCGGCCGACCCGGCGGCCGCAACTCGGGCTGACCAGGCGGGCTGGCACGAGCCGCTCAGCGGGCGGCCAGGTGGCGCGCCGTGGACGCGCGCGGCTGCCGCCGGGCCTGACCTCCTGCCGGCCGTCACGGTGGACTGGACCGAGCGCGGCGTGGTCCTCTGCGGCGATGGGACCGCCGACCCGGAGTCGGTGGCGGGGATGGCCGAGGCAGCCGGCTGGCCGCTGCTGGCCGAGCCGTCGTCGGGAGCGCGCCGCGGGGCGACCGCGCTGAGTTCCTACCAGTACCTGCTCGACTCGGCCGAGTTCCTGCACTCGCACAGGCCGGACCTGATCGTCTCGTCCGGGCGGGCCGGGCTCACCCGCGGGCAACTCGCGCTGATGCGCGCACGCGGACCTGGCGACCGGCACGTCGTGCTCAGCCAGGGGCCCGGCCGCTGGTCCGACCCGGCCCGCACCGCCAGCCAGGTAGCTGGCCGGGTGGTGCTGCGCGGCGCTCCCGGGCGGCTACGGTCGGAGGGCCAGACATCGGTCGGCCAGACATCGGTCGGCCAGACATCGGTCGGCCAGACATCGGTCGGCCAGACATCGGGCGCGACAGCCTCCGCAGCCCCGTCCGAGTGGCTCGCGTCCTGGCTGGCCGCCGACGCGGCCGCACGGGCGGCGGCCGACGAGGTGCTGGCTGCCGACGGGATGCTCAGCGAGCCGCTGCTGGCGCAGTCGGTCGGGGCCCGGATGCCGCCGGGAGCGCTGCTCTGGGTGGCATCGAGCATGCCGGCCAGGGACCTCGACCGGCACATGGCGCCGCGATCAGATATCCGGGTGCTGGCCAGCAGGGGAGCGAGCGGGATCGACGGGCTGGTCTCATCGGCGATCGGCGCGGCGCTGGCCCATCAGGCGGCCGGCGGCGGTCCCGCCGTCGCGCTGCTCGGTGACCTCGCGCTGCTGCACGACGCGCCGGGGCTGATGCTTGGCCCGCAGGAGCCGCGGCCCGACCTGTGCGTGATCGTCGTGAACAACGACGGCGGCGGGATCTTCTCCGCCCTGGAGCAGGCGGCGTTTCCTGGCCCGTTCGAGCGTGTCTTCGGCACGCCGCACGGCACCGGCTTCGAGCATCTCGCCGCCGCCGCCGGACTGCCGTATTTCCGCATGGAGCGAGCCGGCGAGGTAGCCGAGGTTCTCGCCCGGTCCGGCCTCAGGCTGGTCGAGGTCCGGACCGACCGGGCAGCGGGCACCAAGCTGCGTGCCGCGATCTCCGAGGCCTGCTCGGCCGCACTGGGCTAGCCGGCCGCGGGACTGGCTTCCGCTGCGCTTCGCCGCCACGCCCGCCTGAGGACCAGCACCAGGGCCAGGCTGTACACGCAGCCGAAGGCGATCCCCACTGCGGCGACCCCACCGTGGCTCCAGCCGGACGCCTGCGACGCGAAGGACGTGGCGGCGGTCAGGCCCGTATATCCGAGGCCCCAGCCCACCGGCTCCCGAACCGGGACCGGGACCTCGGCGGCCTGGACGAACTGCCAGATGAAATCGCCGACGAAGCAGATGACGATGACTTCGAGCTGCAGCCACCTGGGCAGCCAGCGCGGGCGGCGGCGCCAGGCCAGGGCGATAACCCCGAGCACCGTCAGGAGCATGGTGTCCCAGAGCCCGCCGAGGCTGACGGCCACGTTTTCCCCAGGGACTCAGGCGCTGCGAATCGTCCAGGTTGCAGCCGATGCAGTCATGGCCGTAGATGCGGAAGGTCGCGCGGCCGTCGCCCAGCAGCCGGGCCACGACGGTATGACCGGCCTCGTGGGTAAGTACCATGATGGCCGTCACGACCGGCGCGGCCAGCACGACCAGGCACGTCAGCAGGGCCGCACGCCGCCAGCGCTCCGCCCGGCCGGCGGCGAGCCGATCAGGTAAAGCCGCCACGGTCTCCGACTCTTGCATGTCGGTCGTGGCGGAAATGTCAGCCGGAAGTCGCTCTGGCTGCGCGGGCTGGGGCAGAACGGAGGCATCGGATGAAGGCAGTGCGGTTTGACGAGTACGGCGGCGTCGAC
This sequence comes from Streptosporangiaceae bacterium, assembly GCA_030041135.1. Lineage (GTDB taxonomy): Bacteria > Actinomycetota > Actinomycetes > Streptosporangiales > Streptosporangiaceae > JAJYUU01. Next base: position 18,666 of record JASHOL010000031.1, on the reverse strand, counting down.
GTCCTGAATGTGGTGGACGTGCCGCGCCCGGTCCCGGGTCCGGGTCAGTTGCTCGTGCGAGTGCGGGCCGCCGGAATCAACCCGGGTGAGGGAAAGATACGCAGCGGCGCGTTGAGCGCCCGCTTCCCGGCAACATTCCCGTCTGGCGAGGGCAGCGACCTGGCCGGGACCGTGGCTGAGTTCGGGCCGCAGACAACCGGCGTCGCCGTTGCCGAGGAGGTCATCGGCTGGACCGATAATCGCGCTAGCCATGCGGAATACGCCCTGGTGGAGGCCGAGAACTGGACCCCGAAGCCGGCCGGCGTGCCGTGGGAAGTCGCGGGAGCCCTGCCGGTCGCCGGCTTCACGGCGTACGCGGCCGTCCGTGCGGTCGCGCTGCAGCCCGGCGACATCCTCGTCGTATCCGGCGCGGCCGGGGGAGTGGGATCGATCGCGGTCCAGCTCGCTCGGCTGCAGGGAGCGACCGTCGTCGGCCTGGCCAGCGAGCCCAATCATGAGTGGCTACGTGACCACGGCGTGATCCCGGTGACCTACGGCGACGGTGTGGCGGACCGCGTCCGGCGGGCCGCCGACCATGTGGATGCGTTCATCGACACCCAAGGAGCCGACTACGTCGACCTGGCGCTCGCGCTTGGCGTCACGCCCTCGCGCATCGACACGATCGCCAACTTCACGGCCGTGCAGGAGCACGGCGTGAAAGCCGAGGGCAACGCAGCCGGCGCGAGCGCGGCAACGCTCGCCGAGCTGAGCGGCCTGATCGCCGACGGCAAGCTCGAGGTGCCGGTCGAAGCGACCTACCCGCTGGCCGAGGTCAGTGAGGCCTACCGCGAGCTGGAGCAGGGCCACACCCGCGGCAAGATCGTCCTGCTGCCGTAACCCGGAGCGTATGGTCGGGTACATGGCACTTGCGGACCGGAAGGTTCTCCTCCTCGCGGCCGATGACTTCGAGGACGTGGAATTGCTCTACCCGCTCTACCGGCTGCGCGAGGAACACGTCTCCGTGACCATAGCCGGGCTGGACGAGTACCCGGTGACCGGGAAGAAGGGGCACGGCCCGGTCGACGTCGACACCACCGTCGACGAGGTCAGCGCGGCCGATTACGACGCGCTCGTGATCCCCGGCGGGTATGCGCCCGACAAGCTGCGCCGCTCGCAGGCGGTCCTGGACCTGGTGCGCGCGTTCGACGAGGACGGCAAGCCGGTCGCGTTCATCTGCCACGCCGGCTGGGTGCCGATATCAGCCAAGATCCTTAAGGGCCGGCGCGCCACGAGCGTGGGCGCCATCCGCGACGACATGGTGAACGCCGGCACCGACTGGGTGGACGAGGCGACGGTCGTCGACGCCAACCTCATCTCGGCCCGCACGCCTGCCGATCTCGGACCGTGGATGAAGGCGCTACTTGCCGCCCTGGCCGCCAGCTGAGCCCAGCTGCCGCTGATCACCCGGCCGGGAACTTGTGTCGCGTATGGCTGAAGCTGCCCTTCGCGAACGCCAGCACCTTCGCCGGGGTAACGGCATAGACCTGGGCTTCGCCTCCGCCTTCATGCAGGAAGCATTCGTCGCCCACGCCGAACTGCCACCGGCCATCCCACTTGGCCGTCCACGCATCGGCCAGGCGCCGCAGCAGGACCTCGTCGGTGACCCGCGCGGCGTCGCCTTCGACCACGACGTCCAGCCCCTCGTCCCAGCTATTGCAGCCGGTCAGGAGAATGACGTGCTCATTGCCGCGCAGGTTCACTCCTTTCTGCTCTTCCGCGCCGGTGGAGAAATACAGCATGCCCTCCAGCCACACCGCGACGAGCGGGGTCACATGGGGCCGCCCATCGGCGCGCACGGTGCAGATCCAGAACAGTTCGGCAGACTCGAGCCGCTGGCGCGTCGTGCTCCAGTCGGTGGCCACGGTATCCGGATCGCTGTACCGGCTGTCGATATCGGTGCGTGGCATAGTCATCTCGGCGGTCCTCTCGGTCGTCGGATTCACACACTCCAGACGGAACCACCACGGCGAAGTCATCGCATCAAGCTCGCCACGACCTGGCCGATCCGCGCCGGCGCATCGGCAACCCCGACGCTCGCGTGAAACCCGGCTGACAAGAGGCGATGCGCATGGATCTCGGCGACGCTGATATTGACGTTCCGCTCGTCAGCCGCCTGATCGCGACGCAGTTCCGTCAGTGGGCGGCCCTGCCCATCACCCACGTCGCATCCGCCGGCACCGACAACGAGATCTACCGGCTTGGTGACGACATGGCCGTGCGCCTACCCCGCCGTCCTTGGGTCGCCGCGACCCTGGCCAAGGAACAAGACTGGCTGCCGCGGCTCGCCCCGCTCCTGCCGCTCGCCATACCGGTCCCGCTCGCCCGGGGCACGCCGGGGGAGAGGTTCCCTTTTCCCTGGGGCGTGTACCAGTGGCTCGACGGCCGCAACGCCGACGACGAGCCTGACATCGACCTGCCCGCTGCGGCCGTCCAACTGGGCCGGTTCGTCGCCGCGCTTCAGCGGATTGACCCGACCGGCGGACCGCCGTCGTTCCGCGGCGGGCCGGTCAGCACGCTCGAGGACCGCGTCCGCCACGAGATCCGCGACCTCGGCGCGGACGGCACCGTGGACCCAGACCTGGCGACTGCCGTATGGGAGACGGCCCTGGCCGCCCCAGGATGGGACGCCGACCCAGTCTGGATCCACGCCGACCTCTCCCCGCTCAACCTGCTGGCCCGCCACCGCCGGCTGACCGCAGTCATCGACTTCGGGGCGCTGGGCCTCGGCGATCCCGCCATCGACATGCTGCCCGCATGGGCCTGGCTGACCGCCCAAACCCGCAGCCTGTTCCGGGCCGAGGCCAGAGCCGACGATGCGACCTGGGCACGCGGACGCGGCTGGGCCCTCGGCCTGGGCCTGGGCGCCGCGCATTCCTGCCGGGCAAGCAACCCGGCCCTGGCCGCCATCGGCCGACGTTCGGTAGCCGAAGCCATCGCCGACTACGAGCGCACCGCATGATGCCCCTGTCATGGGCGGAGGTGTTAGCCGCGGCTCCGGACCCTGTGCTGGACCGCTCTTGGGCTCGTAGACTGACCACCCCGCTCGGGTGCGCCGAGCTGACGATGGCCGCGTCCGCCGACAAGGTCGCTGCGAATGACATCTTGGGTTCACCCGAACAAGCCCGAACCAGTCTGGTCGCTTTCCGGGGTCGCGCCGATTCCCGGCCGCCCACTCCTTGCCCATATTCAGGACCTGCTCCCGCCTTCCGGCCGCGGACCGCTGCCTGGCGGTGGTGAGCCCCTTCCTGACGAGCCGCCACGGGACCCGTCCAGGCTCCGCTTCGGCGGCGGTTCGCTCGACGGAATCATGAGTGTCCGAGGTGGCCGCAGCGACGGAAACGAGTCTCTAGCGGCGGCGTCGGCGGTCATCAGCCTGACGCGCAAGACGCTGCCCTCGACAAAAGATGTGCATGCCGCGGCGAACGCGATCTCCGCATTTGAGGGTCCGCAGGCGATGGACCGCTTCCTTGAGGCCATCCGCACGGGCGGCAGCGTCTCTCGAACGCGGGCCGCCGACATCGGCCGGTGGCTGTGCGAGCACGGAGTGACGCGCCAGCAGGCGAAGGCCGGTCTCGGCCTGCTCGGCATTTCCGGCCGACCGGACGATGCGGCCCTGATCAGTCAGCTCGGTTTGGTAGAAGAGCTCACGCTGTACTCGGTCGTCGCCCTCAAGAACCTGCTTCCAGACGCTGACGCTGCGTTGTATGACCTGGCGCAGCAGGTGAGCGGATGGGGCCGAATCCAGTGCATCTACCGGCTGAAGGACTCCGCGCTGCCTGAGGTTCGCTATTGGCTTTTGCACGGGGGCTACCAGAACGAGGTCATGACGGAAGAGGTCGCCTACATCGCAGCGACCGCTGGCGACCTTCGGGCCGCCCTGGACACCGAACCCGAGGACGAGATCCTCGACCACGCCGGCGCGCTCCTGGAAGCACTCGCCTGCGGCGGACCGGCCAAAGACATGACCAACTACACTGACGGCGAGGCCGCCCTGGCGACGTACCTGACCCGCATGGCGACCGCCGCTGCATCCCTCGAACGAGCGGGCCACCTAGACACGCTGGACCGCTACCTGCATGAGTGGGCTGGCGACAATCCACTGCTGTCTGCGGCCGCGCTACAGCAGCTGCGAAGGCAGACCGAGCAGATCCTGGCCGAGCCACGCTGGCGAGGTCCCGTTCAAACCGGGCTCGCCAGCAATGATCTCCGGGCGGTTCGGAAAGGGCTCGCAATCGCTCGCCGCTTTGGCCTCGACCCCATTCCGGTCGCACGGACGTGGATTGCACGTGAGCCGCACGACGGCTACCTGTGGCAGACCCTCGTAAACGCCGCCTCCCACGATGAAATGGCGTCGCTCGTCCAACTTGCCGAGACGTTGCTTCCATTCACCGCACTGCCGACCGGGCCGGCACGCGATCTGGGCATCGGCGCCGACTTCACGGCGAATCACTGCTTCGAGCTGATCCTGCAGAGACTGAAGGATTTCCCCGGCCTCGGATGGCCCGCGGTGGCAATCGCACTCGATTCCCGCGTCACGCGGACGCGGTATATGGCCTTGCGCGTGCTCGCCGAGTGGCCGCGTGATACATGGCCAGAGGCGACTGTCGAGACCATCGGGGCCATGGCCTGGCGCGACCCAGACAGCGGAGTGAAGAAGCGGGCTCGGGCGATCCTCGACGGGAACGCCTCTTGACGGCACGCCAGCTCAAATCCGGCGGATTCGGGCGGGATCGCGGCGCGCAGCTCTGCTCGGTCGGGGCGTTTTCCAGCGCGTCCAGCGTGCTCTTGCGACGGGCTGTTTTAGGTGTCGAGCAGGCCGGCTTCGTAGGCGGCGACGACGAGCTGGACCCGGTCCCTGGCGCCGAGTTTGGCCAGCAGCCGGGCCACGTGGGTCTTGGCGGTGCCGACTGTGATGTACAGGGCGGCGGCGATCTCGGTGTTGGACATGCCGAGGCCTACGAGCTTGAGCACCTCGCGTTCGCGGTCAGTGATCCCGGTCAGGTCCCTGAGCTTGGGGTTCGGGCGGGATGAGCTAGCGAACTGCACGATCAGGCGGCGGGTGACGCCAGGCGCGATGATGGCATCGCCGGCCGCGACCACGCGGATCGCGGCCAGGATGTCGTCCAGCGCCATGTCCTTGACCAGAAATCCGCTGGCCCCGGCACGCAGCGCGCCGTAGACGTAGTCGTCGTCGTCGAACGTGGTGAGCACGAGCACGCGGGCGCGGCTGTCGCGGGCGGTGATCAGCCGGGTTGCCTCGATGCCGTCCATGCCGGGCATGCGGATGTCCATGACGACCACGTCCGCGCCGGTGTCCCTGACTAGCTGGACCGCCTCGGCTCCGGTTCCGGCTTCGCCGGCCACATTGATGTCGGATGTGTGCTCTATCAGCCTGCGCAACCCGGCTCGGACCAGCGGCTGGTCGTCGGCCAGGATGATCTGGATGGTCATCGGGGCGACTCGGGGACCGGCAGCCTGGCGGTGACGCGGAAGCCGCCGCCAGGGCGCGGACCAGCCGAGAAGTCGCCACCGAGCAAGGCGGCACGCTCGCGCATACCGGTGATCCCGTAACCGGTCCCGGCCGCGCTGGCGCCGCAGCCGCTGTCGGTGACCTCGATCGACACTTGCCCGTCCTGTTGGCTGATCGACACTCGGCACTGGTCCGTGCGGGCGTGGCGGACCACGTTGGTGATCGCTTCCTGGATGATGCGGTACGCCGACAGGTCGATGTCGGCCGGGAGCGGCTCCCGGCTGCCGCGCCAGTCCACGTCAACCTCGACCCGTACGCCCGCGGCCAGGGCCGTAGCGGCCAGCCGGTCGATGTCGGCTAGGCCCGGCGCCGCGCCCAGCGCTACCTGCGCGAGCCCGACCTGTGGCTCGGCACGTCGGAGCCCGGTCACCATCCGCCGCAGACCCGACAGCGTCTCCCTGCTGGTGGTCTCGATGGCAGTCAGAGCGTCACGTGCCTCGTCAGGACTGGCCTCGAACACGCTGCGGCCCGAGCCCGCCTGGATGGCGATGATGCCGATGCTGTGCGCCACCATGTCGTGCAGTTCGCGGGCGATCCGCAGCCGTTCCGCCATCGCGGTCTGCGTGGCCGCCTGGGCCCGCACCAGCTCGGCCTGGGCCTGCGCCTGCCGTACTGAATGTCCGATAAGCCAGGCAATGATCACGATAAGGGCGACGGCGATCGTCACAGTGGGGGGTCCCCCCGACCCCACGGTGCCACGCCGCAGCGAACCCAGCGAGGGCACCGCGAGGAGCGGAATAAGCAGGCCCGCGCAGGCCATGGCTGCGCCAGCCGCCGACACCCTGCCACTGCGGGTCGCCGCTAGAAAGGAGATCTCAAGGCCCACTGCGACGGCGACCAGGACCAGCACGAGGATCGCCGACCTCGGTTCCAACATGTAGGCCGCCGATCCCCCGAGCAGCACGGCCAGCGCGGCGAGCGGCCAGCGGCGCAGCAGGAGCGCGGAAACCAGCAGGGCGCAGCCAAGCACCGGAAGTCCCCACATAATCACGGCCGCCTCCAGCCCGCCGGGTCATCCTCACCGCGATGGTAACCGGGCTGGTCATGCCCCGTCGTCTGCCCGCGGGCGTATGCCCCAGGGCCGACGCGGCCCCGCCCAGATGGGGCCGCGGGCAGACGCGGCGAGGCCACGGACTCCGGCATCTTGTCGCCATGAACGCCACTATCGAGATTGACGGACTGCGCAAGCGGTTCGGCTCGACACAGGCGCTGGCCGGGATGACGTTCACTGTCCACCCCGGCCACGTGACCGGCTTCGTCGGACCGAACGGCGCGGGCAAATCAACCACTATGCGCGTCGTCCTCGGCCTGGACGCCCCCGACGCGGGTACCGCCACCATCGGCGGCCGCCCGTACCGCACGCTGACGAACCCGCTGACTCAGGTGGGGTCATTGCTGGACGCCGGCGCCCTACAGCCAAGCCGCAGCGCGCGCAACCACCTGCTATGGCTCGCTCACTCCCAGGGCCTCAAGGCCGACCGGGTCGATGACGTAATCGCGCTCGCCGGGCTGGAGTCCGCCGCCCGGCGCAAGGCCGGCGGGTACTCCCTCGGCATGCGGCAGCGGCTGGGCGTCGCCGCCGCGCTGCTTGGCGACCCGCCGGTGCTGATCTTCGACGAGCCCTTCAACGGCATGGATCCCGAGGGCATCGTCTGGATGAAGGGCTTCCTGCGGTCGCTGGCGGCGCAAGACCGCGCGGTCCTCGTGTCCAGCCACCTGATGAGCGAACTGCAGGACGTTGCCGACCACCTGGTCGTTGTCGGCCGCGGCCGGGTGATCGCCGACACCTCCGTCGCCGATCTCATCGCTTCGGCGTCCGGCAACCGCATCACGCTGACCACCACCGCACCGGCCGACGCGATGACCGTGCTCACCGGTGCCGGGGCTGAGGTCACCGCGGCGGGCTCGGGCGTGCTCAGTATTTCCAACCTTTCCTCAGCACGAGTTGTGGCTGCCCTCACCGAGCATGCGATCCCCTTCAGCGAGGTCACCGCCAACCGGGCCACCCTCGAACAGGCCTACATGGAACTGACCAGAGACAGCGTCGAGTACCGGGCGGAGGCGAAGTCATGACGACAGGGGCCGTGGCACTGCACCACTCCCCGCCGACCCAGGAGCGGGACAGCTTCTGGCACCTGGTGCACGCCGAGTGGACCAAGTTCCGCACCGTGCGCGGCTGGGTGATCGCGGTGCTCGTCACGATCGCGGCGATCACCGCTTTCGTGTTCGTTGCCACTGACGTGAGCCATTCGTGCGTCGGGCCCGGCGGGCCGTCTGCCTGTCCGGCACAACCGAGCGGGCCTGGCGGTGTGCCGGTCCTGGACGCGTTCTATTTCGCGCACCAGCCGGTGACCGGCAACGGCAGCATCACCGTGCAGGTGACATCGCTGACCGGCCAGGTCGAGGTCGGCCAGGCCGGCAACGGCGCGCCCCACTTCGGCCCCGGCCTGCAGCCGTGGTCGAAGGCCGGGATCATCATCAAGGAGAACACGACACAGGGCTCCGCCTACGCGGCGATGATGGTGACCGGGTCGCACGGCGCGCGGATGCAGTGGGACGAGACGCGGCAGACACGCCGTCTCAGCGGCTTCGCGAATTTTAATGTGGACTTCGGCGAAGACCGGGGTGAAGGTGGGTCCCAGCACCAGCGGCATGGCGCGCGATCAGCCCGGCGGCATCGGCACGGGCCACCGACAGCACAGCGAGAGGAGCCGGCAACGTGGACATGAAGTTCGAGGTGGCGGTCATCCCCGTGTCGGATGCGGACCGCGCTAAGGCATTCTACGGGCGACTCGGGTGGAGGCTTGACGCCGACTTCCCGTTCGAGAACGGCTTCCGCGTCATCCAGTTCACGCCCCCGGGCTCGGGGTGCTCAATCCAATTCGGCACGAAGATCACCTCGGCCGAGCCCGGCTCGGCCCAGGGCCTCTACCTGGTCGTCCCCGACATCGAGACTGCGCGCGACGAGCTCGCCGCCCGTGGTGCCGAGATCAGCGAGGTGTTCCACGCCGGGACGCCAGGCACTCAGTTCCAGCCTGACAGCACCAGCGGACGTGTAAGCGGGCGCGCGCCCGATGACGCCAGCTACGGCTCGTTCGCTACGTTCAGCGACCCAGATGGCAACGGCTGGCTGCTGCAGGAGGTCACGAGGCGGCTGCCCGGCCGGGTCGACGCCGCCGACACGGCATTCGCATCCACGGCGGACCTGGCGAGCGCGCTTCGGCGGGCGGAGGCCGCGCACGGCGAGCACGAAAAACGCATCGGCAAGGCAGACCCGGACTGGCCCGACTGGTATGCCGCGTACATGGTGGCCGAGCAGGCCGGGACGGAGCGGCCGAGTTGACGTAGTCGTGTTCGGCGGGGGCCTAGCGAGCACTGCGCCGCGGCGCTGGCTGCCTCGCCGGGACAAGGCTGACCCTGGCCTGATCGAACACCCCAACGACTCGCTGCTCGATCCTCGTCCTTCGCGCTCGGTACGCTGTATACCCCGGCTGATAGCCCCGATCTCCGACCGCAAACAACGGGCGCGGCACTTCACCGGAGCTGCAAGGTACCGCCCCCGAGGATGACGGGCGAAGGAGCTCGCATGAGCACGACCCCTATAGCCGACTATGCGCTCCTTTCGGATCGGCACAGCGCGGCGCTGGTGAGCCGGGACGGGTCGATCGACTGGCTGTGCTTCCCCCGCGTCGACAGCCCGTCGATCTTCGGTCGCCTTCTCGGTGGCGAAGCTGGCCACTGGTCGATCCGGGCCACAAGCGCCACACCGGTAACTCGCCGCTACCTGGACCGCACCATGGTGCTGGAGACTACCTTCCGCACGCCTACGGGCACTGTCGCCATCACCGACGCCCTGATCATGGGCGACGGCAACCGCGGGCATGAACTCGGCAAGGGCGCGCCGCATCTCCTGCTGCGGCGGGCGACGTGCGTTGAAGGGGAAGTCGAGCTGTCCCTGGAGTACGTCCCGCGCCCTGAGTACGGACTAGTCCATCCGTTGCTCGATGCTGTCGACGGTGGAATAGCCGCGTTCGGGGGCGCCGACGTGCTGATCCTCTCTTCCCCTGTGGCGCTGACTATCGACGAGTCGGCGGTCTCAGGGCAATTCCAGCTGCGCCGCGGCGAGAGCGCGGGCTTCGCCGTCCACCACTCCAAGCGGGCGGAGACGGGCTCAGCCAGGACCTGGAGCCAATCCGAGATAGGCGCACGGCTCGAAGACACCGTGTCGGCGTGGGAGTCGTGGTCAGAGCTTCACCAGGCCTACGTGGGTCCGTGGCGAGACCTGGTGCACCACAGCGGACGCGTGCTCCAGGCACTGTCCTTTGCGCCCACCGGTGCGATCTGCGCGGCGGCGACCACTTCGCTGCCTGAGGTCGTGGGCGGCGCCCGAAACTGGGACTACCGCTACGCCTGGGTCCGGGATGCTTCCTTCACCATCGAAGCCCTGTGGGTGGCCGCCTGTCCTGACGAGGCCAACGAGTTCTTCGACTACATCACCACCTCCGCGGCCGGCTCGCTCGACCGCGGCGGCGACCTGCAGATCATGTTTGGCATCGGCGGCGAACGGGACCTGACCGAGCGCGCGCTGCCGCACCTCGAGGGCTGGCGGCACTCTACCCCGGTGCGTGTCGGCAACGGTGCCTGGAGCCAGCGGCAGCTTGACGTGTACGGCGAGCTGCTCAGCGCCGTTTACCGCCTCTCGGACCACCTGTTCGACACCACGACGCACCGGGTCGGGCCAATGGCCGCCCCCGGCAAGTGGGGTGCACCCCCCGATCTGGCACCAGTTACCCGACGGTTCCTCGTCCAGCTGGCCGACACCGCCGCGCTGCGCTGGCAGGAAAAAGACCAGGGGATCTGGGAGGTCCGGAGCGAGCCCCGCGACTTCTTGTACTCGAAGCTGATGTGCTGGGTGGCCCTGGACCGGGCGGTGGCCCTGGCGGACCGTCTCGGCGCGTCCGACCGGGTCGAGGCGTGGAAGCAGACCAAGGACCAGATCCGCGAGGCCATCCTGACCAAAGGCTGGAGCGACCGGGCCAACGCCTTCACCCAGTCCTTCGGCTCCGACGAGCTTGACGCCTCCAGCCTGATGCTGCCCTTGGTGGGGTTGCTTCCCGCCGACGATCCCAGAGTGCTGGCCACGATCAACGCTACAGAAGAACGACTCACTGATGATCGCGGCCTGGTGTACCGCTACCGGACCCACGACGGGCTCGAGGGCGAAGAAGGCACGTTCCTCCTGTGCACCTTCTGGCTGGCTCAAGCCCTGGCCCGAGCCGGACAGCCAGCCCGGGCCCGCACCGTCTTCGACCGGGCCGCCGCATTCGTCAACGACGTCGGCCTGCTTGCTGAGGAGGTCGATCCCGACAGCGGAGCGTTCCTGGGCAACTTTCCCCAAGCCTTTAGCCACATCGGGCTCGTCAACGCGGCCTGGGCCATCTCTGAGGCCGAACTTCGACAGACGCCACCGGTTGAAAGTGCCCCCGGCACGTCGAGTCCGTCGGATCGAACTCCGGGTTGATGGCCGCCGCCGCGCGGCGGCAGTCCGCACGTGATGCCTGTCTAGACCACAGCGACCGGGACGACTGGTTCGTCATGCCGCTCACTCGGGATGCCAGGGGGAATGATGAGTTGGCGGCTGGAGGACAATGGATGGCAGTCTGCGGCCAAGCTGCCCGGTTGGCCGCGAACCAAGGGGATTGCGATGCCATGGTTTCCGGACTTCATCAGTGCCGCGGAACTGGCCCGCAGGCAGACTCGCGCCGCAGGTCAGGCTGATCCGGTCGCGCAGTACATCACCGCACTGAACAACGGTGATATCCATGTCCTGGAGAAGGTATGGCCGGGCGAGATGGTGGTCTACGATCCTCGCGCCGGCCAGATCCGCGGCCACAAGCAGCTGCGCCGGTTCGTCAGCCAGAATCAATCCTGGCTGGCCGCGCGCCACGCCCGGATTGAGACTGTTGCCTCCACGTATGCCGCAGGGCGGGCGGTGGTCGAACTGCTGGGGCACCTAGCTGGCGACGGGCCAGAAATGACCTGGCCGGTGGCCGTCGTCGCCGAGTCCCCGGACGACCGGTCGGTGGTTTTCCGCACCTACTGCAGCCAGTGGCCGGTTGACGGACGGCGTCACCTCAGGTCTCCCATACTCGAGCCAGGGGCCGTCCACCTTGGTGATGTCGTCGGCCGCTACCAGGCGGCGCTAAACGCTGGTGACACCGACGCGATCGTGGACACGTTCGAGCCGGACGGGTACTACCGTGAGTCCATCGGCCCGCATTTGGCCCATCGTGGCCGCGCCGAGCTTCGCTCGTTCTTCACCAGGTGCTTCAGCGCGGGGGGTGGCATTGGCCTGCAGCATTGCGTCGTGACCGATGACGGCATGCGCTGCGCCGTGGAATTCAACTGTCTTCGCTGGGGCAGCCACGACCTGCCGCCCCAGGCCGGCATCGCGGTCTGCGAACGTGGCCAGGATGGCCTGCTGGCCGCGGTCCGCGTCTACGACGACATAGAAGCCCCCATCGGGTACGCCTGAGGCGCAGGGCCGGTGGCATGCGGCTTGCTCGTCGGGCGCCTGGCGCGCGATCTGGCCGCCGTCGGCGTGCGGGATTGTTCTCAGGTGCTCATGGTCGCTGGATCGCTTGGGTGCGGCGTGAGCGGCGTGAGTTCCGTCATCATCCACGGGCCGAGTGGGAGCGCTTTCACGATGGCTTCCATCTGCGCGCTGTCCCTGGCCCGGTACAAACCGAGAGCGCGTCCCTGGCCCGGAAGTGCCCACAGCCGCTCGAGGTGTCCCTGGTCAGCCAGTTCTCGCGCGCGTGCGGCCTCGCGCGCGTCGGCGTCTTCCACGGCCTGGCGGGGCGTGCCCTCCGGAATTGTGATCACGAAGGTGGCCAGGAATTCGGTGCCTGACTGTCCCGGCCGGGCGCTCGGGCCAGGGTCGTTGGGGTGCGGGGCGAGCGGCGTCACCTGGTCGGTTCGCCAGATCTTCAGCGGCATCGAAGCCAGAGTCTGCTGGAGCTGGCCCGCGTCGCTGGCGGCGAACAGGCCGAGACTGCGCCATTCGCCCCGCTGCAGCGGCGGACGCCACAACCGCAGCAGCTGACCCTCGGTGGCCAGTTCACGCGAATGTGCGGCCTCGCGGGCGCGAACGTCGTCGACCGCCTGCTCCGGCGTCCCGTCCGGAACATGAGTTGTCATTGTGACGAGGTACTCCATGGCGCTCCTGCGTCACTGAGCGTCACGTGGTGGATTGAGGCTAGAGTCCGAGGGACTGGCCGCGGTCGACGTAAAGGATTCGCCGGGGATCTCGTCACTCACTCGGACTCCTCGGCGGGCGTGCTCGATGGCCAGTGAGCGGGTGACCAGTCACCGTCTGGGTCCGTGGTTTGCCCTACCTCGATCAGATGACCGTCGGGATCGCGGATGTAGCAGCGCTTCTCGTACTGGTGCTGTTTCGGCGGGGTCAGGAATTGAGCCCCCCTGGCGCTCCATTCGGCGTACACGGCGTCGAGGTCTTTGACCCGGATATTGAGGAAGCTGCTGACCCGGTCGGGATCGCGCGGCGTCTCCAGGATGACCGTCGGCTTGTCGTCGGTCGGGCCCCCGCCGGCATTGATGACGATCCAGCTGTTGGCTAGCGCAACATTGACCGGATCGCCGCGACGTTCCACCCTGCCGCCGAGCACTTCGGTATAGAAGCGCTTTGAGCGCTCGACATCGTCCGAGACGATGAAGTGGGTCAGCAGAATCCCCTCTGGCGGCGGTGGGAGTTCGGCCATCTGGCACCTCCACTGGCTAGGTCTCACACTCGCTTCACGCCGGAGTCTGGACGCCGACGTTAGCACGAGCCAATCCTCAGCGCCGCGCGGCGTTCCGTCGTCTACAGGTTGATGATCCGGCTCGTGGCGTCTGCGGCTTCGAGCAGCCGGCGGACGTCGGCGTGGTCGCCGGTGACGACGTCGGCGTGCAGGTCGGCCGCTGTCTGGGCGACGACGGCGTCGACCACGTCACGTGTTGCGGCCCGCCCCATTAGTGCGCCGGCCGCGTGGGCTCGCTGTTCGGTCAGGGGAAGAATCTCACATCCGCGCAGGAGCCGACGGAGCTGGACCTGGGCGGGGGAACGGCTGGCCTGGGCGATGACAGGCGCGGGAACGACGGGGATGATCCCGGCTTCGAGCCTGACCCGGTGATCGGCCCAGACAGCGCGGACGTTGCGGTCGGCAGCGACCAGGACGCCGGTGTCATAGACGACCGGGGTCATGCGGTCCGGCGGTCCGTTGAGATGCCGACGCGGCGGCGGGCGGCGTCGAGTTCCTCGCTGGTCAGGGGCCCGTTGTCGGCTTCCCACTCGGCGACGGCGGCAAGGCCCGAGCGGACCCGCAGCGCCCGCCGGGCTGCCGCAGTCATCCACGCTGAGACACTGACGCCCTCGGCGGCAGCGGCTTCGACGACCTCGGCGTGCACGTCAGGGTCGACGGTGATGGCGAGCTTCGGGGACGGGTTACCACGCGGCATAAGCAAAGTATACCACCACGGTACGACCGTCAGAACGGGCTCCCATGACGTTCTCGCGGCTAGCGCCGAAGTCAGGTGGCGCCGAGTATCGCGACAAGGTCGGCCACGTTGTAGGCGGTCGGGAAGTCCGGGGCGTGGTAGCGAACCGTGCGGCCGTCGGCGAGTTCCATGCCGGGGATCAGCAGCGCGTGCTCGGTCATGTTGGGCCTGAGCACCTGAACCTCCAGGACCACGGGACCATCGAACCGCAGCGGGCGCACTGCGTCCCGGTCGGCCAGTGCCTTTGGCACCTCCTGTTCAATCCGGTCGCAGGCTTCGTCCGGATGCAACAGCGACGCGGCCCGGGCTCCTAGTGCTCGCTTGACCACCACCGCGTGCATGCCAGGAGCGACGTCCGCCGCCTCGTCGGCCACGCTGTCATCACCGGCTACCAGTGCCGGAGCTACGCCGCTTGATGCCGCGAGGGCGACATTCAGCCCAAGCTCCCCGAGCGACTGGCCGTTGCAGCGGACGTCGGCCACCACGGCGCCGGAAATGGTGTGGGCCATGACCGAGCGCGCGGTGCCGGCCTTGCCGTGATAGCCGATGAACAAGACCGCATCGATGTCCGCGGCCAGGCCCGCCATCATCCCGCCGGGCTTGGGCGTGCCCCGCAGCAGCTCCGCCCGGCGGTCGAGCTGGGCGGGAAGGATGTTGCGGAAGCTCGCGTGCGCCTCGGTGACGAGCACGTGCGAGTCCGCTTCGAACGCGTAAACGCCGCGGAGGGCCGCGTTGGCCTCGGCCGTGATCAGCGCCCGGTTGCGCTCGTACTCGGCATGACCGGGCCTGACATCCTCAGGGTCCACGACCCCGCCGACGCCCTCCATGTCCACCGAGACCAGTACGCGCATCTACTCCATCCCCTCTCCGGTCCAGCCGGCTAACGCGGCTACCGCCGCGATGGCCCGTTACACATTGTGGCGCGGGCCGTCAGGTCCGCCTGCGGCCGAGCCGCCAGAAGCAGTACCGGGCCAGGGCGAGCGCGAGGGCCAGGAAGATCGCTGTCTCGATCCACTGGAAGGGCCAGTAGCGGCTGGCGGGCTGGTAGGTGATGGCCTCGCGGAAGCCCCGG
The DNA here is from genome assembly GCA_030041135.1 of Streptosporangiaceae bacterium. GTDB lineage: Bacteria > Actinomycetota > Actinomycetes > Streptosporangiales > Streptosporangiaceae > JAJYUU01. The sequence goes on along the minus strand of JASHOL010000031.1, from coordinate 3,469 downwards.
TTTTCCATGCACTGCCCGGGGTCGGGAGGTTTTAGCGACGGAGGCCCCTGGCAGGCGGCGGGGAGCGTGCTGACCGGCTGGCCGGCCCCGTTAATGGCTTCGCTTGAGAGCAGCCAGGCGCCAGGCTGACCGGGAACCACGGTGGCGGTGAGGCTGCCGAAGTTCAGCGCCGCGGACTCGATCGTCGCGGTCATCCGGTGCGGCGGGACGAGATGCGGGCGGACCCACAGCGGCATGGCGACCTGGACGGCAGCGAAGACGGCCAGGGTGAGCGCCATCGCCGGCACGACACGGCGGGTGAGGGCACCGGCTGCGGTTCCGAGGGCGAAGGCGAACGCCGCGTAGCCGAGCGGGGTGATGCCATGGGTGGCGAAGCTCGGCAAGCCGAGCGGCCCCTGGTCGAACATGCTGGCGCTGCCACCGAGACCTATGGCCTTGCTGATCGGATCCGCCCACCAGGCATACATGAGGGTGAGTGTCTCGGTGACGGCCATCGCCGCCAGGCCGGTCAGCGCGAGCTTGACCGCGAGCCATCGGGTGCGGCTCATGCTCTGGGTCCAGGCCAAGGCGAACGTCCGGGTCTCGAGTTCTCGGGCGATGAGCGGAGCACCGCAAAAGAGGCCGATGAACGCCGGCGCGGCGAGGATTATCCCGACGCCGACGGTGTACACGATCGGATAAGGCCCGCTGGTGGCGAGGCGACTCAGGAAAACGCTCGCCGCGTTCGCGCAGGTCGCGCCGTGGCAGCCGATGATCTCGCTGCCCGCGTAAAGGCTGACGAGGTGCGGTCCGGTCGCCGCGAGCAGGATCGCGAACGCGGCCAGCGCCGCGGAGCCGGTGATGGCCTGGGCGCGGAGCTGGCGCCACGTCAGCCAGATCACTTCTGCACCTCCAGGTGGCGGCGGCTGTCACCGCGGCCGGCGGCCTGGCTCATGTAGGCCAGGACCAGGTCTTCAAGTCCGAGCTCGGAAACGGTCCAGGCCGGGTCCAGCACGGAGCCGACGGTGCGCACGAGCAGCGTGGTCTGCACGTCGGTGTGGCTGGCGGAGACGACCTCCAGCCCGTCAGGCAGCGTGGCCGGGTCGCGGCGCGGGCCGGACAGCAAACGGTGAGTGGCCAGCAGGTCTTCCACCGGCCCGGCAACGCGCACCCGCGAGCCGACGAGCACGATCAGGTAGTCGCAGACCCGCTCGAGATCCGCGATCAGGTGCGAGGACAGCACGACGGACAGGTCCTGCTCCGCAGTGGCTTCCATCAGGTCCTGGAGGAACTCCCGGCGGGCCAGCGGGTCCAGGCTGGCCACCGGCTCGTCCAGGAGCAGCAGTTCCGGCCGCTTCCCCAGGGCCAGCGTCAGCGCGAGCTGGGCGCGCTGGCCGCCCGACAGGGTGCCGGCCTTCTGCCGAAGATCCAGGTCAAGCCGGCCGATCCGGCTGAGTCCCAGTTCCGCGTCCCAGCTCGGGTTCAGGTGCGCGCCCAGCTTCAGGTGATCGGCGATCGACAGACCAGCGTAAACGGGCGAGTCCTGGGCGAGGAACCCGACCGCGGCCAGCTCCGCCCGGCCGGCCGCCGGCGCGCCGCCGAGTACCTCGATCGTGCCAGCCGTCGGTGCGAGCAGGCCGACGGCCAGGTTCAGCAGCGTTGTCTTGCCTGCGCCGTTGGGGCCGACCAGTCCCACGACATGCCCGGCCGGGATGGACAGCGAACAGTCGGTCAGCGCCCACTTACGCCGGTACCGCTTGCCGAGCCCGCTGGTCTCTATGACGGCGCTCACGCTATGCCCTCCTCACCGGCGGACCGAAAGGTGCTCGCGAACAAGGCCTCGATCGACTCGTCGTCCAGCCCGGCGCGGCGCGCCTTGGCCAGCCAGCGCTGCAGTTCACGGCGCAGGGGCTCGTGCGCCGCCAGCGGCACCCCGTCCAGCGTCCCTGTCACGAAGGTGCCGATCCCCGGGCGGGCCGCAACCAGCCCCTCGTACTCCAGCTCCCGGTAGGCCTTGAGGACCGTGTTCGGGTTGATCGCGAGCCCGGCGACCACGTCCTTCACCTTGGGCAGCTGGTCGCCCTCGCGCAGCAGGCCCAGCCGCAGCGCATGCCGCACCTGGTGAATCAGCTGCCGGTACGGCGCTACCCCGGAGCGGGCGTCCAGGTGGAACTCGATCACCATGACCTCGCTTTAACTAGGTACCTAGCACTATAGCTCTACTACGAGCCGGCAGGTCAAGGAGAACGCAACAGGAGGACCCGCACCGGCCTCACGGGAGACGCTCGCGGGCGAGTGTCACTGATTCGCTATCGACCGGTTGTAGGCGACGTTGTAGGTGTCTAGTACGTCTTCGACGACTTTCCTGAACGCGTCGAATTCATCTGGTGCCGCGGCCGGCAGCAGATAGTCAAAGCCAGCGGTCAGCAACTGATCGACGGCTTGCCGCGAGAGCAGGCGGTGCTGGCCGTAGTGCCCGAGCTGCTCGATCCCGGCGCTGCCGGCGACCACGAAGCCAAGCGCGAAGATAGTCCACCGGATTTCGGCCGACGAGGTCGTGCTGGACAAGCCGATCCCCGACAGCGCGGTGACAGCGACCCCGCCCAGGACCGACAGCGTGCGCAGGATGAAGAACCGCGACACGCTTCGCCGATGCCGGCTGTCCATTAACTCGATTGAGCTGGCCCACCGCAACCACACGTAAGTCCGCTGGCCCGGCGTCAGCTCGCTGATGCCCGGCTCCCAGTCCTGCCGCGAGAATCGCTGCCGCGACCGCCACAGCCTCCGGCGCGCACGTGGCTCAGAGGTGCCTGAAGCCTTACCGGCTGGCCGGCTCCGCGAAGATGTCGATGATCCCGACTGCTGCACCATCCTCGAGGCCATCCCCCCAGGTAGCCGAGCGGCCGAATCGACCGCACGTAACGCCGCAGGTCAGCCTGGCCATCTCCGATAGCGCTCGCCTCGGGCCTGCGGCTGACTAATTTCACCGCTGCCGCGCTTGCGGGTCAAGGCAGACCAATGCGAACCTATCGCCGGTTGCCCGGTGGCTCTCGGCCATCCGGAAGGCTGGTCGTTAGAGGCGGATGACAGCCTTGCCGCCGAGGCCGCCATGGCGAAGCTCTTCAAGCACCTGACCGGCGGCTGCCAGTTCGACGGCGGAACGGATGCGCGCGGTAATCGTTCCCTCGGCCAGCAGCTGCGCGACCGTGGTCAGCCCTTCCGGCGAGATCAGGGGATTCGCGCTGGACGCACTGTTGTACGCGGTGATGTGCCGTTCGGCGAACCAGCCTTCGTCGGCGGCGAAGACGGTCGAAACCAGTCGCCCGCCTGGCCGGATGACGTCCGCGTCACGGCGGATGGCGTCCTGTCCGCTGATTAGGTCAAGTACGGCATCGACGCCGCCAGGGTGATCGGCACGCAGCGCGTCGATCACGTCGACGACCTGGCTGTCATAGACCTCGCCGGCGCCGAGACGACGAGCCTCGTCGGC
>JASHOL010000334.1 GCA_030041135.1 Streptosporangiaceae bacterium | reverse complement strand
TGGTCGACGAACGCGTCGTTGAAGCCGGCCCGGTCGGACAGCTCGACATATCTCACCTCCTCAAGCAGGGCCTGGGCCGCGGCCCGCTCGCGGACCGAGAGCAGCGCCATCTTGGCGCCCTCGCCCGCAACGTTGCCGGCGCTGACGATCCGCACGACCGGCAACGCCGGTACCAGGCCGATGGCGATCGCGCTGGCCGGCGACAGGTAACTTCCGAACGAGCCCGCCAGCAGCACCTGCTGGACGTCGGCCGGGCGAAGTCCCGCCTCGGCCAGCAGCACCTGCCAGCCCGTGGCGATCGCGGCCTTGGCGAACTGCAGTTCCCGCACGTCGCGCTGCGACAGGTACACCGACCGCCCGACGTCGCCCGGCTCGCCCAGCCAGTGCAGCACGAACACCCGCTCCTCGCCCAGGCGGCACAGCCGGAGCGCGAGCCCTGGCGCGATGGCGCCAGCGGCCTCGTCCGGCACGAACCGGCCCGAGCGGTCAAGCAGGCCGGCCCGCACGAGCCCCGCGACGGCGTCGACAAGGCCGGACCCGCACAGGCCGGCCGGCTCGGCGTCGCCGATGACCCGCAGCGACAGGCCGTCCTCGCCGAACGACACGACCTCGATCGCGCCGGCCGCCGCGCGCATGCCGCACCGGATGGCCGCGCCCTCGAACGCGGGCCCGGCGGGCGCCGCGGTGGCCAGCAGCCAGTCCCTGTTGCCGAGCACGATCTCGCAGTTGGTCCCGACGTCGATGAACAGCCGGGTCCGCGCGTCCCTGTTCATGCCCGCCGCGAGCAGGCCGGCGGTGATGTCGCCGCCGGCATATGCGCCGAATGCGGGGAACGAGGAGACCCTGGCGCGCTCGTGTACCGGCAGGCCGATGTCGGCCGCGGCAACCACCGGGAACTGCCGGGCCGCCATGATGAACGGCGCTACGCCGATCGGCTCGGGGTCGAGCCCCAGCACGAGGTGGGTCATCGTGGCGTTCCCGGCCAGAGCCACCTCCACAATGTCGGCCGGGTCGGTGCCCGCCTGGCCGCAGACCTCGGCCGTGAGCTCGGCCAGCGTCTCCTGCGCGAGCCGGCTGAGCCTGGCCAGCGCGGCCGGATCCAGCATGGTGGCGCTGATCCTCGTAATCACGTCGGCGCCGAACGGCTGCTGCTTGTTCAGCATGGACGCGACCGCAAGCGGGGTGCCGGTGGTGAGGTCGAGCAGCGTCGCCACCACGGTTGTCGTGCCGAGGTCGAACGCGATCCCGTGCAGCCGGCCGGTCGTGTCACCTGGCTGCACGTCGATCAGCTCGTCGTCGACGACTACCGCGGTCACGCGGAAGTCCGCGTCGCGCAGCACCCGCCCGAGCGAGCGCAGTACGCCGATGCCGGCGTGCAGCTCCAGGTCGTCCAGGCCGTCCAGCACCCGCTCCAAGTCGGACCGCTGGTCGGCGAGCGTGGGCTCGCTCAGTGCCAGGTGCCGCTTCTGTGCGGCGGGCCTGAGTATCACCTGGCGGCCGACGCCGACCGTCGCCGCCTTGGGCCTGGTCGTCAGCGGCGGTACCTCGATCTCCAGGTCGGTGTCGGCCTGCGCCCGGCAGGCAAGACGCCAGCCGCTGCGCAGTTCGTCGGCCGTGAACGCACGCGTGTCCAGCGCGGAGACCGGCACGCTGCCGCTGGCGACTCGCACCTTGCACTTCTTGCAGGTGCCGTGACCGCCGCAGGTGGAGTCGATGGCGACGCCGTTCCAGCTCGCGGCGTCGAACAGCGTGACGCCCGGCGGCACCCGCGCCTGCTTGCCATCCGGCAGGAACCGCAGGTCGACCCTGGCCGGCGCGGCGAGCGTTGTTCCGACGTCGCCCGTGGTCATGACCGCACCGTCGTCATCGCGTGCCCGTGTCATGAGGCCGTCGCGGCCTGGCGGGCGCGGTGCGCCGCTATCCACTGGGCGCCCCACGGGTCCCTGTCGGTGAGCAGGTCGGCGGCCTTGACCGCCTGTACCAGCTGGGCCGAGCGGGCATCCATGATGGCGCTGGTAAGCCCGCTCGCGATCGCCATCGGCAGGAACGCCGCGCCAATGGCACCGCGATCGGGCATGCCAAACGACACGTTGGAGGCGCCCAGCGTCATGTTCACGCCGAGCTCGTCGCGCAGCAGCGCGATCGTCTCCAGCGTGCGCAGCACGAGCGTGGTATCGGCACCGACCGGCATGGCCAGCGGGTCGAAGACAACGTCCTCGAGCGGGATGCCGTACCTGGCCGTCGCGACGTCGACGATCTTGCGAGCCAGCTCGAGCCGCCTGGCCGGCTCCTCGGGGATTTCCTCCTCGTCGTTGGGTAGCGCGATGACCGCGGCGCCGTGCCTGGCGACCAGCGGCAGGATCGCGTCCAACCGTTCATCCTCGGCCGTGACCGAGTTGACAAGCGCCTTGCCGTGGTAGGCGGCGAGCCCGGCCTCCAGCACCTCGATGATGGAGGAGTCCAGGCAGAGCGGCAGGTCGCACTGTGACTCGATCAGCGTTACCGCGCGGGTCATGAGCTCCGCCTCGTCGCACAGCGGTGCCCCCATGTTGACGTCCAGCATCATGGCGCCACCGGCCACCTGCTCGGCCACGTCCACCTCGATCCTCGACAGGTCACCGTTGCGCAGCTGCTCCTGGAAGACCTTGCGGCCGGTCGGGTTGATCCGCTCGCCGATAATGCAGAAGGGGTTCTGCCCGCCGATGCTGACTTGCCTGGTCGCGGACGACAGGACAGTCTCCATGGCTGCTCCCGATCAGGCGTGCGCGACGGCGCGGCGCCGCTGCAGCAATTCCTTGGCCCGCACGACCGCGGCTGATGCGTCGGCGGCGTATCCGTCGGCCCCGACCACGTTGGCATACTCCTGGGTCACGGGCGCGCCGCCAACCATCACGATGACCTGGTCGCGCATCCCGGCCTTCTCAAGCGCGTTGATGTTCGCCTTGAACATCGGCATGGTCGTGGTGAGGAAGGCTGAGAAGCCCACGATGTCGGGCCGGTGCTCGCGGATCGCGTCAAGGAACTTCTCCGGTGCGACCTGCACGCCCAGGTCGATCACCTCGAACCCGGCACCCTCGAACATGATGTTGACGAGGTTCTTGCCGATGTCGTGCACGTCTCCCTTGACCGTGCCCATGACGATCTTGCCGATGGTCTGCGCGCCCGTCTCGGCTAGCAGGGGCCGCAGGATCTCCAGCGCGCCAGCCATCGCCTTGCCCGCGATCAGCATCTCAGGCACGAAGAAGTCGCCGCGCTCGAACCTGGCGCCGACCTCCTCGAGGGAAGGGATCAGCGCCTCGTATAGCAGGGTCTCCGGCCCAAGGCCCATGGCCAGGCCCGCCCTGGTCAGGTCGAGAACCTCGGGGCCGTTGCCGACCAGCGTGTAGTCGTATAGCTGACGCAGCAGCTCGTCTTTGGTCACGAGGCACCTTCCTTGTCGTGGCCGAGTAGGACAGACAGCGACCGGGCCGCGGCCGCGCACCGGGCGGCGACATCCGGCAGTTCGCTGGCGGTCAGCCGGGAGGCGGGCCCGGACACCGACAGCGCGGCCACCACTGCGCCGCCGCCGGTGAACACGGGAGCGGCGACCGCGACAAGGCCAGGCTCAAGCTCTTCCAACGTGACCGCGTAGCCGCGCCTGCGGACCTCGGCTAGTTCGGTGGCCAGCCCGGTCCGGCTGGTGATGCTGCGGTCCGTGCGCGCCTCGAGCGGCCCCCTCGGCAGCTCGGCGGCGCCGAACGCCAGCAGCACCTTGCCCAGCGCGGCGCAGTGCAGCGGCACGGCCAGACCGACCCAGTTGGTGCCGCCGATCAGGTACCTGCTGTCGACCTGGGCGATCTGCTCGACCAGCCCGCCGTCGCGGGGGACGCCCAGGTTGACGGTCTCGCCGGTGCAGTCGCCCAGCCGGGAAAGCACGGGCTGCGCGACGCTGACCAGATCGGCCTCGGCTCCGCCGCGCCAGGCGTAGGAGACGAACACCTCGCCCGGGGCAAACCGGCCGGCCGGGTCACGGCGGACGAGCCCGTTGCGCTCGAGCGCGGTCAGCAGCCTGGAGGTGGTGCTCTTGGCCAGGCCGCTGGCCGTCGCCAGCTCGGTGAAGGTAACCGGGTCGCGGCGGCGGGCAACCTCGATCAACAGCTGGGCGGCCCGGTCAACGGCCTGCGTTCCAGTAGGACTGGTCACGACTGCGCCTCAATGTGAGTTGTTCCATGTTACGGAACATTGTTTTACGATGTGATCCTAGATTCCGCCATTCCGGCCGGTCAAGCAGGCCATTTCGAGGTGGCAATGTTCCGCAACGCGATGCCCAGGTACGAGATCCTCTCGCCCGACGCGATAGCCGTGCTCGACAAGGGCTGGCGCCGGATCGTGTCCGAGATCGGCGTCCAGTTCGCCAAGCCGGAGGCGGTGGAGTTGTTCCGCAAGGCGGGCCAGCGGACCGACGGCGAGGTCGTGTACCTGGACCCGGATTTCGTGGTCGCCCAGGCAGCGCTCGCGCCCCGCGAGTTCGACGTGCAGGCCAGGAACCCGGCCAACACCGTGCACATCGGCGGTGATGACATGGCGTTCGGCGCCGTCTACGGCTCACCTTTCGTCCGCGAGGGCGAGGTGCGCCGCGATGCGACGCTGGACGACTTCCGTCGGCTGTGCATGCTGTCGCAGTCGTTCCCCGAGCTTGACTCGGCCGGCGGCGTCATCTGCGAGCCCAACGACGCGCCGCTAGACTCCCGGCACCTGGACATGGTGCTTGCCCTTCAGACCCTCACCGACAAGGTCTACATGGGGAACGTGGTGTCGGGACCGAACGCTGCCGACACCATCGCGATGACCGAGATCCTCTTCGGCGGTGCTGGCGGGAAGGGGCGCGAGGCAATCGAGGCCGTTCCTGCCACCATTTCACTGATCAACTGCAACTCGCCACTGCGCTGGGACGACCGGATGCTCGACGCCCAATTCGAGTACTGCGCGGCCCGACAGCCGGTCGTACTCACCCCGTTCCTGCTCATGGGCGCGATGTCCCCGGTCACGATTCCGGCGGCGCTGGTGCAGCAGCTCGCCGAGGCCCTGTCCGGCATCGCGCTCGCCCAGCTGATACGGCCGGGTTGCCCGGTCATCTTCGGCTCGTTCCTGTCCAACATCGACATGCAGTCCGGATCACCCAGCTTCGGCACGCCGGAGTCGGGCATCGGGCTGCTGTGCACGGGCCAGCTGGCGCGGCACTTCGGGCTGCCGTTCCGCACCGGCGGCGGGCTGAACTCAAGCCAGAGCTGCGACGCCCAGGCCGCGTACGAGTCGCTGATGACGCTGCTGCCGACATTCCTGGCCGGCGCAAACTGGGTCATGCACGCGGCCGGCTGGCTGGAGGGCGGGCTGGTGTCGTGCTTCGAGAAGTTCATCGTCGACATCGAGCTGCTGCGGATGCTGCGGGTGGAGTTCACGCCGCTGGAGATCGACGAGGAGTCGCTCGCATTCGGTGCGCACGAGGAGGTCGGCCATGGCGGGCACTTCCTCGGTGCGCAGCACACCATGGAGCGGTTCCGCGAGTGCTTCTACCGCCCGCTGCTGTCCTCGACCGCCAACTACGAGCGCTGGCTGAAGCTCGGCGGCCGGGACGCCACCGCCAGGGCGGCGGAGATCTGCGCGAAGACACTGGCCGACTACCAGCAGCCCCCGCTGGACGACGCCATCCGAGCCGAGCTCGACGATTACGTGACCCGGCGCCGCGCCGAACTCGGCGACTGAAGTATTCACGACCACATCGCGCGCTCAAATGGCAGTCGCTGCGTCACTTGACGTTAATTCGGGAGACCCGAGGAATTTCTTCGATGGGCCTTCTTGCCATGCCCTGCGATGGTCTCCTGCGACTCAGCTAGGGTCTCGTCCGGGGCGCCACGGCATTCAGCAGGCAGATGGCTCGTCGCTGGCATGCCGCGCGTATGGCTCGGACAGGCATGCCCGGTTCGTGGCCCGGTGACCCAGACCCCGCCAGGTCGCACGGTCAGACCGGGCGACATCACGAACGGGCTGGCCGCGCCCTTAGACTGCCATTACGCGCCATTCCCGGAGATTATCGGCGGAGGCGGTTGTTTGTCGGATGGCGAGGCTGATGTGCAGGCCCGGGTGGTGGTGGAACGATACCGGCTGCTGAGTGAGCTCGGCCGGGGCGGCATGGGCGTGGTGTGGCGGGCCGAGGATGAGCTGGTAGGCCGGCAAGTGGCGGTGAAGGAGCTGCGCCCGCCGCAAGGGCTCGGCCAGGCCGACCGGAAGACCCACGGTCTCAGGGCGCTGGCAGAGGCGCGCAGCGTGGCGCGCATCGACCACCCAGCCGCCGTGAGGCTGTATGACGTGCTGCCGGCCACTCCCGCTGATGACGCCATCTACCTGATCATGGAGCTGGTCGAGGGTCCGACGCTCGCCCAGCTCGTCGAGCGCGGCGGGCCGCTGCCAGAGCCCGAAGTGGCCGCTTTCGGGCTGCAGCTTTTGTCGGTCCTGGAGGCCGCGCACAGCCTGGGCATCGTGCACCGGGACATCAAGCCCAGCAATATCATCATCGCGGCCGGCGGGCAGGCGAAGCTGACCGACTTCGGGATCGCGCACACCATGGGCGACGCCCGGCTGACTCGCAGCGGCATCATGGGCACCCAGGCGTATCTTGCGCCGGAGCTGTTCGACGCGGCTCCCATAACGCCGGCCGCCGACCTGTGGTCGCTGGGCGCGACACTCTACGCGGCAGTGCAGGGCCAGGGCCCGTTCGAGCGGGCGAGCACCGGCGCCACGCTGCGCGCGATCCTCATCGACGACGTGCCCGCTCCCGGTTGCGAGCCCATGCTCGCAACCGCGATCTCCGCCATGCTGCAGCGCGACCCGGCCCGCCGCGTCTCCATTGACCAGGCCCGCGCCCAGCTCGTGGAAGCGGCTGCGGCGCTCGCCGAGCCGGTGACGCCGCAGCCCGCGGATGCGCGACCTCCGGGGCCGGTGACGCCGCAGCCCGGGGATGCGCCGCCGTCGGCGCCGGGAACGCCGCCGCCAGCGTTGCCTGACACTGGCACCGTAAAACTGGCGCATCTCAACCCTGCGGCCAGCACGCCCGCGCCGACGCGGGCCGCCACCACTTCGTCACCGTCCGGGCCGCCTCGTCCCGCGCCGCAGCCGACCTTGGCAGCCGGGCCCGGCCGCGGCCGTCGTCGTCTGCTGGTCACCGCCGCTGTGGCCGCCGCCCTGGCCGTCGCCACCGCCGTCGTCGTGCCCGTGCTGGTGATGTCCGGGAGCCACGCCCCGGCCCTCGTGCGGCGCCCGACCCTAGCCGCCACTCTCGCCGATCCTCGGGGCATGGGGGTGATCTCACTCGCGTTCAGCCCCGACGGTCAGATGCTGGCAGCCCAGGACTACTACGAGGACACTACTTACCTGTGGGATGTGGCCACCGACCGCCTCACTGCGGCGCTGACCGACCCGAACGGCAACATCGTGTTCGGGGCGGCTTTCAGCCCGGATGGCAAGACGCTGGCCGTCGGCGACTCTGATGGCAGCATCTACCTGTGGGACGTGGCGACGCGCCGCATCACCGCCACTCTGACCAATCCGGGACACGACTCCGTCGCCTCGATCGCCCTCAGCCCGGACGGCCGGATGCTGGCGGCGGGCGACTGGAATGGCAAGACCTACGTGTGGGATGTGGCCACTCGCCATCTGGCCGCCACCCTGACCGACCGAGGCGGCGGTCAGGTTCAATGGGTCGCGTTCAGCCCGGATGGCACGACGCTCGCGGCTGTCGATGACCAGAGCGACGTCTACCTCTGGGATGTGGCCACAGGCCGGCTCGACGCCACACTGAAGGGCGGCCCTCAGGGCACGGTCCTGCCAGGGTCGGTGGCCTTCAGCCCTGATGGAAAGCTGCTGGCCGCCAACGGCCTCCATGACAGCGTCGGCCTGTGGGATGAAGCCACTGGTCATCTGGCCGCTACCCTGAGCGATCCAAGCCCCGCAGGCGGGGGCGTGAACTCGGTCGCGTTCAGCCCGGATGGCCGGACGCTGGCCGCCGGCGACTCCGACGACAGTACCTACCTCTGGGATGTGGACACCAGCCGAATTACCGCCACCCTCCCCGGTCACGAGGGTTTGAATGCGGACGTGGAGTCCGTCGCGTTCAGTTCTGATGGCGAGCTGCTGGCTGTCGGTGACAGCGATGACAACATTTACCTGTGGCAAGTCCCCTGAGGAGTGAGCTGCAGCCGCGCGCACAAATCCAGGCGAGCCCGCGAAGACCTAGCAGGGTTGTGGTCTGCCGGTGACGACACATCGTTTTCATGGCGACGAGCGGCGGTTCGAAGCCACGGCTGAGTTCGTCGCCGCTCGATTCCCGCAGGCCAGAAGCGCCGCTGACGTCGCCGGCGGACAAGGAATGCTGGCGCGTATTCTGCGTAAGCGCCATAACATCGACTGCGATGTTGTCGATCCGCGCGGGTGGGTTCTTCGCGGTGTTTCGAGCCGCGCAGAAAATTACCGGGCCGATATGGCGAGCTACTACGACGTAGTCATTGGCCTTCATCCCGATAATGCGCTTCGCGAGGTAGTCAATTCCGCTGAGGTCCGGCCGGTCGTCGTCGTTCCATGCTGCAACTTCTGGTCACCGGACACCAAGCTCGGCCGGGACCAGTTGCTTGACGCGATCGAAAGGCATCACGCCAGGTACGGCACGTCCGAACGGGCCATCCTGAACTTCAGGGGCCCGCACAACCACGCGCTTGTGCTATTGCCCGCATCGTCAGCCGAGGCCAACCAGGCTCGGAGAACGCTGCCTAGGCCACCGGTCCGGTAACCGTCACCAGCGTCCCGTAGGTGATCAGGTTCCAGACGTCTTCCGCTGTGCTGCCGTAGGTAGGGAGCTCGACACAGCCGAGCGACTGGTACCACCCGTAGCTGGCGCGAGGGAATGCGTGCACCGCATCGCCGCCGTTGAAGTAGGACACCCAGTAGACGGTGTCGTCGTAAGGCGAGCCGTCGGGATTGGTTCCAACCATCTGGGTGACCGTGTAGCGCAGGTAGACCGGGAACGTGCCGTCCACGGTCGGGCTGGCGGCGATGCCCGTGTTCACCGGCGATGTGATTGCCAGGCGGCCGTCGTGGTACAAGTCCAGGGTCTCGGTGCCGGATTGAGACACCAGCACGTAGGTGTATCCATGGTGGTTCCGCTCGCCTCTGGCGATCGCCGTGAGCAGGTGCGACCACACCCGGGGGCCGGCGATGCCGTCCATCGTGAGGTTCTGGTCAAACTCGAAGGTACGGATCGCGCCGTCGATGATCTCGTTGTCAGACCCCTCCGACCACTGGCTGGTCAGTGCGCTCGGGTACCCGGGCTCGAGGCTGAACGTGCCCGACGGCGGATCGTACGCGGCGGCGAGCTGCGCGCTGGCATCGGTGGTGGGGATGTTTCCGGCGGAGTCCGTCGGCGTCCAGGTCACCGGTATGTACCCGAGCTGCGACAGGAGCTCATCCAGCCGGAGGACCGAGTAGTGACCGGTGGTGAAGCTGAAGCTCGTGGCGGCTGCCGTGGTCGTGCCCGCCGACGCGGGGATAGTCACCGTCACATGCGTGTCCTCGGTGAAGCCCACCTGCGGGGTGAAGGTCGCCCTGTCTCCGGAGATCTGCCAGCTCCCCGCGATGCTGGGAGACAGCGTGGGCAGCCTGGTGTCTTTGCTGACGGCTCCCGAGTACGTGACGGTGATGGGGGAGGCGCCGTTCACGCCCGTCGACCCGTTGCCAGGGCTCACGGAGACCACGCTGACCGGCGCGGCCTTCTGCTTGTCGCTAGCTTTGTGGTTCGCCACCGTGTTCATGTTGCTCGAGTGGGTGACGACGATGACCAGCGCGATCACGAGCACTGCCGCAGCAGCCGCCGCGGTAGCGATCGTCCAGCGCAGCCGTGTGCCTTGCCAGGTCGGCCGGCGCGTGCCGCCCGCGGCCCCGCCACCCGCAGCCCCGGCACTCGCAGCCCCGGCACTCGCACCCGCACCCGCAGCACCCGCACCCGCACCCGCACCCGCGAAGGCGCGGGCCGTGTCGACAACCGTGGGCGCTAGGTCCTCGTTCGGACCGATCGGCTGGACCGCGGCCGCATTGGCACCGGCGACGGCCTCCGTCGCCCTAAACGCGTCGCGGGTCGGCAGCACTTCGGTAACGGCCGCCGCGACAGTCTCAACTGGCTCCTTAGCACCAGAGGTCTCAGCAGAGGCATTGCCAGGCCCAGTTTCATCCCCTCGTCCCGCTTCGGCGGGCGGACCTGCGGCACCGCCGTCGTCAGCTTCGGCCTTGGCGGGCTCATCCACCTCGTTGTGTTCGTCAAACTGAACCGCTTCGGTCCGAGCCGTCGCCTTGACCTCGGCGTCAGCTTCCACCGCGTCTTCGTTGGACCCTTCTTCTACCAGCGCCACCGCAATGTCCCGTTCGATTCAAATGACCCGTAGCTTCCGCGGCCCCGCCCATCCGCGACATCTAGTCTAAGAGCGGATTTCTCACAACGTGCACACTCCAACCGGACAGGCGACTCGGGCGCGGGGCGTATTAGCCCCTGATCCATACGTGCCCTGGCCGGGCTGCACGGCCATGCGCTGCGGTGAGGTTCTGACACCCGTCGGTGCCCCCGCGTGCGCACCAGTATGGCGATCGCGTCCGGCGCTGGCCAACTCGAAGTGCGGCCTGGTACGGCAGCGTCAGAGCCTGCCGTTCCATTCATAGGGACAGGTTCTTGACGAAACGCACGCGGTCCTGTCCGGCGCCGTCGTAACCGGAGGTTACCTGCATGCCCCCGGCCTGCCTGTCGCCCGGCTCTACGTCGAATCCCATGCGCTGGTGGAACCGCACCGAGCCCTGGTTCACCGGGGCTGTCACCGCCCGGACCAGACTGCAGCCCCGTGCCCGGACGGCCGCGAAGAAGTGCTCGTAGAGCTGCCGGCCCAGCCCGCGGTCGCGTTCTGCCGGGCGCACGCCCACGAAATGGATGTAGGCCTCGCCTGGGCGTGATTGCGAGGTGAATCCCACGAGGAAACCGGCGAGCTCTGCGTCGCGTTCGGCAACGAAGCTGGTGTCGGTGAAGTGCTCGAAGAACAAGCGCGGGAGCATGTCGGCCATGTGGCGGCCGTTCCACCATTCGTCGATGACCGAGATTACCGGCCGGTAGTCCGACGGCCGGAGGTGGCGGAACTCGATGGTCATATTGAACACTCCCTCCGCTCAGGCTTCACGGGCACCTGAGCAAGAGCAGATGGGTCGCCGCGGCAAGCGCACTCTAACCGGGCCAGGTGGATCGTGCCGAAATGGCGTGGATCATAGGAGAACCAGACGACGTCTCAGCGGCGACAGGTAGTACATGGGAGTGCACGACAGGCCCCTGGCCGGCGGCCAGGTGCCCCCGGCGCCTCACGAGCCCGATGACGCAGTGCTGCTGCGCCGGGTGGCGCGCGGCGATGAGGGCGCGTTCGCGACTCTCTACGACCGGCACGCCGGCTGGCTGACGGTGCGACTGACCCGCAGATGCGGCTCAGCCGACGTAGTCGACCACGCGATTCAGGACACGTTCCTTGCCGTGTGGCGGGAAGCTGGCACGTTCCGCGGGACCGGGGACGTCGCCGCGTTCATCTGGGGTATCGGCATCCGGCGCCTGATCGATGCGATTCGCCGGGAGAACGGTGCGCGCTCCCGGATGCCCTGGCATGCCGCCGAACCGGATGCCGTGATCTCGGCCGAAGACCAGGTTCTGACCGCCATCGAACACGGACGTCTCGGGCAGGCCCTGGCCGGCCTGTCACCGGAACTGCGCAGCGCGATCGAGGCGACCGTCCTGGACGGCCTGACCTGCGCAGAGGCGGCCGTGCTGCTCGGTGTCGCGGAGGGCACGGTCAAGTCTCGCTGCCACCGCGCCCGGCAGGCTCTGCGGGCCGCGCTCGCCGATCCGCGGCTCGGGCCGGAGACGCCAGGAAGCCGCCGACAAGCCTGGGGGACACCATGACCAGCCCCTATTCCGGCCAGCCAGGCCCCCGGGCCGCACCAGGCAGTCACGCGGGCGCGAGCATCCTCGCCGACTACGCGGCCGGGACAGCCGACACGGTTACGGCGTGGTCAGTCGAGGCTCACCTGGCGGCCTGCGGGGGCTGCCGCCGGGAACTGTCGGCCTACGCGGACACCGAACGCCTGGCCCGCAACCGCTCGGCGGTGCTGGTGCGGGCCGCGCTGCCGGACAGCAAAGCCGGCCGCGTGCTGCGCCGGTGCGGTGTCCCCGACCACCTGGTCCGCCTGCTCACGGCGACGCCGTCGCTGCGGCGCTCGTGGCTGCTTTCTGTCCTCGGCATCCTGGCCGTGGTCAGCGTCGAAGCTGTCTTCGTCGAGCGGGCGGGTCCTGGCGGGCCGCCGGGCGAGGGCGGACTGATGCCGTTCCTGCTGGTGGCTCCGCTGCTCATACTCGCGAGCGTGGCCGCTGCGTTTATGCCGGCGCTTGATCCTGCTCACCGGCTGGCCGTTGCCGCTCCCTTCTCGGGGCTGACCTTGCTGCTGGCCCGCGCGGTCTCCGCGCTCGCTGCGGCGCTGATCCCCGTGATCTGCGCGGCGTTCTTCGTGCCGGGGCCGCGATGGCTGCCGGCTGCGCTGCTGCTGCCCTCGCTGGCGCTGTGCGCGACCGCGCTTGCCGGAGCCACGGTCGTGGGGCCGGTTGCCTCCGTTATCGGGTCGGGAGCGCTCTGGGTGCTGCCGGTGGTTGCGCTCGCCGCGACTCACCCGCTGCTGACGGTGGTGCAGTGGCACGCCCAGTACGCGTGCGCGGTCGTGGCGCTGGCCGCCGCGGCCGTGCTGTTCGTACGTCATGACCGCTTCGAGATCGGGTTGAACAGATGACCCTCGACGTGCACACCGCCGCCGTTCAGGTCCGCGGTCTGTCCCGCCGGTACGGCACGACCAGGGCGCTGGACAACGTGGACCTGACGGTCGAACGCGGGGTGACCGGCCTGCTCGGCCCCAACGGCGCGGGCAAGACCACTCTGCTGTCGATCCTGGCGACGGTCAGCGAGCCCGACTCAGGTGAGGTGTCGGTGTTCGGGCTTGACCCGCACGACAAGGCCGAACGGGTGGCCATCCGGCGGCGGCTCGGCTACCTGCCGCAGGAACTCGGGTATCACCGGCACTTCACGGTCGCGGCGTTCGTGGAATACGTGGCGATCCTCAAGGAGATCGTGGACCGGCGGCAGCGCGCCGCGGAAGTCGCCAGGGTGCTGGCCGCAACCGGCCTGGACCGCTACGCCCGCAAGCGGATACGCGCCTTGTCCGGCGGGATGCGGCAGCGGCTGGGGATCGCCCAGGCCCTCCTTGGCCGGCCCGACCTGCTGATCCTCGACGAGCCGACGGCAGGACTCGACCCGGAGCAGCGGCTGCGGTTCCGGGAACTGGTGTCAAGCCTGCCTGGCGATCCGGTGATCATGCTGTCCACGCACCAGGCGGACGACATAGCGGCGATCTGCCCGCGCGTCATCGTGCTGCTGCACGGGCAGGTTCGCTTTGCCGGCACCCCCGCCGAGCTGGCCGGCACGGCGACCGGCCACGTGTGGACGGCAGACGCGCGCGACACTAGCGCGCACCTGTCCTGGCGGGGCGGCGACAACCTCTGGCGTCACATCGGCGAGCAGCCGTCGGCCGGAGCGCAGATCGTCGCGCCGACGGTCGAGGACGGCTACCTCCTGCTCTCGCAGAGGGCGGGCGTGCGGTGACAGCCGGCAGCCGGGCGGACGCGCGCGCGCTCCGGGTCGTGTTCGGTCTGGCCAGGACAGAAGGGCTGCTGCTGCTCCGTAGCGCACTGGTCCTGGCCGGGGTGGTGGGCGGCTGCGCGGTCGTGTGGGGATTCAATCACGCGACGTCGCCCATGTGGTGGGACGCAGTGTGGGAGGTCGGCTCGGGCCAGGTCATTGTCGCGATGGCCGTGCTGGTCGCGGCGCACCTGGCCGCCGGACGAGCCAGGCGGAACGCCTTGCAGGACCTATACGACAGCTTCCCGGCGTCGGCCGGCGTGCGGGCCGCCGGGCACCTGACCGCGCTGGCCGGAGCGGTGCCGGCCAGCCTGCTCCTGATTGGCGCGACTACTGTCCTGGAGTTCCGCGGCGCCGTCGGCACCCCAGGGACCGCTGCCCTCGCCGCAGGCGTGCTGCTGGTGATCGCCGGCGGCGCGGCCGGCGTCGCGATCGGGATCAGGTTCCCGCATCCGCTGGCGGGGTTGCTGGCGGCACTCACCTTGTTTGTACTTTTCACGCAAGCGCAACGATTCTCTGGCGGGGTCGTCTGGCTGTTCCCGTGGGCCCAGGTTGATGGGCTCCATGCCCTGCCGGGCCCGCTGGCGGGCTACCCCCCCGCGGCGGCCCATGCGGCAGAGCTGGCCGGCTTCGCCGTCCTGGCGGGCGTCATCGCGATAGCGCTGACCGCCAGGGTCGGTCGGCCGCTGATCGCGCTCATCTCGGCAGGCGCGCTGGCGGCAACTGCTATCTGCGTGGCCGGAGTTGCCGAGCTACAGCCGATCCCGACGGCTGAGCTTAACCGCCTGGTGACCGAGACCGCAGACCCGGCATCGTTCCAGCACTGCACCTCAGCCGGCGAGGTCCGCTACTGCTTCTACTCGGCCTTCGGCCCCCAGCTGCCCCTCCTGCGGGCCGTGGTTGACGGCGTTATCGCCTACGTTCCCGCCCTTCCGGCGCAGCCGCTGACCATTCGGCAGCTCGCGTCGCTGTCGCTCGATGACACCACGCTCATCCACGGCCAGCCGAAGCAGTGGCTGGCAACCTGGGGCTCGGAGCTGGCCAGGATGCCGGGAAACGCTGCCGCGCCGTCGGCCATCTACCTCACCGTCGGGTCCTGGCCTGGCGGCGCCGAGGTCGTCGGCGGCCGCTTCGCGCTGGCCCTCAGCACTGCCGACTGGGCGGTGGGGCTGCCGGCTACGGCCGGCTCGCAGGATGGACCGGGCGCGGAGCTCTGCGTGCCCGTCGACCAGGCCAGGGAGGCAGTCGCGATCTGGCTGGCGATGCGCGCCACCTACGCGCCACCGCCGGGCGATCAGCCGAGCGGAATCTCCGCCGCCAGCGTCGACAACGCTACCGTGCCGACCTGGATCGCACCTGGCGGCGGGCTGATCTCGCCAGGACCGCAGACGACCTACGCCGGATACGAGCTGGCGGCGGCGATGGCGCGGCTTCCGGCCGGCAGGGTCACCCGGACCCTTGACCGCTCCTGGGCGAGCTGGCTGAACTGGCACACGTCCGACGGGCAACTCGCGTCTGCCCTGGGCATCCAGGCGCCGACCATCCCGGCCCAGATACGTTCTGCGCTGGCAGGTTCGGGACCCGCTCAGGCCAGCCCGCTGTGCACCGGGTGATCGCGGTCGGGCCTACGCCGCGGACAGGCCGGTCCCGGCTGCGCGTGCTGCCGCTCCTCACCGGCTACGCCGTGCGGACGATGCCGTGGGCTGTGCTGATCGCCGGGTGCGCCGCAGGCATCCTGCTGCTGGCAGCCATGGCCTACTTCGCCGACCGGTCGCACTACTCGCTCGGCCAGGCCAACGTCCGCTTCTGCTTCCTGCCGGCCGTGGTGGCAGTCGCGTTCGTGCTCCGCGTTGCCGCACAGCCGGTGGCCTGGGCAGCCCCCGTCCCGGCCTGGTTGCCGTCCGCGGGCCACATCCTGCTGGCGATACCGGTCCTGGCCGCTACCTGCTGGGCGCAGCTTGGCGTGATGCTCCACACCATTCCGCGCGGCGGTGGCCACCCGGCCGTCTATCCTCTGCTCGCGCAGCTCACGTGCTGGTGCGCGGTCTCGGTTGCGACTGCCGCCTGCGCCGACCGGTCCCGCTACGCCGACCTCGGCGGCGCGGTGGCTGCGCCGATCGCGCTGGCGGCCATCGCGCTAGCCGCCTTCGTCCCGGCGACGAGGCGGATCCTGGCCGTCCCGCCGGCGACTCCGGGCGCAGCGACCGCCGCCTGGTACCTCGCCGTCGCGGCCGCGCTAGGGCTGACCGGCGCGGCCCTGAGCGACCGCTGGCACCGCTACTCCCGCGTTCCGCTGGTGACCGCGAGACGTCTTGAACGCCGGGGTTCTGGGCTATAGGTTCACGGCCGAGCGAAAGGTGGGCTGTGAACGACAAACCAGGGGTGAGCGAACTGCGGCTGGTCGTGACTGCACCCGATTATGAGCACGACCAGCAACCTCCGGAGGCAGATTCGGAGCAGGAGGAGGCATGAGCCCGCTCCCAGTGCAGATGACTAATCACTGGTATCAGCGACCCGGCCGCTTCCCCGGCCGGGAGCTATATCACTGGCACATGCTGTTCCATGATCAGCCCAGGGTGCGCGAACTGGCGGCGGCGGCCCAGAAGAAGCTCGCCGGGCAGGAAGGCCTGGACATGATCGACAGCCCCTGGCTGCACATGACTACCTACGTCGTCGGATTCGCCGACGAGGTCCCCGGGCCGGCCATAGCAGCAATGACGGCCGGCGCGCGCCAGCGGCTATCCGAGGTCGAGCCGATTCAGGTGTCGCTTGAGCGGGTCTTCTACGCCTCCAATGCGATCGTGCTGCCGGTGGAGCCGCCCGAGGCGCTCACCCCGGTGCTCGACGCCGTCTGCGCGGCCACGCGCGCCGCAGGCTGCGAGGGTCGTCCCGGCACTGACCCGTGGCTGCCCCATGTCTCGGTCGCCTACAGCAATGCAACGATTCCCGCTGCGCCGATCATCGCGGCCCTTGGGCGCTGGCTCCCCAAGACCGAGATCGTGATCAGGTCGGTTAGCCTGGTCGCGCAGGCGCAAGTCGGACGATCCTGGCAGTGGCGGCACATCGCCGAGGTCGACCTCGCCGGCGAGCCGGCGCAACGGTAACTCGCGCTGACCTTGTCGGCCGAAGCGCGCCAACAGCGCCGTTGCGCCCCGCATGCTAATCCGCCCCGACCCTCAGCATCCGGCTCCTCGCCTGAAGCTTCCAACCCGACTGACCGGCGCTGATGTACCATATGGTACATGCACGGGGCAACCCCGAAAGAGAAGCTGCTGGCGGCGATCGTCGACGTGGCCCTGACCGGCGGAATAGCCGACAAGAGTCTCCGCGCGATCGCCGAGTCGGTCGGAACAAGCCATCGCATGATCATCCATCACTTCGGATCCCGCGAGGGACTGCTGACGGAAGTCATCAAGGCGGCTGAGGCGCGGCAGCGCATCCTCCTTACCGAACTCGGCTCTGATCCCGTCACGCAGGCGACTCGGATGTGGGAGCACTTGCGCAGTCCGGAGCTGGCGCCGCAAGAACGGCTCTTTTTCGAGGTCTACGGTCAGGCGATCCGCGGCCGGCGGTGGGCGGCCCCCGTCCTCGACGGCATCGTCGAGGACTGGCTCGTCCCGGTCGCGGCGATGTTGGAGGCAAACGGGGCAAGCGCGGAGACAGCGCGCACCATTGCCAGGCTGTACGTTGCCGTGGGGCGTGGTCTGCTACTCGACGTGCTCGCGACCGGGGACGATGACGAGGTCGATGGGGCCATGCAGTACTTCTTGGAGATGGCGCGAACCTACCTGGCGGGGCAAGGCATTGCGGTAGCCGCCTCGGCAAGCGAGACGACTGCGAACGGCGGGAAGGCGAGCGCCGATGGTTAGCCCTGGGTGGGCGCCGAAGACGGGTTAGGGAAGCCGGGATCGGCCTTGATGTCCTCGAGTTGCTGGCGATGGTGATCGAGGTGCCAGCGCAGGAACCCGAGGCGCTGCCATGCGTCGAGCGGACCGCTCACCACGTGCGGATAGATCACCTTGGCCAGGTCGAGGCCGTCCAGCGCGTCGCCGAGCCGGTTCAGCACCAACTGGCAGGCCTGCAGGGAGGCGACCCAGTATGACAGCGGGCCTCCCAGCGTCGGCACCGCGGCCGGAGGAGCACTCTCGGTGGTCCGGACGGAAATCGAACCCCGGCCAGAGATGGCCCAGGTTTCCTCGATCACGCGGTCGATGTCCTGGCCCCCGTGCGGGATGTCGCCGGTCCAGGACTGGCCGCCGCGAGCAGCCTGCGCTGCGCGCCAGATACAGTTCACGCCCGCCTGCTCGGCCAGGCACAGATGCTCGAGTATCTGGGGCGGTGACCACTCTTCTGCTGCCGGGGTGAACGCCTCCTGACCGCTGTCGAGGCCGGCTACAGCCGCGACGACGTCGCTACGGGCCCGGTCGACCGCCGCGATGAGCATGGCTATCTGCTCGTCCATCGCCTCAGTCCTTGGTGCGCGGGGCTTTTTCGACGCGCGCGGAAGTGCTCCGCGCCCGCTTGAAACGCTCGCGCTCAGCGTAGGTATCTAAGTCTCAATTTGCAACGCAGATCAGTCCGGCGACGGCTTCCCACGCTGGATCTGCCCTTGCAACGCAGATACCCTGGGCGCCGTGAACTGGGCAGATCTGGACAGCAGGACATGTTCACTGGCCCGGACGCTGGAGATCATTGGCCAGCCGTGGACCCTGCTGGTGCTGCGGGATCTGTTCAACGGGATCGGCCGGTTCGACGACCTAGCCAACCACCTCGGGATCGCCAGGAACGTGCTGGCCGACCGGCTGACGCGGCTTACTGGCAGCGGCCTGGCCGAGCGGGTTCCTTACCGCGATGGTGGCCGGCGCACGCGGCACGAGTACCGACTCACCGGCACCGGCCTTGACCTGTGCACGGTGATGGTGGCTTTCGCCGGATGGGGTGACCGGCACCTGGCCGGACGGGCAGGGCCGCCGGCCGTGTTCGAGCACCGCGACTGCGGCGGGTCCGTACAGGCCGGGTTGCTGTGCGACCGCGGCCATCTGCTGACTGCCTCTGACCGGGTCGTGTCCCGCCCTGGGCCTGGCTCTGAGAAGGGACAACGGCCAGCGCGAGCGGTCCGCCGCCCAGCGCGCTGACCTCTGGTCCGGCACACTTCGTGGCGGGCCGGAATCCCGCACCGTTGCTGTGTCTCCACCGAGGTCATCAAGCATGCGGGTGTCAGGGAGCGGGCGTGAACTCAACCCACAGTTCCTTCAGCGTGCGAGTGAAGTATCCAGGCGCGTATTCAGGTTCATGGCCGGGCGCCAGCCGAATGCCAGGCAGCCGGCGCAGCAGTTCCGAGATCACGACTTCCAGCTCAAGCCTGGCCAGGTTGGCTCCGAGGCAGAAGTGGGTGCCGAAACCGAACGCCACGTGGTGATTGTGCCGCCGGGTTACATCGAAGCGGCCAGGGTCATCGAACTCCCGGTCGTCGGTGTTCGCCGCACCGTACATGAGCAGGACCTGATCGCCCGCGCGCAGCTTCTCCCCGTGCAACTCGTGGTCTGCGGTGACTGTGCGGCGCATGTTGAGGACGGGAGTGGCGAAACGGATGAACTCCTCGACCGCGGTCGTTCCGATGATCGATGGGTCAGCCAGCAGGATTTCGCGCTGGTCAGCAAAGCGGGCAAGGTTCCATACCGTCTGGCCGATGACCGACCGCGTCGTCTCGGCCCCGCCGTCGAGCAGGAGGAGGCCCTCCTGAGTCAGCTCGGCGACGTCCAGCGGCTCGCCGTCGACCGACCCGCGTAGCCAGGCCGACGTCAGGTCGTCGCGCGGGTGCCCGCGGCGAGCATCGATCAGCTCGCCGAACGCCGCGGCGAATTCCGCGATCGCTTCTGGTGAGCCCGCGGGCTGTCGCGGATCGCCGTTGCGGAATCCCGCCGCGCTCATCGTCCGCTCGGACCACTCCTGGCACTTGGGCCAGAGGGCGTGGTCGAAGCCGAGTAGGTCTGCGATGACCATGGCTGGCAGCGGCGCGGCCAGGTCCGCGACCACGTCAGCGGTCCCCTTGGCAGTTACCGCGGTGATCAGTTCGCCCGCGAGCGCGCGGATGCTGTGCTCATGCGTGCGCACTGCCCGCGGAGAGAAGCGTCCGGACACCAGCTTCCGCTGATGCTGATGGCGGGGGTCGTCTCGGTTAATCATCGAGGCGCTCATCTCGATGAGCGGCCGACTGCCGCTGGCCGAGCTGTACCGGATGGGGTCGCGCTCGACCGCCAGGACGTCCCGGTGCCTGGAGATGCCCCATATCCGGTTGACCGGGTCCCAGTAGACGGGAGCCTCGTCGCGAAGCCACTGGTAAGCCGGGAGCGGGTCGCCGGCGTACAGCAGCGGATCGAGGAGGTTGAGCGGCGCGCTAGTGGTCACGGGTGCCAGGCTCCGCTCCGCGAGGCCCGACGTGCCAGGCCGATCCAGTACCTCAATCTCGGAACATTGCGACCTTAGGGTACATCGGGCAACTGCGGCTGCAGGGCTCGTCCGAGGCGTAGAGACCCATGGTGGTGAACGCTGGTGATTGTCCGGTATCGCGACAGGGCACCCATATAATGTGCGGATGATCAATGGTCGCCGGGTGGCCGTCGTGATGCCTGCGTATAACGCGGCGGCGACGTTGTCGCGGACTGTAGCCGAGCTGGACCTGGACGTGGTCGACGAAGTGGTGCTGGTGGATGATGCCAGTTCCGATGAGACGATGGCGCTGGCCCGGGAGCTGGGGCTGGACGCGATCCGCCATGACCAGAACCGGGGCTATGGGGGGAACC
>JASHOL010000333.1 GCA_030041135.1 Streptosporangiaceae bacterium | reverse complement strand
CCGCTAAGGCCTCGGGCGGGGACCTCGATCCAAGCCGCGGCCGGGCCCTGTGGGAGCCGGTCAAGTCTGCGGCGAGCCCGCCCAAGCCCAGGCCGGAGGCCGGCGGCCCGTCCGGGCCGTCGGGTCCCGGCCAGGGCGGGGGAGCAAGCTCCGGCGGGAGCGGCATGTGGGACGCGGCCCGGCGGGCCTGGAACTCTGGCCGGTGGCGGCTGATCGTGGCCGCGACCGGCATCGCCGCGATTGTCGTGGCCGCGATCATCGGCTGGAACATCTTCCAGCACTCAGGGCCCACCAGTGCGCTCGGCACCTCGCTGCCCCCAGGCGCACCGGGGCAGACCGCCAGCTCTGGCTCGAGCGGGCACGGCTCGGACGGGAGGAGCGCCGGCAGCCACTCGGGCTCGGGCAACCCGAGCCCCGGCGGGACGTCGGGCAACCACGGCGGCACGCCAGCCGGTTCCGGCCATGGCAGCAAGCAGGGATCCCCGTCGACCGGACCGAGCAGCCACCCGAGCCCTAGCGCGAACCCGACTCCGAGCGGATCGGGCTCGCCGTCCCCGTCGTCCTCGACGTCGGCCAGCCCGACCCCATCGACCAGCACCTCGCCCACCACTCCGGTGCTGCCCTCGGGATGGAAGTGGCACCGGTTCAGCGCGGCGCTGATGGAGACGGTGGCGGGCTTCAAGATCGGGATGCCGGACGCGTGGAAGCAGTCCGTCTCCGGCGAGGTCGCCCACCTCACCCAGTCCGCCCGCGATTTCCACCTGTCGGTGAACCTGGCCGACTGGGCGTACGCCAGGCCACTGCGCGAGGCCCAGTACCTGCAGACCCTGGCGGCCAAGGCGCACAAGACTGACTACCGGGTCCTGATCCTCAGCTCGGCTGGCTTCAAGGCGCTGGGCGGCTATCGCTCTGCGTCAGCAGGGGAGCTCAAGTACAGCTGGTACAACGCGACTCAAGGCCGGTACTACACCCAGCTGGACATTCTCGTGACGTTGCCGACGATCGCGGGGAGCCAGCCGTACAGCTTCTCGCTGTGGGCACCAAGCGGGACGTTCGGGTCCGCCAGGAGCATCTTCGGCACCGCGCTGCCCACATTCCGCGCGCTGCCGTCCTGACGGCAGGGCCACTAACTGCCCGAAACCAGCAGCTCAGGCGTCCTTTAATCACGAGGACCAGTCATGAAACGACGCAGCACCGCTGACCAGTGGCCCCCGGGCGGGCCGATGCTGACCGATGGGCAGCACCGCCGGCCGGGCCCGTCAGTACCAGCCGAACTCTTCCTCGTGATCCCAGGCCGCCTGCGGCGTGCCATAGGTTTCCTGGATGTAGCCGAGGCCCCACTTGATCTGAGTCGTCGCATCGGTCTGCCAGTCAGGACCCGCCGACGCCATCTTCGACCCGGGCAGCGCCTGGGGGATGCCGTAGGCACCACTGGCGTTCTCGGCCGTGACGTCCCAGCCGCTTTCCGCTTCCCACAGGTCGTACAGAGGGTCCCACTCGTCGGCGACGCTGAAGCCGTAGTCCGGCATCAGGCTCTGGGCGATAGCCTCAGCCGTTCCGGCGGAGACCGGCGGGGCGGCCGGGTCGTCGATGCCTCCGCCGCCGTTCCCGCCGCTATTGTTCGTGGTCGCGGGGTTGCTCGTGACCTTCGGGGTGCTGGTAACCGTGAACGACTGCGTGGCCGCGTCGTCCAGGATGATCTGCTCCCGCTCATGCATCAGCATTTCGCCGGATCTCCCGGTGGCGACCTGGGCCACGACCATGGCCAGCGGATCGCCGGTCGAGGCGGAGCGGTAGTGCACCATCGCACCGATCGCGGCGGCGGTTACCGTGACGACCGAGACCATCGAGGTAACCATGAAGACCCCCCATCGGCGACGACGTGGGCGCCGGGCCGGGGGACGTCTCCGGTGCTGTGACAATGCGGTCCTTCCGTCGGCCAGGCACAACTGGGCACATTCGCCCAGTGCGCGGACCGCTGCGGTGCAGGGCAGCGAGTCGCATGACGGTCGAACCGGGACCGGCAGTCACTGCCGTCTCGCGCAGGTCCGCTTTGTCGGGTCGGCACCGTCGCGGAACCACGTTGCCAGAACTGGCGCACCCGACCAAGCGTTTCCGCCGAAAAAGCTGTGCTGAAAACCCGGAATTAGTGTTGCGCAGATCACAGTTTGGCAATACGTAGCGTAACAATTACTCGGCGTCATTCCCATTAGCTGTGATCACCGGTCGGGCGTCACCGAAGGGCGCGACACGCCGCGCCGCATCCGCGCGTTGCCTTGCGGGGCCGGGCCTTCCGTGACGGTACGCACCGGCGCATGCCCTCCCAAATCCCTCCGCGCTCTCCTAACACCATGGCATCGGGTCACGCGTCACCTTCCACGCACCCGTGATTTGCGGCTAGCTTGGAAACGCGGGTACGTCAACACGGGTGGATGTGACATGAGCGAGCATGCGCGGGCCGGCTGGACGCCGGGTACAGGGGATGCTGAGTCGATGCTGGCGGAGGCCCGCAAGGCATTCTTCGTCATGGTCGGCTTCCTGGCGCTGCTATGGATAATCCAGCTTGCCAACGTGGCCGACCACTACGGACTCACGAGCGAGTTCGCGATCAGGCCGCGCTCGGTGTCGAGCCTGCCCGACATCCTGACCGCGCCGTTCTTCCACTTCAGCTTCACGCACATCGAGAGCAATTCCGGCCCGCTGTTCATCTTCGGCTTCCTGGCCGCCTACCGTGGCGTGGTCCGCTTCCTCGGCCTGACCGTACTGGTCATCATCGTCAGCGGCATGGCCTCCTGGCTGTTCGCGCCCGCGAACAGCATCGGCGCGGGGGCCAGCGGGGTTGTGTTCGGCTACCTCGGCTACATCCTCGTTCGCGGCCTGTTCGACCGGCACGTGATCGACATCATCATCGGCGCGGTCATGGCGCTGTGCTTCGCCTACCAGTTCACCGTTCTGCTGCCGCACGCGGGCATCGGCTGGCAAGACCACATCGGCGGGCTGGTGGCGGGCATCGCCGGCGGCTGGATCTTCAGGGATCGTTCCAGGGTCGCCAGCCGCTCGAAGGTCGGGGCCAAGTCGGGTGCGGGCGCGGCGACGGGCGCGCCCGCGACCAGCGCCATCGAGCCAGCTGGCACTGCGGTCCTGCCCGCCTCAGGGACGAAGGACACCGGCAAATACACGGGCCCGCGGGCGGAGTTGCACAAGCAACTGGACGACCTCGGCATCTGAGCGTCCCGGCCGGTCGCCGGGCTATCCCGGCGCGGTCTCCTCCCCGTGGCCGGGCTGATCCTCGACTGGGCCCGCTTCGCCGGGCTCGACCTCTCCCGGCCCCGCGGCCGTCTCAGCCTCGCCCGACCCAGCCTCGCCCGACCCAGCCGCCGCCGCTGGATCGGCAGCGCTCCGGCCGGCCTGCCCGCCTTCCGTCCGGCGCCGGATGCCGAGGTGCTCCTCGACCGCGCTCAGCCGCGCGGTGATGTCGGCGAGCATGCGGAGGATTTCCTGCTGCCGCCCGGCGGCCAGAGAAGCAGGGACAGGCCGGGCGCGGACAGTGCGTACCTCTGGCTCCTGGCCCTGGTACTCCGCCAGGACCTGAATCACCTGCTCGCGGACTCGGTTCAGGTCGGCGCCCATCCGGACAAGGACCTGGGCGGCCACGCCATCGCCCTCCCTGACCAGCCCGAGCAGGATGTGCTCGGTGCCGATGTAGTCGTGGCCGAGCAGCAGCGCCTCGCGCAGGGACAGCTCGAGCGCCTTCTTGGCCCGTGGCGTGAACGGGATGTGCCCCGATTGTGAGTGCTTGCCGACGCCGACAGTCGCCTGGACGACCTCTCGCACGGACTCGATGCCGATCCCCAGGGACTCGAGCGTCTTCGCCGCTGTACCCTCGCCGAGGCTGACGATGCCGAGCAGGATGTGCTCGGTGCCGATGTAGTTGTGGTTGAGCAGCCTGGCCTCGTCCTGAGCCAGGACCACAACGCGCCGGGCCCGGTCGGTGAACCTCTCGAACATGGCCGCCTCCATCACGGCGACACCTGCCGCCACCCTCGCCCGCAGGCACAACGAACAGAAGGGCAGGTTCTATCCCGTTCCGGCCGGTGCGTCAAGCGAAGTCGCCGGGTAGGCGCCGAGGGTTCAGCGCGCTGCGAGCCGCGGCTCGTCGAATAGTCGCTGCGCGCGCGCAAGGGTCTCCCGCAGGTTGGCCTCCGTTGTCGCCTGGATCGCATCGGCGACCGGCAGCCAGCGCAGCTGGGCCTGCTGATTCTCGGCGACGATCGCATCAGGCGTGCCGGTCGCCAGCACGTATCTCAGGTCGGCGTGCTCGTGCGCGGGCTCGCCCTTGCCCGCAGGGACGCTTACGATCGCCACGTGCCGCAGCTCGGGCGTCGGCCACGGTCTGAGATCGGCTAGTCCCGTTTCCTCATGCGCCTCCCGTAGCGCGACAGCCAGCGGATCGCGCTCGCCGGGGTCGCCATGCCCGCCTACCTGCAGCCAGGCTTGCTGACGCTGATGCCAGCGGAGCAAGACGCGGTTGGTGGCCGGGTGCACGATCAGCGCTGAGCCGGTGACATGCAGCGGCGCCATCCGGGCCCACGGGTCGTCGGCGGTCCGCATCAGCCGGGTGATCCGCTCCACATCCGCTTCCTCGACGCTGCCATCCGGACGGTAGGCGCGGACCGCAGCAGCGAGCGGATCGCCGCCGAGCCGGGTGAGGTCGTTGTCCACACAGCTCAGTCTCGCACCGATGTCCCGTCGCGCAGGCGCCCCGTCCAGCTGGCCTAGCCCGGGTACGCCGCAGCGAAGCGGTGCGCAGTGTGCGAGGGAGCGAGCCCGTTCCCTTATGGCGGAGCTAATCGCCGATCACGCCGACGCGGGAACGACCGCGAGTGCGGCGACGTAATCAGCGGGAGCTTCGATCGACGCCAGCCGGCAGCCGTCCGGCAGCCAGAACTCCTCGCCCCCGCCTGCGGCCGCATCGAGCACGCGGAAACCCGACATCCCGTGGGCGATTCCCTGGCCCGTGGACTTGAGCACCGCCTCCGCGCGCACCCACCAGCGGACGATGTCGGCGTGCCGGCGCGGTCCGGGCGAGGCGGCGACCAGGCTGGCGTCGTCCTGGTGCATGTGCGTCATCAGCTCGCAGACGCATTTGTCGGGGAGTCGCTCGCAGTCGATGCCGACCGGGTCAGGCCCGATCACGATCGCTATCGCGTCGCCGGAGTGAGCCAGCGAGAAGTGCGGCATCTCGCGCCCGCTCAGCCGGGGCCGTCCGTTCGGGCCGCCGCATACGGGGCACGACTCCCGGCCGAACCGCAACCCGGCCGGCCGCGAGTCTGTGACCTCGCCGAGCAGCCGCCTCAGCATGACGTGTGCCACGAGGTAGCGGTGCTGGTCTATGGCGAACGCATGCAAGGATCCCGTCGCAAGCTCGGCCGGGCTCAGGACGGCGAGGTCGGCGGATCCGAGTTCGACCATGGCGGCGTCGTACCAGCACACCCGCGGCGACGCCTGCACGCCAGCAGGATAGGCGCCCTGAGCCCGCGGTTCCGGCCGGGCGCGCCATCCGCGCGGCCGGTCAGCTGACTTCGCCGAAGACAGTATGAAATCGAGCGAAGTAGGCGAGCGCGGGACCGAGCCATGCCGATGGCCGGAGCCCGGCCTCATTGGCGTACCCGAGCAAGGTCACCAGGGGGACGAAGTGACGGTCAAGGAACTCCCCGACGACCAGCCGTCCGCCCGGCTTCAGTACCCGCCCGATCTCCCGCACGGCCGCCTGAGGGTCGGGGATTTCGCCCAGCACCGTCACCAGGTAGGCGGCGTCGAAGCTGCCGTCGCCGAACGGGAGTTCCCGCGCGTCCGCCCTCGTCGGGACGATCGGGCCGATGTTCCTGCCCGCTGCGCGGCGCATGACATGATCCAGCATCGACTGCTGGACGTCGACGATGTCGAGCCGCCCGCCGGCGCCAAGCAGGCCGGCCACGTGCAGGGCCTGCAGGCCGGTGCCAGGCCCGAGTTCCAGTACGCGCTCCCCCGGCCGTGCGGCCAGCAGCGCGTCGAGACGGCGGTTGGTCAGGAACGGCAGGGGCAGGTCAAGCAGCCAGCGCTGCGCGTACGGGTAGGGGGCCGCGTCGGTTCCCCACCAGGTCGCTGCGGCAGCCACGGCGGCCGCCCCGAGGAGGACCGGGCGCCGTACGGATGGCTTCACCGGGCCTCCCTATCGCATTCGCCGCGGTCGTCGGGCCACGCCGCCGCGGCCAGCACAGCCTGCCGCACGAGATCATGCGTGAGCAGCATGACTGCACTCCTTTCTGAAGGTTCGGGCATCGGCCAGAGAGGACATCTGGAGCATCGGCACTAACGTCGTCCGCTCACTGCGGCCGACTACCTGGCCCATGGTCAGGATCACGTGCTCGGCACGCCATTCCCTGGTAAGCCAGCCGGATGCCATTTATGGATATATAAGGCATGTTGTGATCGCCCTCGGGAGTCACATTCCGCCGCGGAGCCCGCGCCGGAATCACCCCCCACCGCGAAGCCCGCGCCGGAGCCCGCGGCCTGTCCGGGCCGAGGCCTGCGGCTGGCGGGCCTTACGGCCGCCGGAGTCGATCCCGCTGACGCTCCGTCCAGGAGTAGCAAATGCCGACGATCGCGTGCACCGGCCAGATACCTGCGGCGGCTGCCGTTTGATGCCGACCGCTCTGTCATTCCCGGTGGAGGCCTGAGTAGTCAATTGAGGTCAGGGAAGTTCGGCACACGGTGTGCCTTGCATGAATTGCCCGCAGCCCCGCGACACGCGACCCTGCCCGGCAGGATCCCCGGCCGGCTTCCCTCCCGCGGCCGCAACCGGCTCGAGCCACTCCTGCCGCGTCGCTATGTCGGGCAGGTCATCATCTCTCCTGCCTGTCAGGATGTGAAGGTCGGATCGGCCGGGTGCGGGTTGGCTACCCTGCCCTTCGGCTGCTCCCAGTCCTCGTGTCGGCCGAGCGCCGTGAAGTCGAGTAGCGCGTACGCGCCGATGGCCTGGTCGGAGCCGCGAGCATATGTCGAGTAGGTATGGAAGATCTTGCCGCCGTCCGTCAGGAAGCAGCTGTGGCCGCCGGCCTCGAAGGCCTTTCCCGACTCCACCGGCTCATAGTTGTAGACCGGGCGCGCCACTGCCGGATCGACCGTCACATGGAAGTCGTAGTTGAAGTCGCTGCCGAATGAGGAGTACCAGTCGACCGCCCAGCCCTTGGCCGCCTTCACTGCGGCGATCTTGGCTGCCGGCGCGCGGGAAACAGCTGCGTACGCCGTGTCCCTGGTACGCAGTTGGGCGAGGATCGCCGCAGGTAGCGCGTTCAGCGAAGCCGTGCAGCCGGGGCAGACGGCGTCCCAGTCAGGACCGAACATGACGTGCTGGATGATCAGCTGGCTGCAGCCGTCAAACAGGCTGGCCAGGCCCACCTCGCCATCCGGGCCCTCGAACCGGTAGTCCTTCGTGACCTCGGTCATCGGGAGCCCGCGGCGCTCGGCGTTCATGGCATCCCGCTGCCTGGTGTGCTCCTTCTCCTTGACCAGCAACTCTTTCCTGGCCGTGAGCCACTCCTCCTGCGTCACTATCTCTGGCAGGCTCATCAGTTACCTCCTTCAACGTAAGGCGCAGCATCACCCGGATAATTCACCCGCCGGAGACCTGCCTGTCTCCTGACCGACGAACGAGCGACCCTCTATTGGACAGATCAGAAAAAGTGTCGCAGCGACAGCCAGCTGATGGGCTGAAGCGACAGGAAGCCGACGAGTTCCGCCGAGAGTGATCCGTTTGCCGTCCAGGCCGGCAACCGTGACGGCCAAGCCAGAAGCACAGCCAGGAGGTACCTCAATATGAGCAGGGTAATCGCCGGATTTTCGATGTCACTGGACGGATTCGTCGCTGATTCCGATGACGGGGTCGACCAGGTCTTCAAGTGGTATTCGGCAGGCGGCACGGACGCAGAGGTCATGGTCGGCGACGGCGCGTTCGAAATGTCGCGGGAAGGCGCCGAGTTCATCGAGGAAGCAGGCCGGGGCGCCGGGGTGCTGGTGACCGCGCGGAGGACCTTCGACCTCGCGCACGCGTGGGGCGGCAAACATCCGATGGGCGTACCGATGGTCGTGGTAACTCACCGGATCCCGGAGGACTGGGCCAGCCGCGAAGGATCGCCCTTCACGTTCGTCACCGACGGGGTCCCGAAGGCCATCGACATCGCCCGGGAGATTGCAGGCGACAAGGACGTCGTGGTCGGCGCCCCCTCCGTCACTCAGCGATGCCTGCAACTCGGGCTCCTCGATGCCATCCACATCGACCTGGCGCCGGTCGTGCTGGGACGCGGGATACGGCTCTTCGATCACCTGACCCAGCCAATCGAGCTCCTCGTGACCGAAGCCACCGGGAACCCGAACGTCACCCACCTCACGTATCAGGTCATCAAGTAGCCGCGAGCCCAGGGTCACTTGCCGGAACGAGCCCAGTGCCCAAACCGGCACCGTCACGCGCCATCAACCCAGCGGTCGGCCGGCAAGAGCTGGCCGACCGCTCTAGGAGGCGCCCCTGACCTGCCTGCTGCTGACCTCAGCGAGTCTGACTGGCCACGGCATGAAGCACAACCTCGAGTTCGGGCTGCGTGCGGCGGCCGACCGGCAGGAGATGCTACCCACGATCTCGACCGTTGTTCAAGGCAGGGGCACCGGCCGCCGGGCGTGACCAGCGGAAGTGCCGACTGTCGCACTACTTCAGGAGCTGGCGGGCCATCACCATGCGCTGGATTTGGTTGGTGCCCTCGTAGATCTGGGTGATCTTGGCGTCGCGCATCATCCGCTCGACCGGGTAGTCGCTGACGTAGCCGTAGCCGCCGAGCAGCTGGACGGCGTCGGTGGTGACGTCCATCGCGACGTCCGACGCGAAGCACTTGCACGCGGAGGACATGAACGTCAGGTCTGGTGCGCGGTCACCTTGCATCGCGCGCTCAGACCGTGCCGCGGCGGCATACGTGAGCTGCCTGGCGGCCTCGAGCTTCATGGCCATGTCCGCGAGCATGAACTGGATGCCCTGGAACTCGGCGATGGCCTGGCCGAACTGCTTGCGCTCCTTGACGTAGCCAGCGGCATAGTCGAGCGCGCCCTGAGCTATGCCCAGTGCCTGGGCCGCAATCGTGATCCGGGTGTGGTCCAGGGTGGCGAGCGCGGTCTTGAACCCCGTGCCCTCCTCGCCGATGATGCGGTCGGCCGGGATCACGCAGTCGTCGAAATACAGCTCGCGGGTTGGCGAGCCCTTGATGCCGAGCTTGTGCTCAGGTGCGCCGAACGACAGGCCCTCGTCACCGGAGTCCACCACGAATGCCGAGATGCCGTTGGGGCCGGCCGACGGGGCGGTAACGGCCATGACCGTGTAGAACCGCGAGATCCCGGCGTTGGTGATCCAGCGCTTCGTCCCGTTGAGCACATAGCTGTCGCCGTCGCGGACCGCCTTGGTCTTCATCGCTGCCGCGTCCGAGCCTGCCTCCGGCTCCGAGAGCGCGTAGGAGAACATCGCGACGCCGCTGGCCACCGGCGGCAAGAACTTCTGCTTCAGCTCCTCGGACGCCGAGAGCAGGAGCGGCACGGTGCCCAGCTTGTTCACCGCGGGGATGAGCGAGGACGAGGCACACGCTCTCGCGACTTCCTCGATGACGATCACCGTGGCGATCGCGTCGGCGCCGGCACCGCCGTATTGCTCGGGAATGTGCACCGCGTGCAGGTCGGCCTTGACCAAAGCATCATGAGCTTCCTGGGGGAACTGCGATGATTCGTCGACCTTGGCGGCATACGGCGCGATCTTCTCCTCGGCCAGGGCGCGGACCGACTCGCGGAGCGCCTCGTGCTCCGGCGACAAGGCGAAGGCTGGGAAGTCATGGCTCATGTTCTCGATAGTAGGACGCCCTAGTGAATGGGCCAACGGAGGTGCCGATGGCCGGCGGCAGGAGCAGGCATGATGAAGCGGTGGAACCGGCCGCCGACCTGCTCTCCCCTGCCGGCGATGAGTTGCTCGAGTTGCTCGGTGGCGAGGAGATCAGCCCGGACCGGGCGCTGCGGCTGGCCGAGCAACTGCGCGGCCGCTACCCAGCCGACCTTGTCGCGGCCGCGCTGACCCAGCAGTCGCTGCGCGTCGCCGGCCGGGCCAAGTTCAGCCGCGCGGACGAGATGTACTTCACCCGGGCTGGGCTTGAGCAGGCCTCGTCGGAGCTGACCTCCGAACACAGCGCACGCCGGTTCGCGGGCCGTGGCCTAGTCGCCGACCTGTGCTGTGGCATCGGGGGGAACCTGACCGCCCTGGCCCGCGTGGCCGGGCATGTGCTGGCGGTCGATGCCGACCTGCGGACCCTGAAACTCGCGATGCGGAACGTCGTAGTCAACGGCGCGGCCGGCCACGTCACGCCACTGTGTGCCGATGTGCGCGATCTTGCGCTGACCGGCGACTTCGAGATCCCGGTGGCCGGGGCGGGCTCTTGGACTCGAGTCGAGGCGGTCTTTATCGATCCGGCCCGCCGGTCGGGCGAGCGCCGGCTGCGGGCGGGCGATAGCAGGCCGCCGCTCGACTGGTGCTTCGGGCTGGCTGATCAGGTCGGCGCGGTCTGCATCAAGGCGGCACCCGGCCTGCCACACGAGCTTGTCCCGGCCGACTGGGAAGTCGAATTCGTGGCCACCGGACGAAACCTCAAAGAGGCTCTGCTCTGGTCCCCGGCCCTGGCCACATCGTCGCGCCGGGCCACCATCCTGCCAGCCGGCCAGACCATGACGGCCGAGCCGGGCGAGGCCGTCCGGGTCGGGGCCCCCGGCGAGTACCTGCTGGATCCGAGCCCCGCGGTGACCAGGGCGGGCCTCGTGGAAGATCTAGCCCGGTCCGTAGGAGCGTGGAAGATCGACGCGATGATCGCGTTCCTGGCATCCGACGCCGCGATCTCGACGCCGTTCGCCCGGACGCTGCGGGTGCTGGAGTCGATGCCGTGGAACGAACGGCAGGTTGCCCGCAGGCTCCGGGAGCTCGGCATCGGAACCGCTGACATCCGGCGCCGCGGGCTGGCCGGGGACGTGGAGCGGATTCACCATCGCCTCGGTCTGCAGGGAGACGGCAGCGCCACAATCGTGCTGACGCGCCGGAGTGGCAAGCCCTGGAGCCTCATCTGCGTGCCGGTCGACTCCTAGGGTCCTCAACTCGCTGGCAGCCGTGTCCCGCCGCGTTCCAGCCCACGGCGAAAGGCGACCCGGATTGTCGCGGCTACCTTGTCCGGCGTTTGCGTGATCTCCTGCCAGTTGAAGTGCTCGACCTCGAAGCCGGCGTGCCGAAGCCTCGTGTCCCGCCGCAACTGCCGCATCGCGGCGTGACGGTCGTCATACTTCATGGCGCCGTCCACCTCCACGACGGTCCTGAACTGCCACCAGTAGAAGTCGACCCTCGCCGCGACCTCGTCGCCTCCCAGCTGGACCTGGAGGTCGGGGGCGGGAAGTCCGCAGTCACGGAACACGACCCGCGCAATCGACTCAAGCGCCGATTCTGACCGTCCGTCAGAGAACTCGATGACCTGCGCGGCGCGCTGAACACCACGGCTGCGAGGCAGTTCTGTCAGCACCTGCTGGAGTCGCCCCTTCGTGGCGAGCTGTTTGTGCAACGCCGAATCGGCTACAACCACGCCGTCGCGGAACTCAAGGCTGCGCGCCAGGTCGACGACTGTCCTGGCAACCGTCGTTACCGGAATCGCAAGCCGCGAGCCTACGTGGCTCGCAGGTAGCCGAGCGGCGTAGACATGAACCCCGGTCTTTCCGGACCGACTGCCTTGGTCAGGTGGGCGCGTGATCGTTACCTGCGGCGATGCATCCAGCAGATCGAGCCCGTGAAGCTGCGCCGCGGTGTAGTGGCTTATCACGGCGCCTGGTCCCGCGGTAGCGAGCGCCGCAGCGGCTCGGATCAAGACTTCTCCACCTGGCAGCAGCTTCAGCCGCCCAGCCACCTCGGTAGGTATATACACCCCACGGTCGAGCGAGATCAGCTCACCGCCGTGCACCAAGGAGGCGATCGCCTTGGGCGAAAATCCGCCTCGTGACAGCTCGGCGGTGGTGATAACCCAGGCTAATTTGCCCAAGTCGAACAGCAACGTGTTGTTCATGACATCTAGAATCCGGGCCGGCACCGACATTTCACCGACTCGGTCCCCAGAGATCGCGACATATAGGTGCAAAGTCGGGACCGAACCGATGAAATCTGAGAGCCGAGGGTCGCAAGAGATCGCCGAAATCCGTAATATCAGGACAGACGTCCGCGTATGTCGGTAGCGGCGGCCGGCGGAAGCGGCCAGCGCGCCAGCGTCAGCGCGCCGCTGGCCTCGGTCACCGTCAGCGCGCCGCTGGCCTCAGTGAGCGTCAGCGGCCTGCGTCGTAGTCGAGGGCATCGGCCTAGCTAGAGCCTAGAGTTCCGCGCCGGGTGACTCGGGTGGGCCGTTGGGTATCCGAATCTTCGCCCGCAGGGCCTCGCCCTTGGCCTGCGCGCTGGCGCGTAGGCCGGCCTGGAATACCGCGACCCGCTCCGACAGCGCGGGGTCGCCACTGGCCAAGATCCTTACCGCAAGCAGGCCGGCGTTGCGGGCGCCGCCCACCGAGACGGTGGCGACTGGGATCCCGGCGGGCATCTGGACGATCGACAACAGCGAGTCCAGCCCGTCCAGGTGAGCCAGCGGCACTGGCACCCCGATGACGGGAAGCGTCGTGACGGAGGCCAGCATCCCGGGCAGGTGAGCGGCACCGCCCGCGCCGGCAATGATGACCCGAATTCCCCGACCCGCCGCCGCCCGCCCGAAGCTGATCATGTCGGTCGGCATCCGGTGGGCAGATACGACGTCGGCCTCCCATGGCACGCCGAATTCCTGGACCGCGTCGACCGCTGCCTGCATTACCGGCCAGTCCGAGTCACTGCCCATTACGACGCTCACGATCGGCTGGTCGCTCATCGGTACTCTCCGGTCTCCTCGGTGCCCCACGCCAGGTAGCTCGCGGCGCGCCTGGCCCGGTCCCTGACGTGCCCCAGATCGCGGCCAAGCGCAGTCACGTGGCCGACCTTGCGCCCCGGCCGGACCGACTTACCGTATAGGTGCACCTTGATGCCGGGGTCGGCCGCCATTACGTGGGTCAGCCTGGACCGCAGGTCCGGATCTTCTCCGCCAAGCACGTTCACCATGACGGCGCACCGCGTAGCCAGCGACGGAGACCCGAGCGGCAGGTTTAGCACGGCCCGAAGGTGCTGCTCAAACTGAGAGGTGACGGCCCCCTCGATGGTCCAGTGCCCGCTGTTGTGCGGCCGCATGGCCAATTCGTTGACGAGGAGGCCGTCCTCGGTGTCGAACAGCTCCACCGCCAGGAGTCCGGTCACCCCGAGCGCCGCGGCGATGTCCAAGCCAAGCCGCTGGGCCTCGGCGGCCTTGGCCAGGGTCAGATCTGGCGCCGGGGCAAGGACCTCGCGGCAGATCCCGTCCTGCTGGACTGTCTGCACGACGGGGTACGCGGCTCCCTGCCCGGCTGGTGACCTGGCCACCAGGATTGCCAGCTCTCGGTCGAACCGCACGTACTCCTCGGCGATCAGCTGCAGCCCGTGCCCGAGCACGACGGACGCCTCCGCCATGTCGCCACAGACCCAGACCCCGCGCCCGTCGTATCCGCCCGAGACCGCCTTCAGCACAACGGGCCAGCCAGTGAGGCGGGCGAGATTGCTGACATCTTCCGGCCCCTCGACGGCCTGAAAGCGCGGGCACCGGTAACCGAGACCCGCCAGCCGCTCGCGCATCGCCTGCTTGTCCTGCGTGTAGTGCAGTGGCCTTGAACCCGGCCGGACCGCGCGCCCGGCCTCCTCCATGGCCTCGATCAGCGATCCAGGGACGTGCTCGTGGTCGAAGGTAACCACATCGCAGCCGGCCGCAAACGCCAGGAGGTCTTCGGGAGAGCGGTAATCACCCAGCGCCACGTCGGCTGCTACCTGGGCCGCGCTCTCGTCCGGAGCGGCGGCGAGGACGCGGAAATGAATGCCGAGCTCCGCGGCCGGGCCTACCGTCATCCGGGCAAGCTGGCCGGCACCGATCATGCCGACAATGGGCGACCTGACCGCCTGCTGCGCGGTTACTTGCGCGCCCGCCGCAGATTCGCCCGCCCGGGAAGCACCCGCCTGGAAACCGCCCGCCGAAGCGGCCACGATGGGGTCGCCCACAGCTGCGGGAGCCGACTGTGGCTTCTTGGTGTCCATTACCCGCCGTAGCCTACGGGCTCGGCCGCCCAGCGGGCGCCGCCAGGACCGCGCTAGGCCGGCCCGGCCACGACCGGAGCCTCGGCATCTGCCGTCGCATGGGGCAGGAACAACGCGAATACGGCCGGCCGCGGCCTGACCAGCACCACCTGGCCACCGTCGGCAGCGGCAAGCGTCCTGGCCAGGGCGAGGCCGAGCCCGGTACCACCGGGCGAGCCGCTGACGCTTCGCTCAAAGATCCGCGGCGCCAGCTCGGCTGACACGCCGGTGCCCTCGTCGCGCACCTCGACTACCACCGAGCGGCGGGTGCGCGATGTCCTGATCGTGACCGTGCCCGCGCCGTGGACCAGCGCGTTATCCAGCAGCGTGGCGATGACCTGCGAGGCGCCACCGGGTGTCGCGAAGGCGTACAGGCCTTTCTCGCCGACCAGATTCAGCCGCCGGGAGACCCGTCGGAAAGCCGGCTCCCACTCGACCACCTGCTGCCCGACTATGTCGTCCACGCTCGCAAGCACCGGAGCACCTGAGGCCGAGCGACGGGCCCGGCCGAGCAGCTGGCCGACGACGTCGGCGAGCCGCTCGGTTTGCGCCAGGGCGGCCGCGCCCTCCTCGCGGACTATGTCGGGATGGTCGGCTGCGGCCACCATTTCTTCTAGCCGCATCGAAAGCGCCGTCAGGGGCGTCCTGAGCTGGTGCGACGCATCCACGGAGAACTCGCGTTCAGCCGAGAGCAACTCGTTGATCCGATGGGCCGAGCCGTCCAGACCCTCGGCAACGCGGTCAAGCTCCTGGATGCCGTACCGACGCCCGAGCGGGCTTGAATCTCCGGACCCGAGCCGGTCGGCGGCAGCCGCTAGCTCCGACAACGGCCGCATCATCCGCCTGGCATAGTAGAGGCCGAGCACGACCGCCACCCCGACGGCGGCGATCGCAACGCCGCCGATCAGCAGCAGGGCCTTGATCAGCTTCCCGGCCACGTAGGAGTCGGCGGCGGCGACCGTCACCTTGAACTGGTTCGTGGTGACCGTCGCAGTCAGGCCATCGCTGACCGGCGGGCGGGATCCCAGCGTGACGGTAGGTTCGCCTAGCTCCTTGACCTGGGCATAGCCGTACTTGTTGGCCTGCACCATCGCCGCCTGCCGAGTGGGGACCGGCAGGCCCGACTCGAATCGCTCCTGCAGGTCGATCGCGAGCGACTTGGCGTCGCTGTGCAGCTGCTGGTTGGCCTCGTCGACGTATAGCCGAGCGAGCACGAAGGCAAGCGGTATGCCCAGCGCCAGCACCGCCGCCACGGCCACCGCGACCATGGAGATCAGCAACCGTCGCTGCACTGCCTTACTCCCGATCCTGGGCGCAGGTCATCGGCCCCGAGCGCGGCTAGTCGCCGCGTTCGAACCTGAAGCCGACTCCGCGCACTGTGGTGATGAACTGCGGGCTATGCGCGTCGTCACCGAGCTTGCGTCGCAGCCAGGAGACGTGCATGTCGAGCGTCTTGGTCGAGCCCCACCACTTGCTGTCCCAGACCTGCCGCATGATCTGCTCGCGGGTCACGACCTTGCCAGCCTCCGCGACCATGAGGGCAAGCAGGTCGAATTCCTTGGAGGTCAGCTCGATCTCGCTCTCGCCGAGCCAGGCCCGGCGGGCGTCGGTGTCTACCCGCACGCCCTGCACGGTCTTTGTTTCCGAGGAGCCGCGGCGCAGCAGGGCCCTGACCCTGGCCAGGAGTTCCGCCAGCCGGAACGGTTTGGTGACGTAGTCATCGGCGCCGGCGTCCAGGCCGATCACGGTATCGACCTCGTCGACGCGGGCGGTGAGGATAAGCACGGGGACCGACTGGCCAGCGGACCGGATGCGGCGGCACACCTCGAG
Organism: Streptosporangiaceae bacterium; assembly: GCA_030041135.1. GTDB lineage: Bacteria > Actinomycetota > Actinomycetes > Streptosporangiales > Streptosporangiaceae > JAJYUU01. The sequence continues at coordinate 9,662 of JASHOL010000333.1, read as the reverse complement.
GCCATCGAGGCGGGGCAACCCGATGTCCAGCACGATGAGGTCGATCCCGCCTTGTTTAGCGGCCTCCAAGGTCTCGGGGCCGTCGGCGGCGACGTCAACGTCGTAGCCTTCACGGCGCAGGGCCCGCGCGAGAGGTTCGGAGATTGCCGGGTCATCTTCGGCTAGGAGCACGCTGGTCATGCACTGATGGTATGGCGGGTTGCAACTTAACCGGCTCGATACACGCCCTGAGGGCCGACGTATTGCCGTCAGCTAGCCTCTGACCTGCGAATTTAACCGGCTAAGGGGGGTATTGCGGGCGGGCGGCCGAGGCGGGCGCGGGCCCGCTCGGACGGCCGCGGGCCCCGCGCCGACGGCCGCCAGACACCTCAGACGGCCGCCAGACGCCTCCGGACGGCCGCCAGACCCTCAGACGGGCGTCACGCCGTGCCGGCGGCGGGAGAAGGCCCGGTCCTTACCCCGCGCCACCGCGAACCGGCGGATCAGCTGCGAGCGCAGGTCCGCTGGCTCCACCACATCATCGACGACCAGTTCGCCCGCAAGCCGGAGAACGTCAATGTCGGCTTCGTAGTCCTCCCGCAGCCGCTTCGTCTCGGCCTCGCGCTCGGCCGGGTCCGCGATGGCGTTCAGCCGATTGAAGTAAACAGCGTTAACAGCAGCCTCGGCGCCCATGACGGCGATCTTGGCCGTGGGCAACGCCAGCGTCGCGTCCGGCTCGAAGCCGGGGCCCGCCATCGCGTAGAGCCCGGCACCGTAGGCCTTACGCACGATCACGCAGATCTTCGGCACGGTGGCCTCGGACACAGCGCTGATCATCTTGGCGCCGTGCCTGATGATCCCCTGCCGCTCAACGGCCGTTCCGACCATGAAGCCGGGTACGTCGGCCAGGAACAGCAACGGCAGGTTGAAGGCATCGCACAGCTGAATGAACCTGGTCGCCTTGTCGGCGGAGTCGACGAACAGGACCCCGCCCTTGAACAACGGGTTGTTGGCCACGACCCCGATCGCCTCGCCGTCAAGCCGGGCGAAGCCGATCACCAGCTCGCGCGCCCACAGGGCATGGATCTCGAAGAATGAGTCCTCGTCCACGATGCCGCGCAGGTATCGCCGCATGTCGAAGGCCTGGCGCTCGCTGACCGGCACCATCGCCCGCAGGTCGAGCTGCTTCGGCTCGCGGGCGGGCTTTGCCGGGGGCGGCTGCTGCCAGTTCCCCGGCAGGTACGACAGATAGTCGCGGACGGCGGTCAGGGCGTCGGCCTCGGTCGCGGCCAGGTAGTGCCCGCAGCCTGATACCGAGCAGTGCATCCGCGCACCGCCCATCTCTTCCAGCGTTGTCTGCTCGCCGACCACCATCTCGACCATGCGCGGGCTGCCGAGGTACATGGAGGCATTCCCGTCGACCATCGCGACGAAGTCGCAGAACGCCGGAATGTAGGCGCCGCCGGCGGCCGAGGGCCCGAACAGGGCGCATACCTGGGGTATCGACCCGGATGCCCGGACCTGGGCGTGAAAGATCTTTCCTGCGCCGCGCCTGCCGGGAAACATCTGCACCTGGTCGGTTATGCGAGCGCCGGCCGAGTCGACCAGGTAGATCATCGGAACGCCGGTCGCATACGCCTGCTCGATTATCCGGATGATCTTCTCGACCGTGCGCGCTCCCCATGACCCGGCCTTAACGGTCGAGTCATTGGCCATCAGCGCAACCGGCCTGCCGCCCGTGGTCGCGGTCCCGGTGATCACGCCATCCGCGGGCAGGCCGTCGGCCAGCACATTGGCGAAGGCACCGTCCTCGGTGAAACTGCCCGCGTCAACCAGCAACTCGATCCGGTCCCTGGCGAACAGCTTGCCCTGGGCGGTCGCCTGCTCGTGATATTTGGCCGCGCCTCCGCGGTTGATCCTGGCCCGGATGTCGGCAAGCTCAGGGTGCCCGGCCGCCGCCGCTTCTACTACATCGTCCACGGTCGCGAGCGTACCGAGTCCAGGGCGCACCCTGACCCGGCCGCCCGCACCGACGCTAGTGAATGTTGAAATTCACGTGGAGCAGCACCAGCGGCCACAGGAAGACCGCCAGCACGGCTGACACGAGCAACTCGATGTACTTCACGGTGATGTAGACATGCTCCCAGGCGACGATAAGGCCGACGATGACCCAGATAATGAACAGCCAGCTATGGCGTCGCCTCTCGAACAGGGCCATGCTCCTCAGCTCCGTTTCTTCGAAACTGTCCTTTGCCGTCCCCAAAGTCACCAGGAAAAGGCGGGTCAAACATCACGACAAAGAAACGGGGTGGCGAACCGGTTCCGCCAGTAACCGCGTTCAGGTCACGCAGTGATAGTGCGGGAACGAGGGCCGGCCCGCAGAACCTGGGACGGCAGCTGGCGGCCGATTATCCGCTCGGCTGCCGCGGCGGCCTCGATCATGGCGTCGAGATCGATACCCGTCCCAACGCCCATGTCCTCGACCATGTGGATGAGTTCCTCGGTCGCGATGTTGCCGGTGGCGCCGGGTGCGTAAGGGCAGCCGCCCAAGCCGCCGACCGAGGCGTCGAAGTCGTCAACGCCAAGCTCGAGCGCGGTCAGCACGTTGGCCAGCCCCGTCCCTCGGGTGTTGTGGAAGTGCAGGTTCAGGCCGATGTCGGGGTAGGCCGAGCGGAACTCGCCAATCAGCGCACGCACGCGTCCGGGCGTCGCCATGCCGGTCGTGTCGCCGAACGAGATGCAGTCCGCGCCGTCCGCGACCGCCCGGCCTGCGACCCCGACTACCCGTGCGACGGGCACGTCGCCCTCGTACGGGCATCCCCAGGCGGTAGACACGATGACCTGGCACGTCGCGCCGCGGTTATGGGCCATGTCGATGACCGCCGCGATGTCGTCAAGCGACTCCTCGGTGCCGCGATTGACGTTCTTGCGGTTGTGAGTGTCGGAGGCGGAGACCACTGCTTCGATTTCACCGAGCCCGCTGTCCAGGGCCCTGGCCGCACCCCGGAGGTTGGGAACGAGCGCGGAATAGCGGACTGACTCGGCCCGCTCGATCCTCTTCCAGACCTCGTCGGCATCGGCCATCTGCGGGATAGCGTCGGGCCGCACGAAGGATACGGCCTCGATCCGCTTCACCCCCGTGCCGGAGAGCGTGTTGATTAGCTCGACTTTCGCCTCTGTCGGTACCGGCTCCTCGTTCTGCAGCCCGTCACGCGGCCCCACTTCGCGGACTGAAATCTGGCTTGGCAGGTCACTCACGTGACCGCGCCCCTGCGTGCCGTGCTCATGCTAGGCAGGCTAGCCGCATCGGCGGCGCGAATCTCACGTCCCCTGCTGCTCGTGGGCCAGCCGCTGCTGTTCGTCCTCGACCAGCTGGAACATCGTGGACTGGACCTGCTGCACGTGCGGGATCTCGTTGAGTATCAGCTGGCCGTGCTCACCCGGCGACTCCACGATCAGCCGGCCACAGCCGAGCATGCGATCCAGCAGCCCCTGCGAGAACGAGACGTCGCTGATCCGCGACAGCGGGAAGTCTCGTCCCCTGCGGCTGATCACCCCGGCGCGCAGCCGCAGCCGCCGGTTGGTCAGCTCGTAGACGGTCGTCTGCCAGCGCAGCAGCGGGCCGGCGACGAAGAACAGCGCGAGGATCAGTGCTACCGCCCCGACGCCGAGCCTGACCGGCGTCGCCAGCTTGGGCAGGAACAACAGCACGGCGAGCAGGCCGACGATGATCAGAGCCAGTATGAGCACCGGCCGCAGGATGGTCTTCCAGTGCTGGTGAACCCGGAGGACGAAATACTCGCCCTGGGAGAGGCCTGACGCGCTGACCATAGGCCCCATCGTGACACGTAATGCGCCATGAGTGGGACAGCCGCGCAAACAGCGGGGACCGTGTCGCCTAATGAGGTTGCAGTGCCTAACGAACGTGGACGACGTCGCCCGCGCTCACCGGCTCGACGGCGTCGTCCGTCGCGACCAGCAGCCGGCCGGCCCCGTCGATGTCGCACGCGCGTCCGGAGACGATGGCACCGCCTGGCAACTCGGCTCGCACTTGCCTGCCGATCGTGGCGCAGCTGCGCAGGTACTCCGCGCGCAACCCCGACTCGATGGCGTCGCCGGGGAAGTCACCGCCCGCCCACCGGCGGTACCAGTGCTCGAACTCGCGCAGGATCGCGGCGAGTAGTTCCTCCCGGTCGACGCCCGACGCCCCGAGCTCGGCGAGCGAGGTCGCGGATCCCTGCGGCAGGTCATCAGGACTGGCCGCGACGTTGAGTCCGGTGCCGACCACGATCGCGCCGCCCGTCTGCTCAGCCAGGATGCCGGCCAGCTTGCCTGTCGGCGGGCCGCCCAGCACGTCGTTGGGCCACTTGAGACTGACGTCGAGGCCGGTCTGAGCACGGATCCCGGCCGTGACGGCCACCCCGGCCAGCAGCGGCAGCCAGCCCCTGGCGGGCTGCGGCACGCCGGCCGGCCGCAGCAGCACGGAGAAGGTCAGCGCCGCTCCTGGCTCACTTTGCCAGCTGCGTCCAAGGCGCCCGCGCCCCTTGGTCTGCCGCTCGGCGACAAGGACCTTGCCCTCGGCCGCACCTTCGCTGGCGGCCGCGATCAGATCCTCGTTCGTGGAACCGGTCTCCGCGACGACCGTCACGTCCGACCACAGCCCGCTGGCGCGCAGAATCCGCTCGCCTAGCTCGCGCTGCCGCAGCATGCCGTGGTCGCCGTTGCCCTGGCCGGAAGCACCGTCCATGGCAGGCACCATAGTCAGTCTGGTGGCCGCCGGCGTGCCTATACGCCGACTAAACCGGCCCGGTGCCTGGGCAAATCTGGCTATCACGACGCCGAGGCCACGGCGTCAGCCGGGGCCGTAAACGCCGGCTGGCGGTTCTGCCCTAACCTGTCCCGCATGGCCTCAGAACCGCTGCCGCCCACCGACGCCGCGACCACCGCCGACGCCCGGCCGGACCGCGGCGCCGCTCAGCCTGACCCGCACACGACGGCGGGGAAGCTGGCCAACCTCGAGCTGCGCCGACAGGAGGCGATACACGCCGGGACCGCGCGGCAGGTCGAGCGCCAGCACGCTAAGGGCAAGATGACCGCGCGTGAGCGAGTCGACGCCCTGCTCGACGCCGACTCGTTCACCGAGTTCGACGAGCTGGCCAGGCATCGCGCGCACGACTTCGGCATGGCTGCCACGAGGCCGTACGGCGACGGCGTGGTCACCGGCTACGGGACCATCGACGGCCGCCCGGTCTGCGTGTTCAGCCAGGACTTCACGGTCAATGGCGGCTCACTGGGCGAGGTGTTCGGCGAGAAGATCGTTAAGGTCATGGATCATGCCCTCAAGACCGGGTGTCCCATGATCGGCATCAACGACAGCGGGGGCGCGCGGATCCAGGAGGGTGTCGTCGCCCTCGGCCTGTACGGCGAGATTTTCTATCGGAACGTCATCTCCTCGGGAGTCATCCCGCAGATTTCGCTGATCATGGGCCCGTGCGCGGGAGGAGCGGTGTACTCGCCCGCCATCACCGACTTCACGCTCATGGTCGACAAGACCTCCTACATGTTCATTACCGGGCCGGATGTGATCAAGACCGTAACCGGCGAGGAGGTGAGTCAGGAGGAACTCGGCGGCGCGCACGCGCACAACGTCAAGTCCGGCGTCGCCCACTACCAGGCCAGCGACGAGCAGGACTGCCTCGACTTCGCCAGGGACCTGCTCTCCTACCTGCCATCGAACAACCTGGACGAGCCGCCGCTCTTCCCTGTACCCGGCGATCCGGCGAACCGGCTCGAGGTCACCGACTACGACGCGGAACTCGACACGCTGATACCGGACTCGCCCCGCCAGCCCTACGACATCCACCGCGTCATCGAGCACGTGCTCGATGAGGAGGAGTTCCTGGAGATCCACGCCGGATTCGCGCAGAACATCGTGGTCGGATTTGGCCGGGTCGAGGGCGCGTCGGTCGGCGTCGTGGCCAATCAGCCGATGCACTCGGCGGGCACGCTCGACATCGACGCCTCGGAGAAGGCGGCCCGATTCGTCCGTACCTGTGATGCTTTCGGCGTCCCGGTGGTGACGTTTGTGGACGTGCCAGGCTTCCTGCCCGGCACCGGGCAAGAGTGGGGCGGCATCATCCGCCGCGGCGCCAAGCTGATCTACGCCTACGCGGAGGCCACCGTACCCAAGATCACCGTCATCACGCGCAAGGCCTACGGCGGGGCCTACGACGTCATGGGCTCCAAGCACCTCGGCGGCGACATCAACCTGGCCTGGCCAACAGCACAGATCGCGGTGATGGGCGCGGATGGCGCCGTGGACATCCTGTACCGGCGGGACCTGGCGGCGGTGGAAGACCCGCAACAGCGGGCCGGCCTGCGCAAGCAGCGGATCACCGAGTACGAGGACACGCTGTTCAACCCCTATGTCGCGGCCGAGCGCGGGTACGTGGACGCGGTCATCAGGCCGGCCGAGACCAGGTCCCAGGTCACCAGGGCGCTGCGGGCGCTGAGGAACAAGCGCCAGACGCTGCCTCCGCGCAAGCACGGCAACATCCCGCTATAGGCGGTGGCTGGCCGCAGCGCCCGGCCGACGGGACGAGATCGGGGCGCTCGGCCGAGAGGGCACGCTGACCAGGCAGCGTCAGCCCATCGTGACGAGGTGAGTGCGCTGCGGTACCAGTTTCGGCGCGTCGGAGTTCCTAACTGCTATTAGAGTCGTCAGTACTATGACCGAGAACGGCTCACCCCTGCCGCTGCTGTCCCGATACGCCATCATGGTAGATGTCGGGTACATATACGCGTCCGCCGGCGAGCTGTTGTTCAGCGCGGCCTCCCGGCGCGAGTACCGGGTTGACGCGGACAAGCTGATCCAGGCCCTCAGCAGGCAGGCCGATGATCAGATCAGGGGCGAACTGCTGCGCGTGTACTGGTACGACGCTGCCCGCGACCGGGTCCCGACAATCGATCAGCGAGTCATCGCCCAGATGCCCTGGGTGAAGCTGCGGCTCGGCAACCTGAACGCCAGGGGTCAGCAAAAGGGCGTGGACGCCCAGATCAGGGCGGATATGGAGGCGCTGGCGCGGCACCGGGCCATAACCGACGCGATCTTGGTGGCCGGCGATGAGGACATGGTGCCCGCGGTCGAGGCCGCCCAGGCTTACGGCGTCCGGGTGCACCTGTGGGGCGTCGAGCCGCCGTATGGAACAAATCAGGCAGAACGGCTGGTCTGGGAGTCCGATACCGTCGATGTGCTCGAGCGCTCGTTCGTGGAACCGTTCTTCACGCGGCAGCTCACACCCGAGACGCCCGCCTCACCGATCACGCCCGACGCCGCAGGCCTGGCCCGCACGGGCCAGCCCGTGACATCCCAGACCGCTCAGGGCGCGCCGTCACCGGCGCAGGTATTCGGTGACCGGCACTCCTCTCGGCCGTACTCCCGGCCGATCCCCGTCCCGCACCTGTCGGTGGCAAGGCTGGGCCCGGACCGCGAGCGAGTTGAGGAGGCCGGCGAGCACGTGGCCCAGAAGTGGATCCTGACCCGCGGCGAGGACAACATCCGCGACCTGCTACCCGGCCCGATCTTGCCGCCGGTCATCGACAAGGAGCTGCTCGTCGATGCCGAAAAGGAACTGGGCCTGTCGCTGCGCGCCTACCAGGAAGCCAGGGAGTGGCTGCGGGACGCGTTCTGGGCGAGAGTGCATCGCCAGTTCGGCATCGGGGTCGGCAGGTCGAAGGGCTGAGAGTCACAGTGCCAGCGGATTCGGCCTCTCCTGCGCCCGCTTCGAGCCAGCACGGGCGCCGGCCACAGCGTCAGCCGGGGCCGAGAGCGCCGGAGTCACCAAGCCCCGTGCTGCGCGTGATCCGGGGGGAGCCGACGGCGGACGAACTTGCCGCCGTCGTCGTGGTCCTGGCCGGTCGCGCGAAACCAGCCAGCGGCGAGTCCGCGCCGCGGACAGCGCGCTCACAGTGGGCGGCCAAGGCCAGGCAGATGCGGCCGCAGCTGACTCCGGGCGCTGGTGCCTGGCGGGCCAGCGCGTTGCCCTAACTGACCTGGGCCAGCACCGATCTGGCCAGCACCTACTTGCCGTCCGCCGTCCTGGAACGGGCGCACTCCGGGCGGGTATCGTGCGATCCTGCTGGGTGACCGGGCCGGCGCCAGGAGCCAGCCGCCCGACCGGCCGTACTAGTGCGTTCTCACCTAGACTCCTCACAGTCGAAGGGAGACAACGCAGGTGCGCAAGGTCCTTATCGCCAACCGCGGCGAGATCGCGGTCCGGATAGTGCGGGCCTGCCGGGACGCTGGGCTGGTCAGCGTTGCCGTCTACGGCGAGGCCGACCTGGACGCGCTGCACGTCTCAATGGCAGACGAGGCTTACGCCCTGGGCGGGCAGAGTGCCGCCGAGAGCTACCTGGATATCGGCAAGATCCTCAAGGCGGCCGCCGGCAGCGGCGCGGACGCCGTGCACCCCGGCTATGGCTTCCTGGCCGAGAACGCGGACTTCGCCCAGGCGGTCATCGACGCTGGCCTGACCTGGGTCGGCCCGCCCCCGGCGGCGATCGAGGCTCTCGGTGACAAGGTGCGGGCGCGGCACATCGCCAGGCAGGTCGGCGCGCCGCTTGCCCCCGGTACCGACGGCCCGGTACGCGGGGCCGCCGAGGCCGAGGCGTTCGCCGCGGAGTACGGGCTGCCAATCGCGATCAAGGCCGCCTTCGGCGGTGGCGGGCGCGGCCTCAAGGTGGCCAGGACGACCGAGGAGATCGCGACCCAGTTTGAGTCCGCGGTCAGGGAGGCGACTGCCGCGTTCGGCCGCGGCGAGTGCTTCGTCGAGCGTTACCTGGACCGCCCGCGCCATGTCGAGACGCAGTGCCTGGCCGACAGCCGCGGTCGCGTCGTGATCGTGTCCACCAGGGACTGTTCGCTCCAGCGGCGTCATCAGAAGCTGGTCGAGGAGGCGCCGGCGCCGTTCCTGACCGCCGACCAGGACAAGCAGTTGCGCGCCGCCTCCGCGGACATCCTGCGCGCGGTCGGCTACGCCGGCGCCGGCACCTGTGAGTTCCTGATCGGGCAAGACGGCACCATTTCGTTCCTTGAGGTCAACACCAGGCTGCAGGTGGAGCACCCAGTGACCGAGGAAGTTAGCGGCATCGACCTGGTCAGAGAGATGTTCCGCATCGCCGACGGCGAGCCGCTAACCTACGGCGATCCGGAAGCGCGCGGGCACTCCATCGAGTTCCGCATCAACGCCGAGGACGCCGGCCGTAACTTCCTGCCCGCTCCGGGCACGATCACCGGCTGGCGGCAGCCGTCTGGGCCTGGCGTGCGGCTCGACGCCGGGTACACGGCCGGACAGACGGTCCCGCAGGCCTTCGACTCGCTGATCGCCAAGCTGATCGTGACCGGAGCCGACCGCGAGCAGGCACTGGAACGGGCGCGCAGAGCACTGGCCGAGTTCGAGATCGACGGCATGCCGACCGTGCTGCCATTTCACCGTGCCGTGGTCAGCGACCCGGCCTTCACCGACGCCCCGTTCCGGGTGCACACGAGGTGGATCGAGACCGAGTTCGACAACGAGATACCGCCGTACGCCGGCCCAGTTGAGACCGGCGCAATGGAGGCCGGCGCAGTGGAGGCCGACGGTGGGGTCGCGGGCCGCGAGCGGATCACGGTCGAGGTCGGCGGC
>JASHOL010000332.1 GCA_030041135.1 Streptosporangiaceae bacterium | reverse complement strand
GCGGAGGCTATGCCCGCGGATGCGCCTGGCGATAGGCCGCGAGCAGCCGTTCGACGCTGACGTGAGTGTAGATCTGCGTCGTGGACAGCGAGGCGTGACCGAGTATTTCCTGGACGCTCCGCAGGTCGGCGCCGCCCTCGAGCAGATGCGTGGCCGCGGTGTGCCGGAGGCCATGCGGGCCGGTGTCGGGCACCCCCGCGCGGGCCAGCCGGTCGTGTACTACCCGGCGGACCGTCCTCGGGTCGATCCGGCCACCCCTGACGCCGACGAACATCGCACTGCCTGACCGGGCGCTGGTGAGTGGCCTTCGGCCAGCCGCTAGCCATGCGTCAACGGCCTTGACGGCCGGGATGCCGACGGGAACCACCCGCTCCTTGCTGCCCTTGCCGAACACCCGGACGGTCCGGCGGCTCCGGTCGAGGTCACCCAGATCTAGCCCGCACAGTTCGCTCACCCGGATCCCCGACGCGTAGAGCAATTCCATGATCGCCGCATCCCTGAGGCTGACCGCGGCCTCGGCCGGCCCGCGACCCGGGTCGTGGCCGTCGAGCACAGCGAGCATCTGGGTCTGGCCAAGCACCTGAGGCAGTCGCTTGCTGACCTTCGGTGCTCCCAGTTGGGAGCCAGGGTCGGCGGCGAGCCAGCCCCGGCGGCAGGCGAACGCGGTGAAGGCCCTGACGGCCGCCGCCCGCCGGGCGACAGTCGCCCTGGCGTGACCGGCCCGGTGCTCGTCGGCCAGCCACGCACGCAGCTCGCCGATATCCAGGCCAGCGAGGTCGCCGCGTCCCCGTGCAGTGGCGTGCGCAAGCAGCCCGCCGACATCGCCGAGGTAGGCCCGCACCGTGTGCGCGGACAGGCCGCGCTCGGCGGCCAAGTGCCGGGCGAAGGCGGCCAGCGCCAGGCTGAACTCCGCCGGCAGGCCAGGTGCCTGGCCCTCGGGCTGGCCGGCCGGGCCGGCGTTGGTCTCCTCGGCGGCGCCCATACCGTCAGTGTGCGCCACGGCGCGTCCGAAAGCGGTGAACGTCGGTGTTGGCTGGCCGAATGCTCCGCAAGACCGTGGCGACTGGTATTCAGAGCCGCCTCGCGCGTCCGGCCTTACTCGACGGTCACGCTCTTGGCCAGGTTCCTCGGCTTGTCCACGTCGTTCCCGAGTGCGACCGCAGCGTGGTAGGCAAGCAGCTGCAATGGCACCGACAGCAAGATCGGATCGAGCTCGGGCTCGTTGCGCGGCACCACCAGGACGTCGTCGGTCACCCGGCCCGCCGCCCCGGAGTGACCGATCACCAGGACGCGGCCCTGCCGCGCACGGATCTCGCCGAGAGTGCCGAGGTTCTTCTCAAGCAACTCGTCTTCCGGCAGCACGGCTACGGTCGGCAGCGCGGGCCCGACCAGCGCGAGCGGCCCGTGCTTGAGCTCGCTGGCGGGGTAGGCCTCGGCGTGCAGATAGGAAACCTCCTTGAGCTTCTGCGCGCCTTCCCTGGCCACCGGCCAGCCGCGGACCCGCCCGATAAAGAACATGCCGGTGTACTCGGCGAGGTCCTTGGCCGCGGCCGCGATCTCCTCCTCCATGGCCAGGATCTCGGCGATCTGGCCGGGCAGTTTCCGCAGGCCGGCGACAATCCGCTGGCCGTCAGCGGGCGACATGTCGCGGATGCGGGCCAGGTGCAGGGCCAGGAGCGCGAACACGGTGGCGGTCGCGGTGAAGGTCTTGGTCGAGGTGACCGAGACCTCAGGGCCCGCGTGCAGGTAGACGCCGCCTTCGCACTCCCTGGCGATCGTGCTGCCGACCGTGTTGATGACGCCGATCGCCCGCCCGCCCTTGCGCCTGACCTCCTGCACGGCCGCCAGGGTGTCGTAGGTCTCCCCCGACTGGCTCACCGCGATGTAGAGCGTGCCCTCCTCGATCACGGGGCTGCGGTAGCGGAATTCCGAGGCCGGCTCGGCGTCGGCCGGCACCCTGGCCAGCTCCTCGATGAGCTGGGCGCCAAGCAGGCCCGAGTAGTAGGCGGACCCGCAGCCGAGGATCTTGACCCGGCGGATCGCCCTGGCCTCCCGCGGGTCTATGTTCAGCCCGCCCAGGTGTGCGGTCGCGAACCGGTCGTCCAGCCGCCCGCGCAGCACGCGCTCCACGACCTGCGGCTGCTCGTGGATCTCCTTGTGCATGAAGTGGGCGTGCCCGTCGGCGTCGTAGCTGGCCGCGTCGGCGTCGATGACGGCGGCCTGCTTGGTGGTGCGGCGCGCGTCCAGGGTCGAGGTGCGGAACCCGTCGGCCTGGATGGTGGCGATCTCGCCGTCATCCAGGTGGACGACCTGGCGGGTGTACCTGACCAGCGCCGCCACGTCCGAGGCGGCGAACATCTCCTTGTCGCCGATGCCGAGCAATACCGGGCTGCCGTTTCGGGCGACGACGATCCGGTCGGGGCTGCGGGTGTCGATGACCGCGAGCCCGTAAGTGCCGACGACCTGCTTCAGGGCCAGCCTGACGGCCTCCTCCAGGTCGCCGTCGGGTCCGGCGGCGATCAGGTGCGCGACCAGCTCGCTGTCGGTCTCCGAAGCGAACTGCGCGCCGGTGGCGGCGAGCTTGGCCCGCAGCTCGTCCGCGTTCTCGATGATGCCGTTGTGGACGATCGCTATCGGGCCGCACGCGTGCGGGTGAGCGTTCCCGTCGCTGGGCTCGCCGTGGGTCGCCCAGCGGGTGTGGCCGATCCCAGGGCTGCCCTTGAGCCGGGCCGGGATGTCGGCCGCCAGCTCGGCGACCCTGCCCTTGGCCTTGCGCACCCGCAGGTCGCCACCCCGGCCGAGGACGGCGATCCCGGCCGAGTCATAGCCCCGGTATTCCAGCCTGGCCAGGCCCTCAAGCAGGATCGGAACGCTGTCCCTGCCGCCGACGTAGGCCACGATTCCGCACACGAGCTTCCCACCTTCCCCTGGCCCGGACCGCTGCGCGGCCCGGAAGTTTGCCGGGTCCACCCGCCTGCGCGCCGGGCGGCCAGGTCCTGTCATTCAGTGCCGCTCAGCCGTACACGATCCTGCGCAACTGGCGCAGCGACAGCTCAGGCGGCATGTACCGGCGCTGCGGCATCTCCACCGCAATACAGGCAAATACCTGATCATTGGTCAGCCCGCGCGCCTTCAGCTCGCGATGCCTGCGGCGGACGAAATCGGGCGGCGCCTCGGAAAAGTACCTGAGGACGTCGGCGATGACGCGGGCAGCCTCTGGCGGCGTCAGCGGGCAGCTCTGGACGAGGTACTCGACGAGCTCAGCTGGCGGTTCCGGCCTCGGCATGCCGGCAATCATGCCCGCAACGGAGCGATCCAGCAACATTTCTGCCCGATTTCGGGCAGGAATCGAGCTTTAACGTGGCCGCACGTGGTACTTCTCACAGACCGGGCCGGTTCGGCCCGCAGTTTGCACGCCTGGCCAGGCTAGCGATGGCTGGCGATCTCGCCGGACGGCATCCGGGCCAGCTCGCTGCCGGGGCCGGAGGACGGCTCGTCCGGCGGGCGGCCAGGCCGCTCGGACGCCGGAGGTGGCTCGGGCGGCTCGATCCTGGCGACGGCCTTGTCGTAGGCCTCCACCACCCTGGCCACCTCCGCGTCCGGGTCGCGGAACCAGTTGGTCGACCAGAGCCGGTGGTAGCTCCAGCCCAGCCGCTGCAGGTGCTCACCGCGCAGCCGGTCCCTGTCCCGCACGCTGCCTGACTTCCGGTACGACGCGCCGTCGGCCTCGATCGCCAGCACCATCCGCCCGGGGTCCTGCGGGTGAGTTGCCGCGAAGTCGACCCGGTACCCGCCGACGCCGTAACGCGGAACCACTGTGATCCCGCGGGCGGCGAGCCGGTCCCGCACGTCCTGCTCGAACGAGTCGAGTCCGGCCGCGCCGGTTGCCTGCGGCGCGGTGCCGCCCGAGCTGGCGTAGTCCAGGTAGTCGGCGAGCATCCGCGCCCCGGCCTTGGTGACCCGCTCGGGATCGACGTCGTGACCGGAGAACGAGCTGACCAGGGTCAGCCGGTGCTTGGCCCTGGTGGCTGCCACGTTCAGCCGCCGCTCGCCGCCGTCGCGCAGCAGCGGACCCCACTGGTAGCGCATCCGGCCATCCGGGTGCTTGCCGTACCCGACCGAGAAGATGATCGCGTCGCGCTCGTCGCCCTGCACCCGCTCGAGGTTCTTCACGAAGAACGGTTCCGCGCCGTCGTCGGCGAAGAACGACTCAAGCCGCTCGGCCTCGTTGTCGTCGAGGCGGGCCAGCGCTTCTCGCAGCGCGGCGTCTATCCGCTCGGCGTGCTTGATGCCGAGCGCGATAACCCCGAGCGATTCGTCCGGATACTCGCTGGCGTGCTCGAGGATCAGGTCGACGACCTTATGCACCTCCGCGGTGACCGACACCTCCTGGCCCGGCCCCGATCCTTGTGCGACCACGACGTGACGCAGGCAGTCTCCCCTGAACACGCCGGGGAACGTGGTGAGCGCGCCGCCGTAGATCCGGCTGTTGGAGAAGGCGACCAGCCGTTCGTCCCGGCTGCGGTAGTGCCAGGCGAGCGGCGCGGTCGGCAGCAGCGGGCGCAAGGCGTCAAGCACCGACTCGAAACCGACGCCGAACGAGACGAGGCTCTCGTCGTCCTCGGCGGTGTCGTCGTCTGGCTCGCTCACCCTGGTGAAGAAATTCGTCGGCGGCAGCTGCCTGTCGTCCCCGGCCACGACGATCTGATGGCCGCGCATAATCGCGGGTATCGCGTCGGCGGGGACGATCTGGCTGGCCTCATCGAAGATGACCACGTCGAACAGGCGTGCAGCCGGCAGCACCTGGCTGACCATCAGCGGCGACATAGCCCAGCACGGCTTGATCGCGAACAGGACGTCGCTGGCCTGGTCGAGCAGCCGGCGCAGCGGAAGATGCCCGCGCCGCAGGGCCGCCTGCTTGCGGATCACCCGCGCCTGCATCGGGTGCCGGTCACAGGCTTCAGCAAGCGCCTCCGCCCACGCCCGCTGAACCCTGGCCGCGTTGGCCTTCAGGTGCTGCACGTCATGGGTGCGGAAGTCGTGCGCGATCTCGTCCAGTGCCGCTCCACCGTCCGCGGCGTACCGGTTGTCACGCACCCTGATCTGGTCAAGCACGGAGGAATACCAGGCGTGGTCGAAGACCGCGGCGGTCAGGTCGGGCCCGGCTTCGCGGCGCGCAAGCTCATCGAGCAGCGCGCCAAGTGCGAGATCGTCAAACCGAGTCCCGAGCTCATACAGCCTGGGCAGTTTCCAGGGCGTGTCCTGATCGGCGACGAGCCGGTCAAGCACCGGCTCAGGCTCAGCCCCGAGCCTGACGAACGACCGCAGCGCGTTCAGCTGACGCTCGCACTCCTCCTGCGCAGCCTCGATATCGTCCAGCGCCGCGGGCAGCCGGGGCGTGCCGTTGTCGGTGCGCAGCTCGCGCCACTGCGCCAGCACCACCGACGTGGCGGTCAGCGCGTCGGCGAGCTCCTCCCACGACACGTCCCCGGCGGCGGTCACCAGCAGCGATCTGGCCTGCTTGCGCAGCGCCCGCCGCTCCATGAAGCCGACGCCGGCCGCGCCGGCCGCGGCCGCGGCCAGCTGGTCAACGTCCGCCGCATAGACGCCGGGCGCAAAGGTCCGCAGGGACGCGCGCACGGCGGCGAACAGCTGCATCCGGCTCAGCCGGTCCTGATAAGACTGCGGCAGCCGCAACCCCGTCTCGGCGCACGCCTGCTCGATGCGCTGGGCTTGCATCGGCATGCCGCGCGTGGCAAGGCGCACCGCAAGCTCGCAGGCCTGCTGGGCTTCGTCCCTCGTCCGCAGGATCGCGCCAAACCAGGGCGTGCTGGCCGGCCGGAGCGTGAACCCGCCGAGGTGCGCGAATTCGCGTAGCTCGTCGCGGATCCGGTCGGCCCGTTCCCGGCTGATTCGCTCAGGAGCGCTGATCCTGGCCTGCGTTCTCGCAGACTTCGGTATGCCGAGCAAGGCGGACTGAACCTGGAACGGCGTGACGCCCCAGGGTTGATGCGCTTGGTGCAGCGCGGATGCATGCCGCGCGAGTCGGCGCTGCCGGTCGGTCAGCCGGCGGTGCAGGTCATCAACGTCCGGCTCGGCCGTCCTTTGCGCCTGCTCCAGGGTGTCGCCCAGGTCGCGGCAGATGCGCATCCGGTCCCTGGTCCCGTCGTGAATATCCAGGACCGTGCCGCCAAGCTGGACGCTCTTGAGCCGGGACAGCACCGCGTCTATCGCCGCGCGCTTCTCGGCGACGAACAGGACCTTCCGTCCGCGCGCGACCAGGGCCGCGATGAGGTTGGCTATGGTCTGGCTCTTGCCCGTCCCCGGCGGCCCGTGGATGACAAGACTCCGGCCTGACAGCACCGTGTTGATCGCATTGCGCTGGGAGGAGTCCGCGTCCAGCACCGAGTAATCCTGCTCGGGCTGGTCGAGCAGCGGCTCGCTGCCCTCATCCGCGCCGAGTAGCTCCTGGGCGTCCGGGTCTCCCGCGATCGCCGCCACCACGTCGCTGTCGTTCAGCACGTCGTCCGCCGCCTGGAGGTCACGCACCATCGGCAGCTTCGCGTACGTGAAGGTGCCGATCACCCGCCGATCGACGATCTCGAAGCCGGGGATCTCCGCGGCCTCGGCCGCCTTGGTCAGCAGCCCGCCGATCGCGTCGGGCGACTCGTCCGCCAGTTCCTCGGTCGCAGCGCCGAACGCGGTGGCCAGCTTGTTCAGCAGCACCGGGTTGACTTCGGTGTCATCGTCAAGGACCAGCTCGAAGTCGTCATGCCTGGCCCTGGTCGCCACGATGGTCAAGCCCCGCAGCAGCACCGGCGCCGCGGGCTCGAGGAACAGCTCGTCCCACCTCGCCAGTCCCGTCGCCAGATAGCCGGCGCGGATGCCACGCTCTTCGAGCAGTTCCGTCGCCCTGCGGTAAATCGCCTGGACCCGCCGGATCGCATCCGCTCGCAGGTCGACGTCTGTGAATAGCCGGGTGAGCCGGATGGACCCGGAGCGCAGGAACTTGGCCAGTGCCTCGTTGTCCGCCCGGCCCAGGTCGAGCGTCCCTGCCCTCCGGTCCTTGTAGTAGAGCAGCGTGTTCCGGCCGCCCAGGTCTGTGAGCGCGGCAATCCAGCTGTCCTGCGCAGCCGCTATGAGCTGCCGGCGCCTGGCTTCTCGCTCGCCGTTCGCCTCGCCTGCCTCGCTCCCCTCGTCATCGGGTTCGTCGGGCAGCCCGTAGCGATCCTGATCAGTCATGCACGTCCTCCACGGCCACACCGGGAACCGGGCGCTCCCCCGTAAACACCGGGACGCCAAGTGCCAGCCACTCCATCGCGACACCGCCAGGTGCCCAGATTTCTGGGGTTTATTCCGGCAGGCTTGCCCGCCGAGGCTCCGTTGCCCGAACACGCCGAGGCCGGCCTGCTCGAGGCGGCCGCGGATCAGAAGGCGCGTTCGCCAGCGCTGTCACAGCAGCGGCGAGAGAGTCGCCTGAGGTATGGCCCGCCTTTTGCGCTTCTGCGCAAAGGACCGCGACGGCAGACTTGTGCGCGCGCCGAGCCTCGCCCGCTTCCATGGAGCGGACGACACTGCCCTTGAAGGCCTCGAGCACGTCCCGCGGTAGCGAGTCGATGGCCGCTCCGTAGGCAGTTGGAAGGTTGTGCCGCAGGCAAGCCAGGGCAAGCGCCTGGTCTCGCACGCGAGCGACCATCCGCTCGGCCTGCCAGAGCCTGCCGCGCCCTAGGCAGGCACGCGCCTGCTGCGCGTAGAGCCAGCCCATGCCGATCAAGTGGTCGGCGTCGTCGGTCGGCGCAGCCGGACCAGGCGGCAACGGGTCACCGCGCAGCGCGCGGAACTTCGGCCCGTCCGGCCGGAATTCGTCGGCCGGCACGAAGTTCAGGTCGGCCTCCAGCGTGCTAGGCAAGAGGAACGCGCGATACACCTTCCGGCCACTGGTCATGTCCACGTGGTGTACGGCTCCATGGTCTTCGACCATCAATCTGGTCCAGCCGGCCAGCACTTCGCCGAGGCGCGAAGAATCGGCCACAGCGAGCACGAGGTCAATGTCGGACCAGATGTCTTCCCCGGCGACGGCCATCGAGCCGCACACGGCGACACCGCTGAGACGCGGGTCTCGAAGTGCGGCTGCGATGAGCGCGTCGCGCAAGGCCGCCCGGTCATCCTCGGCGTACATGACTGCCATCGAACCCGAGCTGCACACTGAAATACCTGCGGCTACCGGTTTTGCTCGAGGTTGTAAGGGACCACGAAGATGACTCCCCGCTCGTCCGGCCGAGCACTCAGTACCGTCTGTACGGCCCTGGTGGCAGGGTTGAACCAGACCAGGGGGCTGTCTTCCCCGCAGCAATCGGACTGCTCCCAGACCAGCATCCTGTCGCCCGACGTCGCCATGACGAAGTTGCTGTTCTGGTTTCCAGGTATCTCGAGCGGCTTGACGGAGCCGTTCGCGGCCAGCTTGGCGATATAGGCGAAGAAGGCGACCTGGCAAGACCCGCACCCAGCCAGCACGTACATGCCGGACCGCAGGCGCCACGCATCTAGGTAGCCGAGATCGGGCTGCCTGAGATGGCGCGGCAGAAGCCCCGGTGCCGCGCCGGTGACCGGCACCAGCCACAGCCGCTCAGCACCGGACTTGGCCGTGCAGGCGACGAGGGCCGTTGAGCGCTGCCACCACCGCACTGGCGCGCAGCCGCCGAGCTTGGCACTGGCGCCCGGCACCGGCAGCCTGCGGATGATGCCGCCGCGGTTGCCGACCAGGTCGACGCCGGTGCCGTTGCTGACCACGTAGCTGAGGCCATTCGGGGAGCTGAGCGCGACGTCGTGCTGGTTTCCCTCGATCAGGCGGGTCTCGAACTTGCCGCGCAGGCTGTAGCGGACGAGGCCGTCATCGATGGCGAGAATGCTGCTCCCGGCCTGGCCGGTGTAGCCGATCGGCGCCACGGCGGCCGGGAGCGTGAATGGCTGCGTGAGACGCCCGGTGGCCAGCACGAGCTGGCGCATCGTCTGGCGTCCGGTGGAGTCCTGACCCAATAGCGCCCTCGTCTTGTCGCCCGACCACGCAATCAGCTGCCAGGGATTCTGGCTAGCACGCCAGGTGTACAGCAGGTACTTACCGCCCAGCGGGTCGATGAGGTACAACTTCACCGGCTTGGCCGCTGTGAGTGAGCCCTGGGTGTACTGCGCCAGTGCCCAGCCCGAGCCGACCTTCCGCCACGGCACCTGAGCGCGCGTGCCGACCTGGCCGGCCGCGGGCATCCGCGGAGCCGTGCGTACGACCGGCGCCTTCGCACTTTGCGGCCCGGCGCTGGCGAACGCGGCCGCCGAAGCGCCGGTTGCCAACACCGCCGTCGCTGCCAGACTCACCACTAACGGCAACCGCCGCGCACGGGTTTGGTCATTCAGGTTCATGGGTTACTCCTTTGCCTAGAGCCGACTGTGCCCAATCACGCTGGCTACGACTGCGCAGCGGCCCCGATGGTTAGGAATGATGACGATGACACCGGGATATGGTCGTTCGCATAGGTCAGAACGCTGCTGGTGGTGAGGGCGGTGCCGGACACCCTGAGCCTGGGCGGGGAGCGTGGGCCCAGCCCGTGGCCGCGCCGGGTGGTAACGGCTGCCGTGCTCGTGCTAGCGGCTGTCGTGATCGTCCTGCACCTGCCGCGGTCCGGGCATTCACCGACCCGGCCGACTCGGGCGGCGACCGTGACCGCGCCGGTGGCGGCTTCGGGCCCGGCGGTGCCTGACGGGATAACAGGGCCCGCCCTGTCCTGGCCCGGCAGTCTTCGCCTGCCAGCGGACGGGCAGCGGCCGACGTGGTTCTGGCCAGGGACCGGCCAGATGGTGCCGATCGGCGGTCTGCCACCGGAGCGTTCTGGCTACCAGTTCATCCCCGCTGCGGGCGGCTGGGCGATCCAGGCCGGTGCTGATACCGAGGCCGACTGCGACTCTTGCGCCGGACCGCGGCGTGCTGTCTATTTCCTGGCTGATGGCGCGCGGTCGGTGTCGCGAGTGGGGGTGGCGGACGGGGTCGCGCCGTCCGGCGACGGCGCGCTGTGGCTGACCAGTTATCCCCCGGGCGCCGATCCGCGCACTGCCGCGGGCACGGCCCAGGAGGTCAGCATTGCCGGCGCACCGCTCGGGCCGCAGCTAATGCTTCCGGCCGGGTACATGATCGAGCAGGCGACTGACCGCGGCCTGTTGCTGGCACCAGTGGCGCCTCGGCCGGGAGTCATCGCCTACCAGTTGTGGAATCCAGCCGCTCCGCGGGCCAGCCGCACTTTTGATGCAGTGATCGCGGCAAGCACAACCCAGATCGCCTGGACTCCGCCGTGTGCGGCCCGCTGCCGTGTGCAGGTGATGAACTTGGCCACCGGCCGGCTGATTACGGTCCAGCTGCCCGCGGGCAAGTCGGCGGCCAGCGCGGCGTTCAGCCCCGACGGCCGCTTCCTGGCGGTCGAAGCGAGCTTCAGCACCGAGGCCGACGACGGCGGAGAGGCGGTGCAGCTGGAGCTCGTGCCGGTGGCCAGCGGCCGCCTGATGGCGGTACCAGGGACCTGGCTCAGCAGCGATGCCCTGATCAGCTTCGGCTGGCCGGCCAGCAGCGACAGCCTGGTCGCCGAGCTCGGGTTCACAACCAAGGTGCAGCTCATATCGTGGCGCCCTGGTGCCGCCCGTCTGGCCATCGCCGTGCTCGGGCCAGCGCACAGCTCCGCCTCCCTGGTCATCGGGCAGTACGCACCATAGCGTCAGCAAGACAGGAACCCGGTGGCAGGACTGGTGTGGGACGCTGGGTGTTGTGCCGGTTGACGCGCGGGTTGAGCACGTCGGCAGCCTGCTGCGCCCCGGATTCCTGCGCGATGCCCGCGATGCTTACGCCCTTGGTGACCTGGACCCGGCTGGGTTGAAGGCCGCCGAGGACCGGGCGGTGCGCGAGGTCGTGGCCATGCAGGGGGAAATCGGCCTGCCGGTGGTGGGCGACGGAGAGATGCGGCGCGAGTCCTTCCAGAGCGAGCTGACCGCCGCCTGCGACGGCTTCGCCGGCGTGGATGTCAGCGCATGGCTGTGGGGGGCCTGGCACTCGGCCGAGCTAGGTGATGTCACGATCGAACGGCCTGCGGATCTGGCGGTCATCGCGCCCATACGGAAGCGCCGCAACCTGGTCGCGGAGGAGTTTACGTTCCTGCGCGCCTGCACCAGTCGGCAGGCGAAGATCACGCTGCCGAGCCCGTCGCTGTTCGCCAACCTGTGGTCGCCGCAGCGCTCGGTCGCCGCGTACCCGACGCTCGATGCGTTCCTGGCCGACGTCGTGCAGGTGCTGTGCGAGGAGGTCAGGGAACTGGTGCGGCTGGGCTGCGGCTACATCCAGCTGGATGCGCCGCACTACCCGCTGCTGATTGACCCCGGCTGGCGCGCGTTCTACGAGGAGCGAGGGTGGCCGCTGGAACGCTGGCTGAGCTACGGGATCGAGCTGGATAACGCGGTTATCGACGCCGGGCGCCCGGCCACGTTCGGCTTCCATCTGTGCCGCGGCAACCAGCTCAGCCGCTGGCTGGTGTCCGGCGGGTACGACGCGATCGCCGCGCCGGTGTTCGGCGGCGTGCACGCCGACCGGCTGCTGCTTGAGTATGACGACGAACGATCGGGCGCGTTCGGCCCGCTGCGGCTGGTCCCCGACGACAAGGTCGTCGTGCTCGGCCTGGTCACCACCAAGACGTCACGGGTCGAGGCGCTTGACCACATCAAGGCCCGGCTCGGCCAGGCGCGCGGCCTGATCGACGCTGAACGGCTCGCGCTGAGCCCTCAGTGTGGTTTCGCCACCTCGGTCGCCGGCAACACCATTACCCCCGAGGCGCAACGCGCCAAACTTGCGCTGCTAGTCCGCGCCGCCCAGGACTTCCTGCGCAGCTGAAAATCCGGCCGCGTCGCTGCCGACCGCGAGCACCGCGCACGGTGTCGCCACGCGTGGTCCGCATCTATCGGAATTTTTGGGATTAGGGCCTATCGCAACGCGTTGCTTAGATGTACAAACCCAGGGAGGCAACGCATCATGCGGCCCGCCAATCGTGATGGCAAGAAAGACCGTCACATCGGCCTAGTCAAACGGGGAATTTAATGTCTAAAAGGAAATTAGCGTGCGCGATCAGTGCTGTTGCCCTGACGTCCGGGCTGACGCTGGCCGGGGCCACTGGTGTCGCGGCCGCGTCGCCGCACCCTGGCCTTTCGGTGCTGAGCGAGAGCACGGCGCCGTTTACCGCGCACTCCCGTGCAATCGGCGACGTCGCGGGATCGCAGAAGCTGACGATCCAGGTGTGGCTGAAGCCGCGCCTGGCGGCAGCGCAGAGCTACGCCACCGCGGTGAGCACTCCGGGGAATCGCCTGTATCACCACTACCTCAGCCCGGACGCCTACGCCACCCGGTTCGGCGCCACGGTTAAGGCCGCGACTGCGGTCGAGAAGTGGCTGCGTGGTCAGGGCTTTACCGGCGTCCACGCCAGCGGCCAGCGCGCGTACGTGCGCGCGACCGGCACGGTCTCGGCCATTGACGCCGCGCTGCACACGACGTTGAAGCTCTACGCCGGCTCGACGTCGGTCAACGCGGGCCCCTACCAGCTGCGGGCCAACAGCACGCCGGTCAAGGTGCCTGCCGCGCTGGCCCCGAGCGTGCTCGGGGTGACCGGCTTGGACAATGCCGCGCCGATCAATCCGATAATACGGCCCAAAACCAGCATCTCCGGCTCGGCGAACTCCAAGGCACCGCACTTCCCTTGCTCGGAGTACTACGGCCAGCACAGCGTCACGGTGAAGCCGAAGGTCTATGGCAGGACGTCGTTCCCGACCGCAGTGTGCGGCTACGACGCCCGGCAATTCCGGGCGGCCTACGGTGCCAACTTCACCAACACCGGAAAGGGCCAGACGATCGCCCTGATCGAGCTAGGCCTAACCCAGGAGATGTTCCAGACGCTGCAGGACTACGCCAGCCACAATGACATGCCGGCTCCGTCTCCGGAGCGGTACGAGGAGCTCTCGCTCGGTCAGGGCACCACCTGCGGCGACGACTTTTACATCGAGGAGCAGATCGACGTCGAAATTTCCTACGACATGGCTCCTGGCGCGAATCAGCTTGTTGTGGGCGGAGACTCCTGCAACGACGGCGACTACGGCCTGCAGGGCCTGTTCGACGCCGATATCGCCGTGCTCGGCGGCAACGGCATCCATCCGCTGGCGACCGCCGCGTCCAACTCCTGGGAGGGGTATGACGAATCTCAGCCCGCATTCCTCGACAACATCGAGAACTCTTACCTGATCCGGGCCGCGGCGGAGGGCGTGGGCATGTACTTCTCTTCCGGCGACGGGTCCGGAGTGGAAACGCCGTCCAGTGACCCGGACGCCATCGCGGTCGGCGGAACTACGCTCGGCATCGGCGCGACGGGCAACCGGCTGTTCGAGACCGGCTGGTCGACCGAGGCGTCCGTGCTCTCCGACAACCAGTGGCTGAATTTCGGCGAGCAGGGAGCCGCGGGCGGCGGCCCGAGCCTGCTGTGGGCTCAGCCGCGTTACCAGAAGGGCAAGGTCCCGCGCTCGCTCAGCGTGGCACCAGGCAACCGCGGCGGATTGGTCAGGTCCGTCCCCGACATTAGCGCCGACGCCGACCCGTACACCGGCATGGCCGTCGGCATACTGAACATCACAACTAAGAAGACGACATACGTGCAGGAAACCTACGGCGGGACAAGCGTGGCCTCGCCCCTGGTGGCCGGCATGGTGACGGCGGCCCAGCAGGGCCATAAGTCTGCGTTTGGAGACATCGACCCGATCCTGTACCGGCTCCTCGGAACCGCCGCGGTCAACGACACGCTGCCGCTGACCAGCGCGAGCCCGGTGCTTTATCGCGCCATCGTGTGCGACCAGTACACCTGCGGGCTGGAACTGGCAGCCGAATTCGACGTGCAGAGCTACAGCATGCTCGGCTATACCGGCCAGGTGACCCTGAAGGGTTACGACAACATGACCGGTGTTGGCACGCCGAACGGGCAGGATTTCATAGCGGCCCTGCGTCGGCTCGGCTAAGGAGGCCGGAAGCAAAACCTACGCGCCGCGGCGACCTGTCGGCGGACTGAACGCACGGAGGGCCGCGGCCCTGCGGACGGCATAACTGCAGGCGACCCCTCGTTCCCGGCCTGAGCCAAGAGGGAACGAGGGGTCGTGTGCACTAAGGCAACCGCAGCGCTGGCTGCATCCGTCCGGGTGCACGGATGCCGGCCAGGACGAGTGCGGCAGTTGCCGGCGAATCGCCGCCGCCGCGCTCCCAGTGGTGCCTGCCGCGGGGGCACCACGGGTTCGCCGGCACGTTCGCACATGGGTTGGGCATCGTCGGGAGGTACCTGGGCAGCGGCTTCAGCACCACCTTGCCGGTCACCTTCGGGTAATGGGCGCCGGCCGGGCACGGTCCCAGGCCGGTGTCGCAGAGGACCTGGTCGAACAGCGGACCGCCGCTATTGCTGGCTTTCGTGATTGCGCCGCATCGGGGCTGCGTCTTTTCCAGGTTGGCTGGTGCGCTGCCGTCGGGGTACCGGTTGCCCGCGAAGCAGTTCTGCGGCTCGTCACCGAACAGCGTGATCTGGCCGAAATCAGAGTTGCTCGGGTTGTGGAAGTACCCGTTGTGCCGGAACGAGTTGTGCAGCAGCGCGTCACTCTCCGGGTCCATAACGCAGCCGAAGACGGGGAGCTTGTGGCCGCCGATGCCAGCGCAGGTCTGGTGGAGGCTCGGCGTGCCGGACTGGGCGTAGGGAACGAACAGCGCGCCCCAGGCGCCGTTGTTCACGATCGTGTTGTCCATGACCGTGTCGTAGCGGCCGCCGGATATCGTGAGGCCGGTGCCGACCGGGCCGGCCGCCGCTGAACCCGCCGCCGGTGCCATGTTGTTGTTATTGCCGTGAATGTAGTTGTGGACTAGCACCCAGCAGGACGTGGTGTGGGTGAGCGGGCTCTTCCCGCCGTTCGGGCACCGGCCGTCCTGCGGGGCCGGCGGGTCGCCGATGATCTGCGTATTGGTGTCGAGCCCATCCTGGTTGTCGTCGAACTGGGAGTTCTCGATGATCACCGTGCCGCCGGAGTTGGTGCCGGAGTAGCCGAGCGCGTTGTTTTCCATCCACATGTGGTCCATGACCACGTCACATAGCTGCCTGCAGGCGCCGACGTAGCTTCCCGAGTCGTTCATGTTGCTGCCGTACAGCTGGTTCCACGACGCCGGCCCGGCCGAGTTGCTGGCGAAGATGCCGTATTCAGCGGCGGTGTCCTCGTTGCCGAAGAACGTCGAGGTCGCGGTCAGATAGCTGCCCCAGTAGCCGGCCAGGCCGATCTTGCCGGAGTTGTCACCGCCGTTCCACCAGATCTGGTTGCCGGAGTCGCCGGTGCCGGCCAGGAAGTTGCAGACCGTCAGGTTCTCGATGCTGACGTCGCTGGCCTTCCAGACCACAATGCCATTGCGGCCGACCGCGTGACCCTTGACCACCCGGCCGTAGTTCTGCTCGGCCGGCTGCGAACTGCACGGCGACGCGCCGGCCTTGGTGCCGTCCACGATCACCGTGTCGCGGTTCATGCCGCGCAGCGTGATGCCGCTCTTGTCGATGAACACGCCGCCCATCGCGCCGTCCGCAGGGTTGCCGTACGGCCCGGTCTCGTCGGCCGTCTCGTGGTAGTCGCCAGGGCCGACCAGGATCCAGTCACCGGGCCGCGCGGCGTTTACGGCGGCCTGGATGCTGGAGAAGCGGCCGGCCTTGCCGCGGTACGTACCGACCAGCAGCACCTTCGGGCTGCCGGCCCATGCCCCGTGGACTGCAGTGACAGCGCCAGCCGACGGCGCCCATGCGGACAATAACCCGCAGCCGAGCGTCACCGCCCCGAACATTGCTGTCAGCCGGAGTGCCCCGCGAATGCGACGTCTCATGCCAGGACTCCCGTCTATCCGTCTGTCGACAGCAAAACCATACGAGCGTGTCCAGGTCGCCGCTAGTCTGCCGGCCGCCGTGGCGCGCGAGCAGCAGCCTTGAACGACTGGCTGGGCTACTGGGTGATCACCTCGACGCTCGCGCCTATGTCGGTGAGCCGGCAGCACTCATTGTCGTCGGCGTACCGCAACCCCTGCACGTTGAGCATGTCCACCCTGGGCCCACCGACCGGAAACGGCCCCCAATGCCACGTTCCCCGATGCAGCACGAAGGCGTCGTGCGGGCTCAGCAGGAAGGCCCTCAGCAGGCCAGCGTCCAGCGGGGAGGTGAACGCAGTGCCTGGCGGGGCCACTACGGCGACCGCCGGGCAGTTCAGCACCATCAGCGCCTGCGTGTGAGTTTGGTGCCGGAACAGCATCTCGCAGATCATGCCGCGCTCGGTCCGCGTCACCTCAACGGCATCGTGGCCGATCAAGTTGAGGTGCGGGTCAGCCCATTCGAACTCAAGCCGCGAACTGCCATCTCGCGGGTCGGTGTCGGGAACAGGTACCCAGCCGTACGGTCCCCAGTCGGCCGGGTCGAATGGCTGTGCATTGATCGTCAGGGCCGTGACCGGCATGGACGTCTCCTTTCCGTAGTCAGTACTATCCAGCCCTCAGAGCACTCGAGGAAGGCATCAGATGGACGTCCGTAACATCGCGACAGTGCCGCCGACCGTGGAGCACAACGGAACGACCCCGGTCTGGTACCTGATGCCGCCGGGTACGATGCGCGAAACGACCGGAGGCGGCTCGCTGGAGCTAGTCAACGAGTTCGAGATCACGGGCGGCGGCGCCGTCGACCCGCACACGCATCCCACACATGAGTTCTATTACGTGCTCTACGGGCACGGCACGATGGTCATCGGCCAGGAGAGCCGGGAAGTCGGCCAGGGCGACCTGGTGTACATTCCGCCCAACGCAGTCCACAGTCTCGTGGCCGCAAGCGACCACGCGCCCATTCGGTGCTTTTGCTTCGCGATCGCCTGCCCGGATGCGGGTGAGATCAACTACACCACGCACTAAGATCCGCTGGCTGATCCTGCTGGGCGCCTCAGCGGCGCGCCCGCGGTCAACGACCGGCGGTGAACCGGCCGGTCGTCTGGTGGGTCACCTGGATCACGCGTTTCAGCCGGTTTTGTGGGCCAGGACCTGGTCGTAGACGTTCGTGAAGGAGGCGTCGTCCGACAGCTGCCCGAGCAGGCCTGTTACTCGCGGAGCGTAGTCAGCTCCGCCGCCTTGATGTGGCGACCCTGCGGAGACGTCAACCAGGTTCCAGCACACGCCCGCGGTGAAGGTGATGTTCGGCGCGGCCTGAGCGCTCGGGGCGAAGGCGACCACGTATCTGACGCCGAAGTCAGCGGGGCAACTCATCGGCATCACCGCCATGACCTGAAGCTGGTCGGCGGCAGCGCGCAGTTTCGCCACGAGCTCTCTAGAGGTGACCACAACTCGCTCAGGAACTGGCAGCGGGACCGGGCCGTCGCTCCCTGGAGGGGGGCCGGTCACGGACACCACCGCGACTATGTCGCCACCGGGAACCATCGTGTCCGGCGGCCTCCGGGGTATCAGGGCCACGGTCGCGTCGATGCGAACGTCGCTGCCGCTGCCGGTAGGCCCGGCCACGACCCAGAAATCCAGCTCTGCGGCGGCAACGCGCGGTCCGAGGTGACCGATCTGCTCGCTCAGCATGTTGATCTGGTCGTCCACGGTGCCTGTAGTCAGTCCCTGGCCGAGAGTTCCTGGCGGCTGGTGCGACGCCAAGAACGAGAGCATCGAGTCGGCGCTCCGTCCGGAGACAGCGAACTCGGCGGCTTGAGACGGGACTCCGGCGGCCAGCATGGGCTCTTTGGCGAGTACAGGCGTGGGCGAGACGCCAGCCAACCTTGACCCGGGCGGGAGGATTACCCGGCCGAGTATCAAGCGAGCAACCCTCAGAGCCGTTACGGTGGCTGACTTCGTCCGGCCTTCCGCGGACTCCGATGCTGCAGTACGCGATGTCCGAGCCGAAGAAACTGCCGTACGTCCAGATGCCGCCGCCGACGTCGATGCCGATGTGGTAACGCAGGCCCCCAGGGCCAGGGCCAAGATCGCCGTCTTCAGCAGTGCCGATCTCACAGCCGTTGGACGCAGTAGGGGCGCCCTTCGGTTTCCTGTCTGAGGCCGGGCTTACTTCGAGAACTGCTCCGGCACGCTTCGCTCCCGGCCGGATCGAGCTGTGCCCACAGCGCTGGTGTCGGCTCACCGATGCGCACAGAACTGTTTCTGCCTGGAATGCGTTACAACTAGCTGACAGTGGCGCGACATGGACCCAGCTTTAGAGCCTGTCGCCGACCATGTCACGAGCGCGATGCACCTCGAATATGGGGAGTAGGCACTACCGCAGTGGTGGAGCGTGGACAGGTGGAGTTCCGCATCCTTGGGCCGGTCGAGGCCGGGGAGCCGGGGAACCGAGCCGATCTCGGCGGTCCGCGTGAGCGCGCCCTATTAGCCCGGCTGCTGCTATCGGCCAACCACGTGGTGTCGGCCGACCGGCTCGCCGATGACTTGTGGTCTGGCGAGCCGCCGCTGCACTGCGCAGCTACCTTGCGGGTGTATGTCTCCAGGCTGCGGCGGGCACTCGGGGAGTCGTCGAGCGCGGTGATCACCCGGCCCCCCGGGTACGGGCTGATGGTGGGGAGCGGCCAGCTTGACGCCGCGGAGTTCGACCGGCTCGCCGCCGTCGGCGCGGCCGAGCTGGCGGCGGGCCGAGCTCAGAATGCTGCTGACGTAATCAGGCAGGCTCTCATTTTGTGGCGCGGACAGGCGCTGGCCGACGTCGCCGACATGATGTTCGCGCAAGCCCATGCGGGCCGACTTGAGGAGAGCAGGCTGGCGGCGACCGAGAGCCTGATGACCGCCGAGCTTGCCTGCGGCAGGCACGCCACCGTCGTCGGCGAGCTCGAGCTGCTGACCGACAGCTATCCGATGCGCGAGAAGCTCTGGGCCCTCCTGATCACCGCTTTGTACCGGTGCGGCCGCCAGGCGGACGCGCTGAGCTGTTACCGCACGCTTCGCACGCGCCTAGCCGATGAGCTGGGCCTCGACCCGAGCCCGGAGCTGCGGCTGCTGAACGAGCGGGTTCTGAGGCAGGATCCCTCCCTCGCCACGTCCGCTGGGGCGCCGCAGCGTGCTGCGGAACGGCCTGCCGGGCCGCAAGCGAGCGCGCCGGTGCCGGTGCCCGCGCCGAGCAAGCGGGCGAGTGGTCCGCCGTTGTGCGGAAACGGGCCGGCAAGCAGGCTGCCGACCGAGCTGAACGCGTTCATCGGCCGCGAGCGCGAGCTGGCTACTGTCGCCGAGCTCCTCGGACTCTCCCGGCTTCTGACGCTCACCGGGCCCGGCGGTTCTGGCAAGAGCCGGCTGGCCATCAGGCACGCGACCCAGGTGCAATCCGGCTACGCCGACGGGGTGTGGCTGGCCGACCTGGCCGCCGTGCTCGGCCCGGAGTACGTTGTCCCGGCCCTCGCTGCGCCGCTGGGCGTCAGCCAGGAAGGCGGCAGGCCGCTGCTTGACAGCGTTATCGACCGGCTGGCCGACCGCCAAGCGCTGATCATCTTCGATAACTGTGAGCATGTGCTTGACGAGGCAGCGGCGGTTGTCACGCGCCTGCTGCGCTCGTGCCCGGCCATCCGCATCCTGGCCACGAGCCAGATCAGGATGAATGTCGACGGCGAGGCGACGTGGCCTGTTCCGACGCTGTCCGTTCCCGGACCTTCGGTCCACGATCTGCAGGAGATAGCCGCCAGCGAGGCAGTCCGCCTGTTGTGTGATCGCGGCAGCCTCGCGCGTCCAGGCTTCGCCATGACCGAAGACAACGCTGCCGGTATTACCGACATCTGCCGCCGCCTGGACGGGATCCCGCTCGCTCTCGAGCTAGCCGCCGCGCGGCTCAACGTGCTGAGCGTGCGGCAACTGGCTGACCGGCTCGACGACCGCTTCCGCATCCTGACCGGCGGCAGTCGCGCGGCGCCGCCGCGCCACCGTGCTCTGCTCGCCGCTATCGAGTGGAGTCACGATCTGCTGAACCAGGCCGAGCAGACCTGCCTGCGCCGTCTCGCGGTGTTCGCGGCGGGCTTCACGTTAGATGCGGCTGAGGCCGTCTGCCCCGACACCGAACTGCCCGCCAATCGGGTATGCGAGACCATCACGTCGCTGGTGGACAAGTCCCTGCTGAGTGCGGAGGAACATGAGGGGACGATGCGCTACCGAATGCTTGAGTCGGTCCACCGGTATGCGGCGGACCGGCGAGCCGCGGCCGGAGAGCGGACGGACACCGACCGTCGGCTACTCGAATGGCTGCTGGGCATGACGTCCGGGGGCGACCCTGACGGCCCCGAGCAGAGCGCGTGGCTGGATTTGGTCCAGGCTGAGCTCGACAACTGCCATGCCGGGCTCGAGCATGCGTTCGGCCCGGATTCCGATCAGGACGGCCGCGAACTCGGCCTAGCGCTCGCCGGCCGGCTTGCACCGTTCTGGCTAGTGCGCGGTCCGGTCGGCGCCGGCCGACGGTGGCTGGCAACGGCACTGTCGGCTGCCGGACCGGACAGCGATCCGCGAGTGCGGGCACTCGCACTGGACGGTGCCGGGCAGCTAGCTGGCGCTCAGGGAGATCAGCAGGCCCAGCGTCAGTTCCAGGAGCAGAGCCTGAGCATCTGGCGCGCGCTGGCCGACGACGCCAAGGTCGCCCGCTGCCTGGGTGACCTTGGCGCGGTCGCGCACGTCGAGGGTGACTTCGACACCGCGCACGAACTCTACTGCGAGGCTCTGAAACTGGCGCTGACCGTGAGCAACGACGAGCTCGTCGGCCGATCGCTCAGCGGCCTCGGCAGGCTCGCGCTCGAGCACGATAACGACCTAGTCCAGGCCACCGGCTACTACGAGCAGAGCATCGCGAGGTTCCGCGCGGCCGGCAATCACCGGCGGGCCACGGTCATCCTCGGCAACCTTGGCGTGGTCGCACTGCAGGAGGGTGATCTGGCAACTGCTCGAGACCGGCTGACAGAGCATCTCGCCAACGCCAGGCGCCTTCGTGATCGCAAGCTGATCGGCGGTGCGCTGACCAATCTCGGTTCAGTGTTGTTCGCGGAAGGAAATCTGGTCGAGGCCGCTCGTATGCAACAGGAGGCGCTCGACCTCGGCGAACAGGTCGGCGACCGCAGGGTCATGTGCTTCGCGCTGACCAACCTGGCAATTGTTGTAGCCGCGCAGCAGGACCACGCCGCCGCGCGTGCGTTCCTGCGCCGCAGCGTGGGGCTGGCGGTGGCGGCCGGCGA
>JASHOL010000331.1 GCA_030041135.1 Streptosporangiaceae bacterium | reverse complement strand
ACCCGCCCCCGCGGATGGGGCCGCCGTCGATCGCCTCGGCCGAGACCAATCCGGCCAGCGAAGAGGCCAGCACTCGGTAGCAGGCGGCGCGCTGGCCGCGGTGGGGTCAGCTTGGAGCGGGCTTCGCGGGCCCCGGCAGCAACAGGGCGGGCACCAGGGCTAGCGCCGTGAAGCCCACGCACCACCAGAACGTGCGGTCGAACGCGGCGGCCAGCCCGACACGGTCCTGGCTGGCCAGGATCACCGCCAGCACGGCGGCGCCGAACGCGCCGCCGACTTGCTGCATGATCCTGGTGGCGCTGCTGGCATGCGGGATCTGGGTCCGGTCCAGCCCCTGGAAGGCACCCGCCATCACCGAGATCGTCGCGGCGCCGAGGCCCGCGCCGCGGACAAACAGCGCGGCGACCAGAATCGCCAGGCTCGGGTCCGGCCCGGCCAGCGCGAACGGGATCGTCCCGACCGCGGCGAGCACGACGCCCGCGAGGGTCACCGGGCGGGGCCCGATCCTGTCGGTCAGCTTGCCGACCAGGGTCCGCGGCAGGATGCTGCCGACCCCCTGCGGGATCATCATCAGCCCGGCCGCGAGCGCGGAGTACCCGCGGGCCTCCTGGAAGTACAGCGGCAGCAGCAGCATCGCCCCGTAGATCGACAGTCCGGCCAGGAACAGCAGCCACGATGCCCCGCTGAAGCTACGCGAGCGGAACAGCCGCAGGTCGACCAGCGGTTCGTTCCGGCCGACCAGCGCGTGCGCGACGAACCCGGCCAGCAGGAGCGCGCCCGCGACTACCGGCACCCAGACGGCCGGATGGCTGACGCTGTGCTCGCTGGCCAGCTGGGCCAGCCCGTACAGCAGCCCGGCCAGGGCCGGGCACAGCAGCAGCAGGCCGGTGACGTCCAGCCTGGGCCTGGTTGACTCCGGGCGCGGAACGCCGACGCCCGCCAGGCCACGCCAGGCTACGGCGAGGGCGACCAGGCAGATGGGCACGTTGACGTAGAAGATCCACCGCCAGCTGACGTTGCTGATAATCAGGCCGCTGACCACCGGCCCGAGGATCGGGACGACCGCGACGGGCAGGCTCACCGTGGCCATCAGCTTGCCGAGGTTCCGCCCGCCCGCGGCCTGGGTGATCAGGGTGGTGAGCAGCGGGAACAGCAGGCCGCCGCCGATGCCCTGCAGCACGCGGAACGCGATCAGGCTGCCGATGCTCCAGGACGCCCCTGACGCGATCGAGCCTGCAAGGAAGAGCGACAGCGAGAACATCCAGCTCGCTCGCCCGCCGAACCGGGCCAGACCCCAGCCGCTGAGCGGTATCACCATCCCGAACGACAGCAGGTAGCCGGTGATGACCCACTGGATCGAGGTCACGGTCGTGTGCAGGTCGACGCCGATGGTATGGATGGCGACGTTGACGATGGACGTGTCGAGCAGGGCCGGTATTGCGCCGCCGAGCATGATGACGATGAGCTTGACCAGCGCCGGGTCCATTTTCTCTCGCGCCGGGGCCTGAGCGTGCTCGGCCGCGGGCTGTACTGAAGTCATCGGGTCACTGCCCCCATCTCGTGGTTGTCCTGGCCATGGTGGCGACGGCCGCTGATACGGCGCGGCCAGGCCGCTGACAGATGGTCGTTTAGGCGCTGATTATTACACTACACCGTGCAGTGTAATTTGGTAAACTCGAAGGTGCAGTTAATTGCCGTTCTGGAGGTGAGGGGATGTCGTCTCCGCCCCGCCGACAGCGGCCGCCTCGGCCTCGCACGCGAGATCGGGTCAGATGGTCTGGTCAGGGCGGTGCGGAGGATCTGCGGCCGGGCCCGATCGGCCCCCGGCGGGCCGGGCCTGGCCGCCCGCCGGGCGGGTCGGAACTGAAGAAGGCCGCGATCGTGCAGGCCGCCCGCGAACTGTTCGTGCGCGACGGGTTCGAGCGGACTAGCGTCGATGCCGTCGCCGACCTCGCGGGCGTGTCCAAGCGCACCATCTACAACCACTACGAGGACAAGCGGACGCTGTTCCTCGCGGTGATTCACGAGACGTTCGGCGCGATGATCGAGGCGGTCTACGCGGTCATCGACAAGCACATGACCGACGTTGCCGACGCGGAGCAGAGCCTGACCGGTTTCGCGGTCGAGTCCGCCATGCTCGCGTTCCGCTCCGCCGACCGTGCGGCGATGATCAGGCTCATGATCGCCGAGGCCGCGCACTTCCCCGAGCTGCAGCGCGAGCAGCTGCGGCCGTTCGCCCTCACCGGCCGGCTGGCTCAGCGCCTGGCCGCGATGGCGGATCGCGGGCTGCTCGACATCCCCGATCCGCAGGAGGCCGCGGATCACCTGTTCGCGCTCACGTTCGGCCAGCTCAACAACCGGTCGCTGTTCGGGACGCGCCCGCTCCCGGAAGCCGAGATCCGCCGCATGGCCGAGGGCGGGGTTCGTGCGTTCGTCCGGGCCTACCGCCCCGGCTGGAACACCGCTTAGCTCGCGGGCCCGGCCCTGGCCACCGGGGCGGTCGTCTCGGCGGCGGGCGCAGCGGCAGTGCGGGCAGCGGGCAGCGGGCTCGGCAGCACGGGCATCGACAGCTGCGACGGGTGCTCGCTGTTGTGCAGCACGTGCAGGGTCGTCGGCGCGAGCGTGGTGCTCGTCGCCGGATGCTCGCCCGTGCCCAGATTGCGCGCGAAGCGCGGATGGGCGCCACCGGAGACCTGCAGGCGGATCCGGTGACCGGCATGGAACACGTGCGAGACTTCGGTCAGCCGCAGGCTCACCTCGCAGACCTTGCCCGGCGTCAGCCGCTCTGGCGTGAGCCTGACAATCTGATCGGTCAGGTTGCGGGATACCCCGCGCCTATCCACATCGCAGAGCCTCGCGAAGACGTCGCAGTGGCCGTTATCCGAGCTCACGTGCAGCCGGACAACGGGGACCCCGGCCACCTGCACCGGCTCGGCGAGCGGCGCGGTCGAGAAGGTCAGCACGTCTGCGCGTCGTTCAAGCGCGGTATTGTCGCGGCTGCCGGCGCTAGTCATCGACATGGTCCGGCCGCCGACCGAGGGCGTCGGATCCGCCGGGTCGTACCGAAACGACGTCGCGATCGCCGCCGACACTGGTGCCGCGTTGGCCAGCGCGCCGGCCGGCTGCAAGTACCAGGTTGCCGGCCTGGCGTCTGCCGGTGGCCAGTCGGGCAACTCGCGCCACCGCCTGCTTCCCGACGTCCAGGCCCGGACTGGCTGCGGCCGCGGACTGCGGTTCGCCGTGCCCCCCTCGTTCCCGTCCGCGAAGGCATCAAGCCAGGCCAGTGTCTCCCTGGTGGCCAGTCCCACGTCGAGGCTCATGTGGTTCCACGGGCCGACCGTCAGGCCGACCGGAACGCCGCGATCACGCAGGGCACGGTATTGCTGCATCGTCTGTTCCACGAAGAGATCATGGAGTCCGGTGATCAGCAGCGTGGGCACGCGCACGCGATCCAGCGCGGTCGTCGCCCGGTATCGGTCCCAGTACGGGTCGTCTGGGTCGGGGTGGCGGAGCCATTCGGCGTACCAGGGCGCGCCGGACTCGAGTATCTGCGCCGTGTTCGCGATCGGCAGCCGCTGAAGTACCGGCGCGAGTCGCTTGTCGGTCCGGTACAGGCGCCACACACCCCGCAACGCGCCGACCCGTTCCTGGCGCGACACCAGCTCGCTCCACTGGAGCAGGTTGTACAGCTGGAAGGCTCCGTTCGAGAACCCGGCGCCGGTCAGGTCGTGCGGGCTGATATGCACGGCCATCGCGGTCAGTTCTGGCGGCGGATCGGTTGTCAGCGCCCACTGCGTGAAGGCAAGGTAGCTGGCCCCGACGGTCGCGAGCTTGCCATTGAACCAGTCCTGCGTCCTGAGCCAGCTGACGGTGTCCTGGCTGTCGGCTGCCTCGCCGGTCCCTGGCACGAAGGTCCCGCCGGAGCCGAACGTGCCGCGGGCGCTTTGCAGCAGCACGTGATAGCCGCGCTCCGCGAACGGCCGTGCCATCATCGCGAATTGCCAGCCCCGACCGTAAGGGCTGCGCATCAGGACAGTGGGCCTGGGCGCTCGGGTCGCCGGCGCATAGTGATCGGCAAGCAAGATCACGCCGTCGCGCATCGGCACGGGCACGGCCCGCCCGACTGTGACGTTGTTTCGCTTGGGCGGCAGCCGCCACGACCGGTTAACGGCCGATCCGAAGAGGTCCCCTGGCCTGAGCGGCTTATGCGGTCCCACGGTCATCTGCGCAGCCCTCCCGGCACTGGTGTGCAAGGCAGCCTAGCTTATTCGGTTCGAAACGCCTCATGGACTGCTGTGCATTCATTTGCTGTAGACACGCAGATGAATCGGCGTACTGCATTCTTCTAATTCGCTTCGAGGCCAATATGGGAGACCGCCGAACGTATTATCGGCCTGTTCCGCGCAGCTGAGCAGGTCGGTCACGCAACATCGTTACCGGCCGACATAATGCGAATCAGGTTTCCGCCGCGCACTACCATCCGCGAGGATGGGGTCTGTGGAGCGCCTGATCGCCGGCAAGCAAGCTGTGGTATTCGACTTTTACGCCACGCTCACGCCGACCACGACCGACGGGGTATGGGAACGCCATGCGGCTGCGGTGGCGGACCTGCTCGGAGTTCCCTTGGCCCAGCTAGTGGCGGCACTGCATGAGTCGTTCGCCGAGCGGGTGTCCGGTGCGCTCGGAGACGCGACGCAGACCCTGCGCACGCTGGCAGCCCGCCTCGGTGCGCGGCCTACGGAAGATCGCCTCAGCGCGGCCGTGCAACTGCGCCAGCAACTCCAGAGCACGCTGTTTGCGCTCAGGCCCGAGGCACTCGGGGTCATCACCGATCTTCGTGCCGTGGGCTTGCGGATAGGCCTGGTGTCGGACTGCACCTGGGAACTCCCGAACGCGTGGCCCGAACTGCCTCTGGCGACCGTGGTGGACGCAGCCGTCTTTTCCTGTGCGGAAGGCACGCGCAAGCCTGACCAGCGGCTTTTCCGCACAGTGGCCTCTCGGCTCGGTGTCAACCCGGCGGCGTGCCTCTACGTCGGAGATGGCGGCGGGCGAGAGCTCACCGGGGCCGCGAGCGTCGGCATGACGGCCGTACTGCTGGCCGGCCCTGACTGGCTTCCGGCCGGCGCGATCGAGCGGGAAGCTGACTGGGCCGGTCCCCGGATCAGCTCGCTGACCGAACTGGTGCCCGGTTGAGCCGTCCGGCCAGGCCGGCCGCGGGCGGCTACGCGCAAGTCGCCGCCGGGACCTGGTCGTAGGCCAGGTTGGGCCGCAGCCAGTATTCGACGTCGGCCACGGACGCGCCCTTGCGCGCGGCGTAATCCTGGACCTGGTCCTTGTCGATCCTGCCGACGTTGAAGTAGCGGGACGCCGGGTGAGCGAATATCAGGCCGCTCACGCTCGCCGCCGGCGTCATGGCCATCGAGTCCGTCAGTCCTATCCCGACGCGTCCGGCATCCAGCATCTCGACGAGCGTCTGCTTCTCTGAGTGATCTGGCGCCGCCGGGTATCCGAACGCTGGCCTGATGCCGCGGAACCGCTCGGCATGCAAGTCGTCCATCGCGGGATCGGCCTCTGGCTCGAACCAGGCTCGCCTCGCTTCCAGGTGCACGTACTCCGCGAACGCCTCGGCCAGCCGGTCGGCCAGTGCCTTGACGCTGATCGCGCGATAGTCGTCCCGCTCGGCCTCGTACCGCGCGGCCAGCTCGGCCCCGCCGTGGACGGCCACCGCGAACGCGCCCAGGTGATCGCCGCTCGGCGCCACGTAGTCGGCGAGGCATCGGTTGGGACGAGAGTCGGGACGGGTTGCCTGCTGGCGCAGCATCGGGAACGACGGCCCGCCGTCGATAGCGATGTCATCACCTTCGGAGTGGGCAGGCCAGAAGCCGTACACCCCGCGGGCCTGCAGCAGGCCGCCGTCGATGATCTCGCCGAGCAGCCGCTGGGCATCGTCGAACAGCTCCCTGGCGGCGGGCTGAGCCAGGATGGCCGGGTACTTGCCCCTGAGTTCCCAGGCCGTGAAGTAGAACTGCCAGTCGATGAAGTCACGCAGCACGCGCAGATCAGGCTCCGCGATCCGCGTCCCGGTAAACGCCGGTACCGGCAGGTCGTCGAAGTTCACCTGCTCGCGGTTGGCCCGAGCCTGCGAGAGGGGCAGCAGCGGACGCTGCTGCCTGGCCGCATGCTGGTGACGCAGCCGCTCCTGCTCGGCCCGGTTCGCCTTGTCCAGGCCGACGGCGCGCTCCGAGTCGAGCAGGTCCGAGACGACGCCGACGACGCGGGAGGCGTCAAGCACGTGCACCGTCGGGCTGTCGTAAGCGGGCGCGATCCGTACCGCCGTGTGCTGCTTCGAGGTCGTCGCGCCGCCAATCAGCAGCGGCAGAGTCATCCCCCGGCGCTGCATCTCCTCGGCCACGCCCACCATCTGATCCAGCGAGGGCGTGATCAGGCCGGACAGCCCGACCGCCGCGGCACCCTCTGCGATCGCGGTGTCGAGGATCGTGGCGGTCGGCACCATCACGCCAAGGTCGATCACCTCATAGTTGTTGCAGCCGAGAACGACGCCGACGATGTTCTTGCCGATGTCGTGCACGTCGCCCTTGACCGTGGCCATGACGATCTTGCCCTGCGAATGCCCGCCCGCGGCGCGGCCGTCGAGCAATGCCCGCTCCTTCTCGGCCTCCATGAACGGCTCGAGGTAGCCCACCGACCGCTTCATCGCCCGCGCGCTCTTCACCACCTGCGGCAGGAACATCTTGCCCGATCCGAACAGGTCGCCGACGATCTTCATGCCCTCCATCAGCGGACCCTCGATGACATCGAGAGGGCGATCGGCCGCTAGCCGGGCCTCTTCCGTGTCGGCCTCGATGAAGTCGACGATTCCGTGCACGAGCGCGTGCGCGAGCCGCTTGTCAACTGGCGCATCGCGCCAGGACAGATCGACCTCGCGCTTGGTGCCTGCGCCCCTGACGGTGTCGGCGAACCCGACCAGACGGTCGGTAGCGTCCGGCCGCCGGTCGAATATGACGTCCTCGACGAGCTCGAGCAGGTCAGGCTTGATGTCCTGGTAGACCACGAGCTGGCCGGCGTTAACGATCCCCATGTCGAGGCCGGCGCGGATCGCGTGGAAAAGGAACGCCGAGTGCATGGCCTCGCGGACGACATCGTTGCCGCGGAAGGAGAACGACAGGTTGGAAATCCCGCCGCTGGTATGCACTCCGGGGCAGCGCTCTTTGATCAGGGGGAGCGACTCGATGAACGCCTTGGCGTACCCGTTGTGCTCCTCGATCCCGGTCGCGACCGCGAGGACGTTGGGATCGAAGATGATGTCCTCAGGCGAGAACCCGGCCTGCTGGGTCAGCAGGTCGTAGGCGCGAGCGCAGATGGCAACCTTGCGGTCGACGGTGTCGGCCTGGCCGTCCTCGTCGAAGGCCATGACCACGACTCCGGCCCCGTAATCGCGGATGCGGCGGGCCTGATCAAGGAACGCCTTCTCGCCCTCCTTGAGGCTGATCGAGTTGACCACGCCCTTGCCCTGGACGCACTTCAGGCCGGCCTCGAGCACGCTCCAGCGCGAGCTGTCGATCATGATCGGCAGCCGCGCGACCTCGGGCTCGGTCGCGATCAGGTTCAGGAACGACGTCATTGCCTGCTCGCCGTCGAGCAGGTCCGCGTCCATGTTGACATCCAGCAGGTTCGCGCCCCCGCGCACCTGCTCGAGCGCGACATCCGAGGCCGCCTGGTAGTCACCCGCCTCGATCAGGCGGCGGAACCTGGCCGAGCCGGCCACGTTCGTCCGTTCGCCGATCATCACGAAGCCGGTGTCCGGTCCGATCTCAAACGGCTCGAGGCCGCTGAAGCGCGAGTTGGCCCGCCGGTCAGGAAGCTGTCGCCTGGGCAGATCGCGCGCTGTGCGCGCGATCTCCTCGATGTGCGCAAGCCCGGTGCCGCAGCAGCCGCCCACGACGTTGACCAGGCGCGCCCCGGCGAACTCACGCAGCAGCCTGGCCGTGTCGGCGGGCTGCTCGTCGTACCCGCCGAAAGCATTGGGCAGGCCGGCGTTCGGGTGGCAGCTGGTGTAGGTATGGGCCAGGCGAGACAGGTCCTCGACGTATGGCCGCATCTCGGCGGCGCCCAGCGAGCAGTTGACGCCCACGATCAACGGCTCGGCGTGTTCGACTGCCGTCCAGAATGCCTCCACGGTCTGGCCGGACAGCGTTCGGCCGCTCAGGTCCACGATCGTGACGGAGATCCACAGTGGCAGCTCCGGTGCAACCTGGCGGGCAGCGGCGATGGCAGCCTTGGCATTGAGCGTGTCGAAGATCGTCTCGATCAGCAGCAGGTCGACGCCGCCCTCGGCGAGCGCCGCGATCTGCTCGGCATAGGCCGCCCTGACGCCGTCGAAGCTCACGGTGCGGAACGCAGGGTCGTCGACCTTCGGCGAGATCGACAGGGTCACGTTCAGCGGCCCGACCGAGCCCGCCACGAATCGTCCGCCGGCCTCATTCGCGGCCTGGCGGGCTATCCTCGCTCCGGCCAGGTTGATGTCCCGCACCGCCGCCTCCAGGCCGTAGTCGCCCTGGCCGATGCTGGTGGCGGTGAACGTGTTGGTCGTGGTGATGTCTGCTCCGGCGGCCAGGTACTGGCGGTGAACGTCGAGGATGACATCCGGACGGGTCAGGTTGAGCACGTCTGGGTCGCCGGTAAGGTCGCGCGGGTGATCGCGGAACAGCTCGCCGCGGTAGTCC
This sequence comes from Streptosporangiaceae bacterium, assembly GCA_030041135.1. Lineage (GTDB taxonomy): Bacteria > Actinomycetota > Actinomycetes > Streptosporangiales > Streptosporangiaceae > JAJYUU01. Next base: position 6,879 of record JASHOL010000331.1, on the reverse strand, counting down.
TCGGCCTTGAGCGCGAATCTCTGCAGCGTCGTGCCCCAGGCGCCATCCAGCACCAGGATCCGCTTATCGAGCGCCTGCCTGATCGCTTCGGCACCTACCGCCATCTCTCCTCCGTCTCCGAACTACCCAGAGAGGCGCGAGAGAGGCGCGGGACTCTTTAGGCGTTTTTGTCCTGGTCGCCAAGCTGTCGCGTCAAATCTCTCCAGGTGATGGCAGAATACTTCATTCCTGTCGGCGCCTGGCGCGCGGCTGCCAGAAACCTTGGGCTCGCCGCGGTTCCGGCCAGGTGTCCTGAGGTCAAGAGCCTGTCGGCGTGAGATTCTTAGCGGCGGCCTGGACCCACAGGTAAGCCTGGGCCCGCTCGGCTAGGGCCAGCGCGTCCCGGTAGTGCGCCTGCACGTTGGGCAGGCCGAGGTAGCGGGCGAGGTTTCCGAGGATCTGGGCGACGGGCCAGAGGGTTAGGACTCCGGTGTCGGATCCGGCAGGCCGGCCGGAGTAGGGAAGCAGCGCTTCGTAGGTGGAACTGGCCTGGTCGTGATCATCAATGGCGACAGCGGCCAGGGCGCGGATACTGGTCATCAGCAACCAGAAGGCGTCCCGGCCACCGGTGGGCCCCGCTACCTGGGCCGGCACGGCGCGGGCTTCGGCGACGCGCCCGGCCGCGGCGAGGGCGAGGGTGTAAGGCCAGGCGACGAGGGCCGCGTAGCGCGGGTCGCGGCTGTAGGGCTCAAGCTCGCTGGCGCTCTCGGCCACCCGGTCGTGCATGGTCCTTATGCAGAACCGGCCCAGGACGCCAAGCCCGGTACCGTGGTCCCACATGCCGAACCGGTCCATCTCCGTGGCTGCCTGCTGGTACAGGTCGTATGCCGCGGCGGGATCGGCGGCCAGCCCAGCGCGCATGGCCCGGTAGTGGGTCACTTTCACGGCGGCCATTGGCATGTCGAAACGGTCAGCAATCTCCGCCGCCTGGTCCGCATGCTGGTCGGCGGTGTCGAAGTCGCCTGCCCCGCCGCTCGCCAGCATGATCATCAGGTGCGCCACCGCCTCGACGTTCACGGGCTTGCCGGGTAGTGCTAGTAGCTCAGCACCCAGGCTCTGGCGCTCGGCCAGCCCGTCGTGGCGGAAGCTCTGGAGGTATCGCCCGTTGATCGCCATTGTCAGCGCGGCCGGGTCACCCAGGCGCCTGGCCATCTCCAGGGCCTGAGCCGAAGCCTGGTCCCCGCGGTCGGAGCGGGCGCCCTCGAGTTCGATGGCCAGCGTGGAGAGCAGCCGGCAGCGAAGTACGTGATCACCGGCGGGCAGGGCGGCCAGGGTCTGCTCGACGGCCTGAATCAGCCCGTCGTCGATTACGCCGTATTCGTGGCTGTACCACAGCTTCGGCACGTCGAACTCGGTGATGACCTGGGCCGTGAGCGTCGGGGAGCCGGTTAGCTGGGCCGCCTGCACGGCCTCGTGGCGATAGGAACGGGCGCGGCGCATGTTACCGGTGTGGGCGAGCGCGCGGACGAGGTGTAGCACCAGGTCAAGCCGGTCCTGGGCCGATGCGCCCGTGACCTGGTCGAGGCAGGCGGTGGCCCGCTCCCAGAGCCCGACGGCTTCGTGGTAGGCAAAGCGCTGCTCGGCCTGCTCGGCGGCCAGGCGACAGTAGCGGGCCGCGTTAACCGGATCGGTACCTGCCTCGGTGAAGTGATGGGCAAGCGCCGCCACCTCGCCAGGAGTGTGCTTTTCGATCGCGGCCGCGGCCCTCGCGTGCAGCCGGGCCCGGTGCAGCCGGGACAGGCTCTGATACAGAGTCTCGCGGACTAGCGCATGGGCGAAGCGGATCCGGCCCAGGGCTGGCTCGGTCACCAGCCCGGCGAGCAACCCGGCCTCGATGGCGTCCACCAGCACGTCCTCCTCGACGCCGGCGACGTCGGCGAGTACGTCGACATCAGCTTCTGTGCTGATGACGGCGGCCTGCCGCAGTACCGTCTGCGCGGTCGCCGGAAGCCGTGCGATCCGGACTCGCAGCACGTCACTCACCCCGGCAGGGACCTCGGTTGTCGCCGCGATGGTGCCCTCGGAGTCGAGCAGCCTGGCCGTCTCCCTGATGAAGAATGGGTTGCCATCCGTGCGCGCGGTGATGACCCGCACCGTGGCGCTGTCGATCGTGCGGGCGCAGGTAGCCCGGATCAGCTCACCCGCGGCGGCCGGGTCCAGCCCGCCGAGCACCACGCGGGCCGGCTCCCGGCCCGCCAGTGCCGCGAGGCAGTCCGACAGCTGCTCGGTCACCTCGGCGGGCCGGAAGGTGGCTAGGACCAGGACTCTGGCGGCGGTCAGGTCCGCGGTGATGCTTTGCAGGATGGCCAGGGTCTCGGCGTCGGCGCGGTGCACGTCGTCGAGCACTACCAGCAGCGGACTGGAACGGCCGGCCGCCTCCAGGTACGCGGCGACCGCCCGGTGAAGCCGGAACCTGGCCGCGGCCACGTCGCTGTCAGGCGAGGGATCGTCGGTCAGCAGGGCGGCAAGCGCCTGCGGCTCCGGTGGTGCGGTCGCGCGGGCCAGGCGCCGGAGTGCCTCGGCCCAGGGCCAACCCGGCGGGGCGCCTTCATGCTCGGGGCAGCGTCCCGTGATGACCGTCCAGCCCTGGGCGGTCAGGTCACGGCTGAGCTGCCCGGCCAGGGCGGTCTTGCCTGCCCCGGCATCGCCGGCCACCAGGATGGTCCTGGTGCGTCCCGCTGCCGCCTCCGCGGCCGTCCTCATGCCCGTGGCCAGTTCGGCGTCCCGGCCGACAAGCTGTTCCGCCGGTACGGAGCCCGTCTGGTCCGGCTGCTGCGCATGACCGGGTGCGCGCGGGGGAGCGGACTGCAGCCGTGCGTGCGACGGGCCGGGATGCGCGGCCGAGAGGGCCGGCGCATGGGCGAGAACGTCCTCCTCCAGCTGCCGCAGGGCAGGTCCTGGATCAGCCCCCAGCTGCTCGGCGAGTTGTCCCCGCGCACGGCGCAGCACCGCGAGCGCATCACCCTGCCGCCCGGACTGGTACAGCGCGAGCGCGAGCAGCCGCCACGCCTCTTCCCGCAATGGATGCTCGGCCGTCAGCCGGGTCAGGTCGGCGACCACTTGCGCCGCGCGGCCGAGTTGCAGTGCCGCTTCGGTCAACCGCTCGATGGCCATCAGTCGCAGCTCTTCTAGCCGGGATGCCTCGAGGTCGGCCCAGGGCAAGCCGGCGAACTCCTCGTAGGCCGCGCCGCGCCAGGAGGAAAGGGCGGCGGCGAGCCGGCTGTGCACGGCGGCTGGATCGCCGAGCCCGGCGGCCTGATGAGCCTCCTCCTCGAAGGACCAGGCATCCACCGCAGGTGCACCGAGCCGGAATGCGTACCCAGGCGGTGACGTGATCAGGACCCTGGCGTGCTCCCTGGCCGCGCGCCCCGGCTCCAGCGCGCGGCGCAGATGAGAGACGTATGACTGGACCGCGGCGAGCGCTCTGGGCGGAGCCTCGTCCGCATAGAGATCTTCGATCAGCCGGTCGGCCGAGACCACCTGGCCGTGCGCGGCGATCAGGCGGGCCAGAACGCACCGCTGCCGCGGTCCGCCGAGGTCGGCTTGCGCGCCGTCAACGGTGACGTCCAACGGGCCGAGAACCCGAACGCCGATCACTGATCTTCCTCCGCTCACGAGGAAAGGCCCGCACCTGGGTAGAAACCGATCAGTACCAGGTTCGCAGCGGCCGCAAGTCGGGGCAAGTCGGTTATCAACGGCCTGGTGATACGACGCTAGGTAAACATTCAGGCCGCTGGGGGTGGTCCAGGTCATGTGTCCTGGCTGGTGTTGGCTCAGGTGCCAGCCTGGTGCCTGCTTGGCCCGGTGGTGTTGCCGGCCGGCGGGACCCTCACTTATGTAATATGAACGGTCGATCGCCCAGGTCAGCGGCCCGCCAACCCCGCCAGGACCGTCCGAGCCGCGGTCCACGTTCGTATCTCCTCTGATCGGACGCGCGTAGGCCTTGGCGCCGCGCGGCAGGAGGAAGGCCGCCGCGCCTTCTGCCCGCCTGGGCTGGCAGGTGGCCGCGTGTACTCCGACAACGATGTTTCTGCCTACTCTGGCAAGCGTCGCCCGAATGGGATCGCGTCAACTCTGAGGTGATCACCGGCCTGGTGGACGCCATCGCGCGCTGCCACGTCGACGGGCTCACCCGCGGCCTGCCGACTGCGGACGCTCCCGGTGTGTGGCACGCACCTGGCACGGGCGTAGCTGCCTAGGGTGCCGCCCGACAGTGTGAGAGTGTGCTGGGTCCTTGCCGCGGCGGGAGTGGTCTTCTCGTCAGCCAAGAGCCGCCCGCGGGCGGCTACTGGCCGGGTTGCCCGGCACTCGTGTTCTGTGGCTGGCGCTGACGGCCACGTGTCACGGTGCCAAGGAGGATCTTGGCCCCGATCCCGAGGATGATCAGATCGGTGGCCATCTGCCCGGTGACCAGGAGCCGTGCCCCCTCTGACTTGGCTGTGATGTCACCGAACCCGACTGTCGTGAATACGGTGAGGGTGAAGTACAGCGCGTCGGTATGGGTCAGTTTCTCGCCGAAGTTGCTGGCGGAAGCCGCCGCCATGACGACGTACGTGGCGGAAAATAGCAGCAGGAACAGCGGCAGGCTGGTCGCCAGTGCCTCGACGGCCCGCAGGCCGGGGAACCGCGCCCGGATGATCCAGCGGGCCTGGAAGGCTACCAGTGCGATGAACGCAACCAGCCCGATGATCAGTGTGGTAGCAGCGATCGGGGTCGAGGTGTGGTCCAGCGGCACCAGATAATAGATGGCTACCAGCGCGGCAGTGCTTCCCAGGGCGCGCAGTCCAGCCGACACCATAGAGCGGACCAGCGGGCGTGTCTCGCTCGGGATGCCAGGCGAAGGGCTTGTGCTGTCAGTCATCGGTGAAGGCTGATGGGCGCGTCACGGCTGGGCTGCGCGGGGGCGGGGACCGCTTTGGCGGACGCTGGCGGGACACGTTCAGGCTGGCCGAGCGGTTGATTGTGGCGGCCCTTTGGCGGTGCGCTTGGCAAGCAGTCCGGCGAGGAGCATGACGAGCACGCCGATTCCCACGCCTGCAGCCGTCCAGGCCACCCGATAGCCCACCGCGTCGAAGTTAGACGGCTGCGGAAGGTCCACCAGAATCAGCACCCCCGCGGCGATGGCCGCGCAGTAGATCGCGTAGTTCCAAAAGCGAGTCGCCACTCCGTGCATCAGCAGAACAATGGCGACGATTTCGAATCCGTGCACGATAACGAGCAGTCTCAGCCCGGTTTCGCTGGCGGGTATCATCAGCAGCAGCGCTGCCGCGGCGGCGCCGATGGCCGCGCCGGCCAGGCGCTGGGCGGCGATTAGCGTGCTCGAGCCGAGGTCTGGCTTCATGGCGATCATGGTGGCGACGGGAATCCAGTAGCCATGTGAGAGGTTCAGGCCGAACGCAAGCGCGGCGGCACCGGCTACGGCGAGGGCCCGGATCAGCGCAAACAGGACGACCGGCCGGGTTAGGCTCCGCCGGGAGGTGCCGGCGGGCAGCTCCGCCATCGGCTGCGGCCGGTCGGCGCGCCCTCGGATGAGCCATTCAAAGAACGTCACGCCGATCCACAGCGCCGACCCGCCGGCCCAGGCGGCCACCTGGGCCCAGGTGTAGCTGGTGATGTGGGGGTGCGGATGGAGGCTGAAGGCGACCGATAGGGCGATGATGAACCAGAGATTGAGGAGCATGGCCGCAACGAATCTGTGCACACCGAACATGATCATCAAGCCGGCCAATAGCGTGACTGCAAATATCGCAAGGACCAGCCAGCCCCAGCCATCTCCGCCGATACCAAACCCCAGCGCGGTCAGGCCCGCGCCGATGAGTCCGAAGCCCGCGATGCGCGATGCGCGCTGCGCGTAGCTGCCTCCCGGGTCGATCAGCCAGGAGAACAGCAGACCGAATAGCGCGCTCAAAAGGTACTGCTCGTACCCGATCGCCCAGAAAACGACCAGCGGCACGAGCGCGACATCCAGGAACAGGACTCCTCGCGGCCAGCTGAGCCCTGCCGGGTTGAGTTCGAACACTTTCGACAGCCAGCTCGCGGCCTTCCCCTCGTGGACGGGCCGTCCTTCTCGCGCGGCTGCACTGGCCACAGTCACCCCTCGCTCACTGTCTCCGCTGGCTCAGCTCGTCCCGGCTTGCGAGCTGGGCGCGTTCGGCGATCAGGCACCGGTCGCCGTTCACGGCAATGGCCCAGTCGCCGCCCGAACGGGTCCAGCTCCGCACGCGAAGCCAGCTGCTCTGGTTGAAACCGCTCTGATTCACCGTGTCGACTGCAAATCCCACCGAGCCAAGCATCGTGTGACCGCGGCGCAAAGCCGCTGCGCGATCCCGGTCAGCGCCTGGTTTTCGATGTCAGGCGCGTGGTCTTGCGCTCCGCGAACCGCCCGTCCGGGCCGAACCGGCCCGCCTTGAGGACACCGGGCGTGCGACCAGCTCATCCAAGTCGCTCATCCGGGCCCGCCTTCCTGGCTTCGCCAGACATACCCGGTGGATCCTGCCCCGTGAATGAGCGCTGCTACCACCCCCCGAGGGTGAGCCTCGACCGTCCGCAGGGGGCGGATGGCCCGCGTCGGCCAGCTTGGCCGTGACCCGCTTCAAGTGATAGCCGGCGTCCGCCAGGCCATGCCTCCGCCGCAGCCTGCCCGTCCCCGATCTTCCTCGAAAGACGCCAACCTGGTGAGTGGACTGCGCCACGATAGCGCGAGGAGCGTCCTAGACCCGGCGGCGAGCTGGACAATCGTGCGGCGAGGAAGACGGCCGCCGCCTACCTGGCCGCTGCTGTCCTCCGAGGCGCGGGTTACCGCAGTGCGGGCACCCGGATGCCGGCTGCTTCCCGCAGGTT
>JASHOL010000330.1 GCA_030041135.1 Streptosporangiaceae bacterium | reverse complement strand
TTGACCGCCGCGCAAACTTCTGACATAAAGGCTGACAACTACCTGTCAGTCGGTGTGACAATTCACTAGGGTTCGACTTGATCCGCCGGTTAACGATCTACAGCCTGGAACCGCCGTGACAACTCCACGCCTGGTCATAAGCGCCTTGGTCAGCGTCGCGGCGATGTTCGTCGCGATGGCCTGCCTGCCAGCGACAGGTCTCGCCCAGGGCAACATCAGCATCGTTTCCGCCGGACCGGACGCAAGCGGGGACCCGTATGACCTGACCGTCGTCGCCGACGACGCTAACGGGTTGATCTTGACCAGCATGACTGTCCACTTCCTCCAGGGCTCGACCGACGTCTACGACGTGTCCGACATGCAGTACGACGGCTCCAGCCCGGCCGATGCGCAGATTTGGACGCCCGCTACGCCGATTCCTTCCACCGACCTTCCTGCCGGCACCTACACGATGACGGTCGACGCTTCGGACTCCTCGCCCGAGACCGATGACGGGCTCCCCGCCGGGACGATCACTATCACCTATGGCTCAACGAACGTAGCGGTCGCACCGAGCCAGACTGACGTGACGGAGGGATCACAGGACGTAACCTTCAGCGGCAGCGTCACTGGAACAGCCGAGGACGGTACCCAGGTCCCGATGCCGGGCGTTCAGGTCAACGTGTCAGACGGCAACTCGGTTACGACAGACTCCAACGGCGACTTCAGCTACACCGCCAGCGGCATTTCGCAGACGACCGATTATGACTTCACCGTGGCTGCCGCCCAAGACGGCAGCTACCCGGCCGGCGACTCTGGTTCGATTACGATCACCGCGGAACAAGCGGCCACCAGCGTCCAGGTAACTGCCGGCGCGCCGGTCTACAGCGATGGCTCGGAGAGCATCACCTTCACCGGCACCGTTACCGCGATCTCGCCCATTAATTCGGCCTCTGTTCCTGTCACCGGCGCCACAGTGAATATCACCGCTGACAGCGGCACCGAGTCGCTCCCCTCCACGACTACGGACTCGAACGGCGACTTCACTTACACGGCCACCGACGTCACGACTACCACCGACTACGACTTCAGCGTCGGGCCGAATAACCTCTACACGCAGGGCAACGACGACGTTCCGCTCAACAGCGGGTCAGCGGCGCTAACGAACCTGGCAGCTAGCCCGCCCGAGGTCACCGAGGGCTCGAACAGTGTAACCTTCACGGGCACGGTCACCGTGACGCCGCCGGACGGCACGGCTACAGGCATCGGCAGCGGGGTGCCGGTCTATCTGTGCGCCGACGGCGTACCACAAGGCCAGGCGGTCGCGACAACGGATGACGCTGACGGCGATTTCAGCTACGGCCCAGTTACAGGTATCGCGCAGACCACCGACTACGAATTCTGCGTCACTGCGACCAGCCTGTACGGGGAGGCAGATCAGACGATCCAGGTGGTGGCCGTAGCTGGAACCACCGCGATATCGGTCACGCCGCCTTCAGCAGATGTCACCCTTGGATCACAGAGCGTGACGTTCACCGGCACAGTGACCGTAACACCTCCAACCAGTTCTTCGACGCCGCCCGGCACAACGACGCCTCAGAATATCGGCGCCGGTATCCCGGTAGACCTAACCGGCGCATCAAACAACCCGGTTGCAACCACGAACGCGAGCGGTCAGTTTACCTACACGGCGAGCGGCGTCGACGCGGCCACGAATTTGACCTTCACGATTGCCGGCACGAACCTCTACTCAGACGCCTCCGCCCAGGCTTCCATCGGCACCCAGCAGGCACAGACCATTTTCAGCAACCTGCAGTCGTCGGTCATCACATTCGGGTCGCCGACAGCGACACTCAGCGGAACTGTGGAGGGATTGCCTCCTGATGGCTCGACCTACCTCGGCATTCCTGGCGCGCAGGTCGACGTCAACGGCACGCCGGGACCCACGACAGACTCAAGCGGCAACTTCAGCTATACGACCGGTGACCTGACTGCCCAAACCGACTACGACCTCACGGTTCCGTCGGCCAGCCTCTACTCAGAGGGCGACTCGGGCGAGGTCTCGGTCGCCGTCGATCCGGGGACGACGACCGTCTCCCAGATCACCACGAGCCCCCCGGTGATTGGCCTAGGACCGCAGACGGTCACCTTCTCCGGCCATGTCAGCGTCACTCCATATGGCAGCACCACTGCCGAACCAATAGGCAGCGGAGTTGCGGTAGACGTCAGCACTAACGGCACGGCGGGTGAGCCAGTGACCACGGATGACGCCAGTGGAGACTTCTCTGACACGATCTCCGGCGTTACACCGGGGATGGTGTACACGTTCAGCGTTGGCTCCGACTACCTTTATGGCCAAGCCAGCCAAAGCATGTCCTTTGACAAGGCACAGACCACGCTCTCGGTGACCCCGAGCCGACAGAGCATCACCGAAGGTTCGCAGAACATCACGTTCAAAGGCACCTTCACCGGGGCTGAAGCCGGCGGAGCCTCACAGCCCATCGCTGGTGCGCCCGTGGATCTCGGTAGCACGCGAGTCGCCACCACAAACGACGAGGGCGCATTCAGTTACACGATCAAAGACATCTCGCGTGCGACCAGCTACCACTTCAGCGTTGCCGGCACCAACACGTACGGGCAGGCCTCCGCCTCGGTTCCCGTTGCCGTGAGCCCAGCTAAGACCAGGTTCCATGCGCTGTCGGTAACTCCGGCTCACCTTAGGTACGGCCAGAAGGCAACGCTGAGGGGGACCGTTCAGTACCTGAGCGGGAAGACGTGGACGAACCTGCCGCGTGGCTCGGTTCAGGTCGCCGAGGGCAAGGCAGACCTCGGGATCGTCCGCTCCAACAGCAAGGGATCCTTCACGGCTTCGCTGCCGACTACCCACGGCGCGGGCTGGAGCGCAATGCTCAATTCGGCCACGCTGACCCAGGCAGCGTCAACCGTCGGCAACCTGAGCATCGCCGTGCCGACCAAGCTGCAGTCCTTCAAGATCGGGCTCGGAGTCAACGGCGAGGTCAGCGCCAACGGCTGCCTGGAAGTGACGGTGCCGGTCGGGTACTCCCCACTGACCAAGATCGCAATCCAGTACGCGGCGGCCAGCCGAGGCCCGTGGAAGACCCTGGGCCAGCTCCAACTCCGCGACATCGGCGCATCGCCGCGCGCTTGCGGCGCCGCGACCGAGTCGTACTTCAGCGGGAGCATCAGGGTCAAGCTCGCCAACGCCTATTACCGCGCCGACTTCCCCTCGAGTTACAGCTTCGAGTCGGTGGCCAGCAAGCCCGTGCACCTGTGGAAGTACGAGACCAGGATCACGGGCTACACGGTCAGCCCGCGCTCGGTCAAGACCGGGCAGAGGGTCACGATCACCGGGCAGCTCTGGGCGAAGACCAAGGGCTGGCAGCCGTTCGCGAACCAGAAGGTCGAGATCGTCTACAACGACAAGGGCACCTCGTACTGGGGCAGTCTCGGCACCGCGAAGACCAACTCCCACGGCGACTTCAAGGCGTACGCGCTGGGCGGGGCGGGCAGTTTCGTCGCGATCATCTACGGCGAGTACGGCGGCGGCAAGACCGACTTCGCGGTCCGCTCGACCGGCGAGGACCTGTCGATCAACCCGCACCGCTCGTCGTTCGCGGCGAGCGCCGGGACTCCGGCGGCAGGGACTCCGGCGGCAGGGACGGCACAGGCGGCCGACCCCGCCGCCGCGGGATCTGGCCTGCCGGTCATTCTCCAGCCAGGGCAACTCGGGTTCGCCGACGCGGTGCAGGAGGTCCTGACTGCGACCAGCGAGCTGACCAGCCAGGACGGCCGGCCCTAGCGCGGTAGCGTCCGGCGAGCCCAGGGTCAGGCGCGCTCTCCGACCCGGGCCGGGCTCGACGGACTAGAGTCGCTCCGCAGCCAGCGCGGCATCGAGCATCGTCGCCCACTGCGCGATGATGCGCTCGCGCCGCCTGGAGTCGTCAGCCAGCGTGTCGGCCAGGCCAAGTCCCCTGGCCAGGTCCAGGGTCGCCTGGACCGCCTCGTGCACTCCCGGCCGTGACTCGTCCGCACCGAGCAGCTCGATCGCGGCCCGGTGCGCCTCGCGGCCGAGGCGTGCCTCAAGCGGCAGCACGAGCCCGCGCAGGAACTCGCTGGCCGATGCCGCGGCCCACAACTGCAGGGCAGCCCGGAACAGCGGCCCCGTGTACATCCGCACCAGCAGCTCGACGACATCCCTGGTCCGGCCGGCTGACCGGGGCGGCAGGCGGGCGGCCTCCCGCCGGATTTCGGCCAGGCGAGTCTCGGCCATGTGCTCCAGGGCCGCCGTGAACAGGTCTTCCCTGGTCGGGAAGTAATGCTGGGTCGCGCCCCTGGACACCCCGGCGCGCTCGGCGATCACCGCGACGGTCGCGCCGCTCCAGCCGAACTCGGCCAGGCAGGTCATCGCCGACTCCAGCAGCCGCGCCTTAGTCGCCCGGCTGCGATCCTGCTGCGGCTCGCGCAGCGATGCCCGCGCCGATGCCACGACCGCGTGTCCTGCCCTCAGCCCGCCGCCCACGACGGCGGCCGCTTGGCCAGGAACGCGGCTATGCCCTCGGCGGCCTCGTCCGACCCGAACAGCCGAGCCGACTGCTCCGCCAGGCCGTCGGCCCTGGCGTCGAAGTCATCGAGGATGCTGGCCGTCAGGAGCGGCTTGGTCTCCCGCAGCCCCTGCGGCGAGCAGGCGCGCAGGGCGTCGAGCACGCGCATCGTGCCCGCGTCGATGTCCTCGACCGCCTCGGTGACCAGCCCGATCCTGGCCGCGGTCGGCGCGTCGAACGTCTCGCCGGTCAGGTAGAAACGGCTCGCCGCCCGCGGGTGGAGTCGCGGCAGGGTGGTCAGCGAGATCATCGCAGGCGCCAGGCCGAGCCTGACCTCGGAGAACGCGAAGGTGGACTTGGGCCCGGCGAGGACGATGTCGCACGCGCCGACCAGGCCGAGCCCGCCGGCCCTGACATGGCCGTCGATGCTGCCGACCACCGGTTTGGGCTGGCTGACGATATCCCGCAGCAGGGTCAGCACCCTCGACGATCCGGCCTTCATGCCCCCCTGCCTGGCCTCGCTCAGGTCGGCGCCCGCGCAGAACGTCCCGCCCGTGTGGGTGAGCTCGATGGCCCTGACCTCTTCATCGGCACCCGCCATGGTCAGCGCCGCCGTTAGCTGCTCGACCAGGGCGGCGGACAGCGCGTTCCTGTTGTGCGGCGAGTCCAGCGCGATCCTGGCGATCCAGCGGTCGGTCGAGTACTGCACGAGCTGGTCGGGCACGGTCTCCTCCGGCAAATTCAGTAGGACTTCGGCAGGCCGAGCGAGTGCTGGGCGACGAAGTTCAGGATCATTTCCCTGCTGACCGGCGCGATCCTGGTGGTGCGCACGCTGGCCAGCATGGCGGCCAGGCCGAACTCAGCGGTCATGCTGCTGCCGCCGAGTGTCTGCACCGCCTGGTCGACGGCCCTGATGCTCGCCTCGGCGGCGGCGTACTTCGCCATGTTGGCCGCCTCACCTGCGCCCATGTCGTCTCCTGCGTCATACAAGGTGGCCGCCTTGTGCATCATCAGCCGCGCGAGTTCCAGCTCGATCTTTACCTGCGCAAGCGGGTGGGCCACCCCCTGATGCGCGCCGATCGGCACGTCCCAGACCACCCGCTCGCGGGCGTAGCCGACCGCCCGGCCCAGCGCAAACCGGCCCGAGCCCACGGCCATGGCCGCCGCCATGATCCGCTCGGGGTTCAGCCCGGCGAACAGCTGCAGGAGCGCGGCGCCCTCGTCCCCGACCAGCGCATGGGCAGGCAGCCGGACATCGTCGAGGAACAGCAGGTACTGCTTCTCCGGCGCGATGATGTCCATCTCGAGCGGCCGGTAGGTGAAGCCGGGTGCGTCGGTCGGCACGACGAACAACGCGGGCCTCAGCTTGCCGGTCTTGGAGTCGGCAGTACGGCCGACGATCAGCACCGCCTCCGCCTCGTCGACTCCGGAGATGAAGATCTTCCGGCCATTGAGCACCCAGGTGTCACCGTCGCGGCCGGCCACCGTGGTGAGCTTGTGCGAGTTCGACCCGGCATCGGGCTCGGTGATGCCGAACGCCATGATCGAGGATCCGCTGGCCAGCCTCGGCAGCCAGTGCCGCTTCTGCTCCTGCGTCCCGAACCTGGCAATGATCGTGCCGCAGATCGCCGGAGACACGACCATCATCAGCAGCCCGCACCCAGCCGCCGCCAGTTCCTCAAGCACCAGCGACAGCTCGTACAGGCCGGCTCCGCCGCCGCCGTACTCCTCGGGCAGGTTCACTCCGATGAAGCCGAGCTTGCCCGCCTCCCGCCACAGCTCGGTCAGCCGTCCGCCGCTCCTGGCCTGCTTGGTGAAGTAGGAGTACCCGTACCGCTGGCCAAGTTCGGCCACCGCGGCCCGGAGCGCGCGCTGCTCGTCGGTCTCGGTGAAGTCCACTACTGGTCCTCCTCGGGCTTGACCACGGCGAGCACGCTGCCCACCTCCACCTGCTGGCCGGCCGACACCGGCAGTTCGGCCACGATCCCGGCGACCGGCGCGGAAATCGCGTGTTCCATCTTCATGGCCTCCAGCCAGAGCAGCGGCTGCCCCGCGGCCACGCGATCGCCGACGGACCCTGCCACCCGCACCACGGTTCCTGGCATCGGTGCGAGCAGCGAGCCCGCCGCCACCTGCGCCGCCGGGTCGGCGAACCTGGCCTCGGGGACGAGCGCCACCGGGCCGAGCGGCGAGTCGATGCACACCAGGCTGTCATAGCGAGCGACCGCAAACGCGCGCCGGACGCCGGCGATCTCCAGTTCGACCAGTCGCGGCGACATCGAGATCAGCCTGATGTCGTCGCGGCCCTCGACGACCAGGCCTGAGCGGTCGAGCCGGTAG
>JASHOL010000329.1 GCA_030041135.1 Streptosporangiaceae bacterium | reverse complement strand
TCCCACGCGCGGTCAGGAACGGGTACCCAGGGGTAGGCCTCGAGCAGGTCGGCTTTGACGCGCTCGTAGTCGGTGGCCCTGGCGATCGTGAGAGCCTCGGTGAGGACCGGGTCGCAGATGGCGACCATGCCGTGGGCGACCTGCTCATGCCAGGACTCGTCCACCTGGCGCCGCAAGATGCGCACCAGGGCACTGGTGTCAACAAGGTAGTTCACTGATCGAGGTCCGCTAGGCGCTCGTAGTCGAACCCTCCGCTGTCAGCTACCGTGAGCAGGTCTTCGAGCGCGCTGGCTCGCCGGGCGCGGGCATCCTCGCTGACCTTGCGGAGCGCCAGCGTGACTGTCTCTTTCTTGGTCTTGGTCCCCAGCGTCGCGGCAGCCTCCGCGAGAAGGGCCTCATCCAGGTCGAGCAGGGTCTTAGCCATCTTGGCAACCACCTGACTCTGATATATGGCTTTGCTTGGATATCCCTGTCGACCAAGTATATATCAGCGGAGGGCGGTAGAGCCAACATCGGATCGGCTGCCGCCTGGGCGCGAGGATGAACTGGTCGAGGCCAGGCCGACCGCCACGCAAGGGACGACGTGTTCTGTCTCGTGGGCGGTGTCAGACGGCTCACAGAAGGCGACCAGTGCTCACCTGGACGGTCCCGGGGATCCAGCCAGGCGTGGCTAGAGCTCGCTCCTGACTACGAGCGGGCTCGAAGCAGGGAGGACTCGCTGGATCGGCTTGTCGAGTGGCCGGCGCACCGAGACCTTCTAGGCGATGTCACTGGACGGTCGGTGCTCGATGTCGGTTGCGGCAACGGCGGCAAGCTTGCCGAGCTGATTGGAGACGGCGCGACCGCCTACGTAGGCGTCGATGTCAGTGGCAACTTCCTCAGCGCGCCGCCGCCTGGCCTGGAGTTCATCCGAGGCGATCTCAATGAGCTGGCTTCGATGCCAGGCCTGGCCGGCCGCACGTTCGACCGGATCTTGTTCCTGCAGCCTTTCGGCTACGCGAAGGATCCAGTTCGCACCATGCAGACAGCGCGCGCGATGCTGGCCGACGATGGATTCATCCTGCTGACGAAGACGCAACCGATCCGATATGCCGTCGAGCGGGCTGAACACAATGAGACCTCCCTGGGCGAAGAGTATTTCTCCACCGCCCGGTTCTCCTACCTCAGCGGCTGGAGCGACCAGGTCACACTCACCAAACGTCCCTACACCATCTCTGACCTGATCAACGTGTTCAGTGCGGCAGGGCTGCGGATCGAGACCGCGATCGAGCCCCAACTATCGGAGGACGCCGACGCCGTTACCCGCATAAACAGGCCTGGATGAACAAGTACCTCGGCATCCTGATCTTCAAGCTCCGGCCCCAATCCGGCCAGTAGCCGCGTCCTAAATGCTTGCTACGGGCTAGTGGTGCGCCTGTCGGCGTAGCGGCCCGGCGCGTACCGCCCCGGCCGGAAGCCAGCGGAAGATCAGGTCCATCGGTCTCAGCAGCCACAAGTTGCAGCGTGGCGAACGGAGTCATGGCGTCGCGGCTCGGCGAGACCGCACTGACTGGATTGAAAGTTCCGGACCGGCGACCAGCAGCTGCGGGTTCGGGTGCTGACACGTTAGGCCCACCATGTGATCTCTCAAGACATAGGAATGATCCCGAACCCACGTCAGGGTCCGGGATCATTGCCTTCGCCAACCCTCAAGGCCGCCCCCGGCGCAAGAACTCCGCCACCGGCAACGTCGCCTAGCTACCGGAACTCAGCTGTCGCCCAGGAACCCGAACTTGACATGTTTCGGGTGTGGGTCCGGCCGACGCCGATGTGGTAGAGGCGGCCGCCGTGGCCTGGGCGGTTCAAACGGGCGGATCGGAATCCACGCCGACCGCGCCTGAGCCCTGGCTGCCAGATGAACTCCGAACGGCTCGGATGCGGGCGACGGTTTGCATGGGTGCGGCGAGAGGCTGGTGCCTGCGGACGGCCCGTTCGCTCCGGGCCAACGGATGCAGTGCTCGGCATTGGCCCTGAGCTGGAGGTACAGCCGAGGGACATCGCAGGTACATCGGAGTTGCATGGCATGTCGCCGCCAACGGTGCGGCCGGCGAAGCCGGGCCGACGGCGGTGAGTGGTGGGCAGCGCGACTCGCGTCAGTCGAGCGGCTGCCTCGCGATGACCTGCGGCTCCCGGCCGGCCAGCAGCCAGCCGCCGGCCGCGGCGACCAGCGGCAAGCCGACCAGCAAGGTCAGCACATCGGCCACCGGCACGTCGCCGAACATGGCGGACAGGCTGCCGTGTGCCCAGACCAGGCTGGCGAGTACGGCGAAAGTCATGCCGAGGAGCGCGCCGAGCAAGCCGAGCGCGGCTGCGGTCGCGGCGGTGATCGTCCGCCGCGTGCTGGTGCTGGCTCCGGTTGCGGTGAGCGTGCGCAGGTCCGGTGCGGTCTCGCTGCGGATCAGGCCGACGGATGCGGCCAGGACGCCGATCGCGATCAGGATGCCGAGCGCGGTGGCGGCGTCGGCGATCTCGCCGAAATCCGATCCGCCGGATGCGATCTCGAGGGGCGACTCGTAGGCGAGAGTGACATGCCGCGCGGCCCGGATCTGTGCGGCGTCGAGCGGGGCAGGTGCCTGGATCAGCCAGCCGGACAGGTGTGTCTGCTGGTGGTACTTGCGCACCGCGTACTCGGTGATCACCGTGTTCGGCGCGTCGGTTCCGCCGGGCAGGCTGCTGACCGTCTGGATCGCGGGGCTGGCCAGGCAGTCGTTGCTCAGCGTGCAGGACGGACCGCCGTTAGCACCGGGCCCGGTGCCGCCATCGCGCTCGCCTCCGTTGCCGGGGCTCTGCCAGGTCATGTCCATGTGCGACAGGCCTGCCAGCCCTGGACGCGCGGTGAGGAAGTCGGTACCGGGAGCGACCTGGCTGGCCTTAATGCCGTAGGCGGCGAGCAACTGGGGAGTGGCCACGTACACGGCGCCGGCGAAATTATTGTTGCTACCCTGCGGCACACCCGCCACGGACAGCGTGCCGGCGAATTCCAGCGGCACCACGAACCGCGCGCCCAGGCTGACGGCGAGGTTATTCAGCCGCCTGCCCAGGCTGGCCTCCTGGGCGCTGGTCAGCGGCACCATCATGCCGGGGGACGGGCTGCGCCCTGCGGTGACGACGAGCTGGCTGCTGGACAAGTTGGGGCCGGACGGCCGGAGCGGGTTGGCGGTGCGCTCACCGCCGACCAGGCAGATCACCACCGCCAGGAACACGGCGAACGTGGCCGCTGCCAGCGCGGCACCGGACCGGGCCCGGTAGCGGACCAGGTCACGCACCGCGATCCGGGCCGCGACCGGCAGCCGCAGCCCGGCCCCGGCGGACAGCACGCTGATGCCCAGCGGGGCGAGCAGGATGACGCCGGCGATCACGCCGACCAGCCCGCCGAGCAGGACCAGCATGCCGCCGGGATGGGGCCCGTTGCCACCGCCCGGCGGCCCGGCCTGGCCGCCGGCGAACGCCAGGCAGAGGAGGCCGAAAGCGAACACGCTAACGCCGGGCAAGGCGGAGCGGTGCATTCCCTTCGGCGGCGCGGGGCGGCCGGACAGCGCGGCTACCACTGGCACAGCGGCCATTGTCTTGGCCGGGCGGCGGGACGCCAGCGCCGACGTGGTGATCGCGAGCACAACCGCGATGCCGAACGCCCACCACGGCAGGCTTGCCCGGTCGACCGCGTGGCCAGTCGCCCGCTGCAGCGTCGGCGCGTAAGCGAACCACGCGGCGAGGCCAGCCGCCGCCCCGGCCAGCGCAGCGGCCACGCCGACAGCCACGCCGTCGACGATCGTGACCAGGCGGAGAACGCGCTCGGTCGCGCCGATCGCGCTGAACATGCCGAGGGCACGGAGCCTGCGCTGGGCCAGCACGGAGAAACTGGCGACCGACACCAGGCCGATGAACGCCAGGCCGAGTACCTCCACCACCAGGATGAGCACCGCCGGCGAGAACCCGCCAGAAATACCAGTGGGGATGCTCAGTGCCGCCGCCGGCACGCCCGGTAGCGTCACGTCGCCGTCACTGGCCGCCAGCCCCGCGGCGGCCGGGCCGAGCAGCATAATCACCTGGCTCGGGTGCCTGACCTGGCCCGGCGCGACCAGCGCGAACTCGTCGGCCAGATTGCTCGGGTCCTGAACGATGCCGGTCACCCGCCAGTTGATCCCGGCGGCCCGCCAGGTGCCGCCCACGCGCGCCCCGTACAGGGTCGCCACCTGGCTGGTCAGCGCGACCTGACCAGGCCCATCCGGGTACGCGCCGCTGACCAGCCCGAGCAGCGGGGCGTTAAAGTGCCCGTGCGGCTTCTCGGCGCGAAGTTGCACCGACTGGGTGGTCCCGGTGGCGATCTGCTGGTTCTCGATGACATCTGCCGGGCCCCACCGGTGCTGAATGACGGCGATATCGGCGGCCAGGTGCGGGTCGCTGCCAGGCAGTGTGGCTGTCGCGGCACTGGTGCCGTATGTCGGCCAGCTGGGGTTGGGCAGCTGCGCGTTCGTGACAACGCTCGATCCCCAGACAGTCGCGGCGACCGCCACCGTGAGCAAACCGAGCACGAGCAGCTGCTGGCGCCATTCGCGGCGGAACAGCCGCCAGCCCCAGCGGAACACCGCGCGACGGGCGGGGATGCCCCCGTTACCCGTCTCCGCGCGCGGGCGGGTGAGAGTCGTCACCGGTCCTGCCCCAGCAGCGACTCCGGGCCTCGGGCTGGCGCCGTCTGGTCGACGATACGGCCGTCCCGGATAAACACCACCCGGTCGGCCCACGAGGCGAGCTGCGCATCGTGGGTGACGACGACGGCGGCAACACCCTGCCTGCACGCGGCGTGGATCATGCGCATCACCGTCTCGCCATTCTCCGAGTCCAGCGCGCCGGACGGCTCATCGGCCAGCAGCAGGTGCCGGTCGCCGATCACGGCCCGGGCGATCGCCACTCGCTGCCGTTCACCGCCGGACAGCTGATCCGGGTAGCTCGACGCGCGATCCGCCAGACCGAGCGAGTCCAGTGCTCGCAGTGCGGCTCCCATGGCCCTGCGCGCCCCGATGCCGTCCAGTTCCAGCGGTAGTGCCACGTTCTCGGCGGCGTTAAGCCCAGGCAGCAGGTTGAAGTCCTGGAAGACGAAACCGATCGACTTGCGGCGCAGCCGCGCCCTGTCGTTACGTGACATCGTGGCCAGGTCCTGACCGCCGACGAGGACCTGCCCGCTTGTCGGCTCCTCAAGGCTGCCCGCGATGGTCAGCAGCGTCGACTTGCCCGACCCGCTCGGCCCCATCACCGCCACCATCGTCCCAGCGCCGACCTCAAGGCTGACCTCGCGCAGCGCGTGCACCTCGGCGACGCCCAGGCCATATACCTTCGACACCCGACGCAGTTCCAGCACGCTCATCGCGTCGCCACTGCCTTCCTCTTCAGCCGGGGCAGGTGATCTGGCGACTGGGCCGGCGGCTCGACCGCGGCACGCTTGATACGCCCGTCGGCGGCGTCCAGCCAGCGGGCCACCGCGTCCAGCCGGAACAGCTCCGCGTCCACCGCCAGCCCGAGCGCGAGGTCGCGGTCGGCATCGGCTTCCTTGATCCGGGTCCACTGCTGCATGAGCTCCACCAGGTAGCGGCGGTGCGCCTGGATCACCTCGCGCACGTCCGTGCCCGCCACTCGCATCGCCACCAGCACCTTGATCACCAGCTCGTCGCGAGGCGGCGAGGACATGTCCGGCGGAGTCCGCAGCCAGGCAGCCAGTTCACGTTCACCTTCGGCGGTGATCCGGAACCGCTTCTGCGGGCTGTCCTGCTCAGCATCGTCGTCAGATTGGATCAGCCTGTCGCGCTCCAGCCGCTGCAGCGTCG
Source organism: Streptosporangiaceae bacterium (assembly GCA_030041135.1). GTDB lineage: Bacteria > Actinomycetota > Actinomycetes > Streptosporangiales > Streptosporangiaceae > JAJYUU01. The sequence continues at coordinate 304 of JASHOL010000329.1, read as the reverse complement.
TATACACCTGGCCGATGTTCAGTGGCCAGACCTCGCCGGTGCCCGCCTCAAACTCCTCGCGCAGCCGCAGCCCGTACTTCGGTCCCTCGCTGAGCAGCGCCAGCAACGCGTGCCGGACGCTCATGGTCGCCAGATATTCGCTATCATACTCAGTATCCTACTGACCGAGCAGTGGTGACCGCAAGTGACGGTATGCGACGACCGGACACGAACCGTACGCTGACGCTGGCGGAATCTCGACTGGCCCTGGCCAGTCAGACGATCTGTCCTCTCAGGCAGCAACATGACCCGGCCGTGCCTATTT
>JASHOL010000328.1 GCA_030041135.1 Streptosporangiaceae bacterium | reverse complement strand
CCTGCGGGCGCGGTGCCGCCGCCTGCGCGTGCCGGCGCGGGCGCCTGCGGCTTGTCGGCGTAGACGATCAGGCTCTTGCCGATCAGTGGGTTCAGTGCCTGGTCGGCCAGCCGGGTGAGCGCGGGCTTGCGCATGATGTCCCAGACCAGCAGCTTGTGATAGGCGCTGGCAAGCGGGTGATCGTCGTCGCGCACGCCGACCGCGCACTTGAGCCACCAGTATGGCGAGTGCAGCGCATGGGCGCGGTGGTGCCCGCCCACGCGCAGCCCGGCCCGGCTGAGCTTGGTCTCCAGTTCGTGCTGGGTAAAGATGCGCACGTGCCCGCCGGGCACGTTGTGGTAGTCGTCCGACAGCAGCCAGCAGATCCGCTCGGGGAGCCAGGCCGGTACCGTGACCGCAGCCATGCCGCCGGGCCGCAGCACGCGCGCCACCTCGCCGAGCGCGGCCTGGTCGGTCCGGATGTGCTCGATCACCTCGGATGCGATCACGATGTCGAACGCGCCGTCCTCGAACGGCATGGCGGTGGCGTCACCGGCCGCGGTGCGGATGGACGCCCCGGCCGGGATCTCGCCGGCCTCGCCCATCGCGGCCGCGACCGCCGCAACCCGGTCGAGTTCCCTGCGGTCGGTGTCGAGCGCGATAACCCGCCCGCCGCGCCGCGCAGCCTCGAACGCGTGCCGGCCGGCGCCGCACCCGAGATCGAGCACGCGCGCACCCGGGCTGATCGGCAGCCGGGCAAAGTCGACGGTTAGCACGGCGTCGTCCCGGCACCACCCGTTCGCGCCGCGGCCCTCGCCGCGATCGCGCGCCGGTATTGCGCCACAGTGGCCTTGGCGACGGCCGTCCAGGCGAACCGCTCGGCCACGCGTTCCAGCGCCGCGGCCGATAGCCTCGCCCGCTCGGCCGGTGAATCCAGCAGCCCGCGCAGCGCGGCCGCCAGTTCCTCCGGGTCCCCCGGCTTGACCAGCATCGCGGCGTCGCCGACGACTTCCGGCACCGCGCCGGTCCGGCTGGCGACAAGCGGCGTGCCGGACGCCATGTGCTCGACCGCGGGCAGCGAGAACCCTTCGTACAACGACGGCACCACGGCTATCTCGGCGCTGGCCAGGAGCGTGGCGAGATCCCCGTCGCTGATCCCGCTGACGAACCTCACCCTAGTGCCCAGCTCCAGGTCGGCCAGCAGCCTGGCCGTCGGTCCGTCCGGCGTCAGCTTGCTGACCAGGGTGAGCTCGGCGTCGCGGTCGGTGATCAGCTTCGCGTAGGCGCGCAGCAAGGTCGCGACTCCCTTGACCGGCGAGTCGGCGCTGGCGACGGCGACCACGCGACCCGGAACGCGCGGCTCGGGGCGCGGGTGGAACAGCCGTGTATCCACTCCCAGTGGCACGACCTGAACGTTCTCGGGCGGCACCTTGAAGTCGCGGAGGATGTCGGCCCTGGACGACTCCGACCCCGTCATGATCGGGCCGACGTTGCGGGCCACCCTGGCCTGCATCCGGACGAACGAGTACCAGCGGCGCTTGCTCAGCCGGGAGAAGCCGTGCGCGGCCTTCAGCTCGATCCTGCGGTCCACGCTGATCGGGTGATGGATGCTCGTCACCAGCGGCAGCATCCGCGCGATGCGCAGCATGCCGCTGGCTAGTACCTGGTTGTCGTGCACGACGTCGAAGTCGGCCACTCGTTCGCGCAGCGCCCGGGCCGCCCTGATGCCGAACGTCCGCGGTTCGGGGAACGCGCCCGTCCACATCGTGGCCACCTCGAGCACATCGATCCAGTTCCGGTACTCACGCAGGCCAGGAGTTCGGAACGGATCCTCGTCCCGGTACAGGTCAAGGCTTGGAAGCGCCCGCAGCACCGGGCCAGGCTCAAGCTCGGGATAGGGCTGGCCGGAGAAGACCTCGACGTGATGCCCGAGCGCGGCCAGCTCCCTGGATACGTGGCGCAGGTAGATGCCTTGCCCACCACAGTGCGGCTTGCTCCGGTAGGACAGCAACGCGACCCGGAGCGGACCATCGGACGGCTGGCCGGCTCCCGCACCGCGCTCGGCGGCGGCGCCGGGCGCCTGCCCTTCAGCTGCTTCGGTGCTCACGCAGGTTCTGGCCTCCTTGTGCGCGCCGGCTGCCCGGCGACGGGCGACCCGCGTGACCTCCTAGGCAGCGAACATTATCAAGGTGGTAACTTGCATGCCCTTTCGCCCCACTCGTAAGCCGGCCTGTCTTAGCTTCAGTTGTGTCTGTAAGCTGCCGCGACGTAGGTAGAACACGGAGGCTCAACTGACACAACGTGCGCTGATCACAGGGATCACCGGGCAGGACGGATCCTACCTGGCCGAGCACCTGCACGATCTTGGATACGAGGTATGGGGCATGATCCGCGGGCAGGCGAACCCGCGGGTTCACCAACTCCGCCAGCGCCTCGGCGACATCCGGCTTGTCCGTGGCGACCTGCTGGACCAGGGCAGTCTTATCTCGGCCGTCGAGCGGGTGCAGCCGGACGAGGTCTACAACCTGGCTGCCATTTCTTACGTGCCGATGTCCTGGCAGCAAGCCGAGCTGACCGGCGAGGTGACCGGCCTCGGAGTCCTGCGGGTGCTCGAAGCAATCAGAGTCTGCAGCGGCATCAGCGCGTCGCGCAGCCCAGGCCGGGGCCAGATCCGGTTCTACCAGGCCTCCACCTCGGAGATGTTCGGGCAGGTCACCGAGTCGCCGCAGAACGAGCTAACCGCCTTCCACCCGCGTAGCCCTTACGGCGTCGCGAAGGTGTATGCGCACCTGCTGACGCAGAACTACCGCGAGTCCTACGGGATGTTCGCGGTGTCCGGCATCCTGTTCAACCATGAGTCACCGCGCCGTGGCACGGAGTTCCTGCCTCGGAAGGTGTCGCTCGGCGTCGCGAAGATCAAGCTCGGCTACGAGCGACAGCTGCGGCTGGGGAATCTGCACGCCCGCAGGGACTGGGGATTCGCCGGCGACTATGTCCGGGCCATGCAGCTGATGCTGAGCCGGGATGAGCCCGCCGACTACGTCATCGGCACGGGCGAGACGCACTCGGTGCAGGAACTGGTCGAGTGCGCATTCGGCTCGGCCGGGCTCGACTGGCGCGAGCACGTCGTCACCGACGCCTCGTTCATCCGGCCCGCCGAGGTGGACCATCTGTGCGCGGACTCGGCCAGGGCACGGGACGAACTCGGCTGGGAGCCGAAAATCGGCTTCGAGGAACTGGTCGCCATGATGGTCGATGCCGACTTGGACCTGCTCACGGCATCGGGCGAGAACGCGGGGGACTCCTTCGGTCCCGATGCCTGGTAGCGGCGCTGACCTGGGGGCGGTCTCCGCTGCCTGGTGGTTCCCGGCGCAGCTCAAGCGCGGCCCGACACGAGCAGGCCGATCACGTAGGTCAGCCCGGCGGCGCCGGCGGCCAGGAGCAACTGCCGGACGGCGCCGCGCCAGAACGGCCGGTTCGTGATCTTGGCAACCACGCCGCCGCCGACGAAGGCGGCCACGGCGGCGATGATCAGCGCTGCCGCCAGCGAGGAGAAACCGACCAGGTACGGCAGCAGCGGGATCAGCGCGCCGCCGGCGAACGTGAGCAGTGACGCCGCCGCCGCGGTGTACGGCGAAGGCAAGTCCCGATGGTCGACGCCGAGTTCCTCGCGGACATGCACGCGCAGTGCTTCCTCGGGGTGGCGCGAGAGCTGCCTGACGAACTTGTCGGCGACGTCGGCGTCGACGCCGCGCATCCGGTACATGGCCGTCAGCTCACGCCGCTCCTCCTCGGCGTTGGTCTCGAGTTCGAGCCGCTCCTTCTCGACCTCGGCCCCGACCAGATCGTTCTGTGACGAGACCGAAACGTACTCGCCGGTGGCCATTGAGAAAGCTCCGGCCGCCAGCCCGGCCAGGCCGGTGAGGACGATCGAGTGCCTGGTCAGGCCGCCACCACCCACGCCTGAGATCAGCGAGACATTCGTAATCAGGCCGTCCATGGCGCCGAAGACGGCAGGGCGCAGCCAGCCCCCCGACACGTCCCGGTGCTGATGCCCGATCGGGTGCGCGGTCGGCCCACCGTCCAGCCGCCCCGCCGTCACGGCCGTGGCCGGATGCGGTTGGGGAGACTCACCTGCTGATGACATGTGCCTAGAAGCCTAACGTCGAGCCTTGCCTGGTCCGACCCGGTCACGCGGCCCGCGCGCCCGCCTGCGGGGTGCGGGGGGTCGTCCAACCGAGACGGTACCGCCAGCCAGGGTACGGGGTCAGGTGGGCCTTGAGCCGGGAAGGCTTAATCCCGGCGGCCCGATCCCGGCGGCCCGATCCCGCGGCTCGGGACGGCCGGGATGGGCCCGCCGGGATGGGCCAGTGGCGTCAGCTCTTCGTGGCGTTGTAGAGGAAGATGTGCCCGATCGCTGTCGGGTAGGCGCCGGTGACCGTCTTCGCGGTGGCCGTCAGGTAGTTGTAGAAGTAGGCGAAGATGATCGGCGTCTCCGACAGCAGCAGCGTCTCGATCTGGCCGGCCAGCGTGCGCTGCGTGCCCAGGTCGACGGCCGCGATGTACTGCGCGGAAAGCTTGTCGTAGTCGGAGTTGTTGAAGTGGGCCGCGTTCCACGACCCGCTGCCGGTCTTGGCATTGATTGTCTGCAGCGGCGCGGTGAGGAACACGTTCGGCACGCTGCGGTGACCGTAGTCGACCAGGCTCATGGTCGCGTCGAGCCAGTCCGAGTTACCGAACGTAGCCTTGCCGTAGTACACCGAAGACGACTCGATCTTGACGTTAATGGTCACGCCGATGGCCTTGGCCGCCTGCGCGACGATCTGCGCGTAGTCCGGGATCTCCAGCAAGTCGACGCCGATGAGCTGGGTTGAGAACCCGCTCGCGTGCCCGGCCGCCGATAGCAGCGACTTCGCCTGCGCGATGTCCTGCACGCGCTGGGGCACGCTCGTGTTGGTGGACGGGAAGACCGGGGCGAACGGGCTGTCGTTGCCGAGGTCGGCGTAGCCCTTGAATAGCGCGGTGATGATATCCGGCCGGTTGAGCGTCAGCGCGATGGCCTGGCGGACCCTGGGATCGGTGAACGGAGCCATGTCGCAGCGCATGGACAGCTCGCGATGGGCGCTGGACTTCAGCTTGATCACGTTATAGCCGCCCGACAGCAACTCCTCCCCGCCGGTCACCGTGAACTGCCCGAGCACGTCGATCGCCCCGCTGGCGAGCGCGCTGATACCAGGCGTCTGGCTGGCGTAGAAGGTGAAGTTGGTGCCGGCCGGTTTTGCCTTCGGACCCCAGTAATTGTCGTTACGGACGAAGGTCGCCCCCGTGTTGACCGTATAGGTCTTCATCACGAACGGCCCGGTGCCGATGAACGAGCTCTGCCACTTAGCCGGGTCGTAGCCGTTAGGCAGGATGATCATGTTGTAGTTGTCCGAGGACGTCAGATACGGGAAGTTGCCGTTTGGCGCCTCCAGGTGGAACTCCACCGTGTAGTCGCCGGTCTTGACGACTCCGGATGGATCAAGCACTCCGCCCAGGGCCGACAGCGCGTTCCCGCCGGTCTTGGTGCTCGACTGCAGCTGATACGTGTACACGACGTCGTCGGCGGTAAGCGACTGGCCGTTGCTGAACTTGACGCCCTGGCGGATGTTGAAGGTCCACACGTCCGCGCTGGCGTTGGACGACCAGCTTGTCGCCAGCTGCGGCCGCAGCGTCAGGGTCTGATCGGAGAACGTCAGGTACTCGCCGGTCTGACCGAGCATGTCGAGGCCGCCCTGGTCATCGATCGTGATCGGGTTGATGGCGCCGGCCGGGGTGACGATGCCGACGTTGATCGTTTCGTTGGACAGGCCCGACGTTGTCTTCGAAGTGCTCGGGGTAGGGCTCGACGAGCCGCACGCAGCGAGGATGCCGCCGAGGACGGGCGCCGAGATGCCGACGAGAGCGCCGCGGCGCAGCAGTTCCCGGCGGGAGAGACGGCCAGCCACGAACTCGTCGATGACATGGTTGGCGATCTCGTTCTGGCCCCCGCGCAAGCGGCTGAGCCGATCCTTATATTCGGTCATGGGGTCCTCCTCGGAACCTCCATCCGGCCGCGCGCACGCCGCCGGTTCGAATGAAACGGAAAGCAGGCCAGGGCGGCTGCCGCGTCACGACACGACCCCCGCGCCCTGCAAACTCATGAGCTGATCGATAGGTATGTGGCAGCTGATCAGGTGACCGGGCTCGGCTTCGGCCAGCGGCGGCTCGGTCGACTCGCAGATGCCCGAGGACAGCCGGCGTGGGCAGCGGGTATGGAACACGCATCCCGACGGCGGGTCGGCGGCCGACGGGATCTCGCCGGACAGCCGGATCCTGTTGCGGCGAGTGCCGTCCAGGCTCGGTACCGCGGACAAGAGGGCCTCGGTGTAGGGGTGATGCGGTCCGCTGAACACTCGCTCCGCCGGCCCGACCTCCATGACCCGGCCGAGGTACAGCACGACGATCCGGTCGGACAGGTAGCGCACGAGCCCGAGGTCGTGCGAGATGAACAGATAGGTCACCTGCTCCTTGGCCTGCAGGTCGGCGAGCAGGTTGAGGATGGCCGCCTGTACCGAAACATCCAGGGCCGAGGTCGGCTCGTCGCACACCACGATCGCCGGACCGCCGCCGAAGGCGCGGGCGATGGCCACCCGCTGCTTGAGGCCGCCGGATAGCTGCCGAGGCCGCAGCGCCAGGTGCCGCTCTTCCAGGCGGACCGACCTGACCAGGTCCATGAGCCGTTCCCGCAGCCGCGCGCCTGACAGCCCGGCGAGTTTGGTCAGCGGCCTGCTGATGAGCTGCCGCACCGTGTGCCGACGGTTCAGCGCCGAATCCGGATTCTGGAAGACTATCTGCAAGGCCTGCAGTTGCTCGCGGGTGCGGTGAGCGGCGTCCCCCGCGACCGGCTGGCCGGACAGTTCCACGCTGGCGCCGGGATCCGGGCTGGTCAGGCCGAGCAGGACCCGCGCGAGCGTGGTCTTGCCGCTGCCGGACTCTCCCACGAGCCCGAGCGTCTCGCCGCGCTGGACCTCCAGGCTGACCGCGCGCAGCGCCTGCACCGGCCCGCCCTGCGGGCTGAAGGTCTTCGACAGGTCGCGGAGGGTGATGACCGGATCGCTCCCTGGCTGTTGGCCCGACCGCAGCTCCACGTCGATGGGCGTGTTGCGTGGCAGGTCGGCGGTGTGCTCGTGCCGGTAGCAGCGGGATGTACGCCGCTCGCCGGTGCTGAATGCCGGCGGCGGAGCCTGACGGCACTGCTCCTCCGCGATGGGGCAGCGCGGTGCGAATATGCAGCCGGGAAGCTTGTCATCCGGCTGGGGCAGGAAGCCGGGGATCGAGTCCAGCCGACCGTGATCCTTGCGCTGGCCGCGCCGGGGTATGCAGCGCAGCAGCCCGACGGTGTAGGGGTGCCGCGGCTCGGCGAAGAGCTGGCTCGCGGGTCCCTCCTCCACCAGTTCGCCCGCATACAGCACGCCGACCCGCTCACACATCTGTGCGATGACGGCCAGGTTGTGGCTGATGAACAGCACCGAGGTATTCAGCTGGGCCCGCAGGCTGGCGATCAGGTCGAGGACTTCCGCCTCTACCGTGGCGTCGAGTGCGGTCGTCGGCTCATCGAGGATCAGCAGCGTCGGCTCGGCCGCTATGGCCATCGCGATCACGACCCGCTGGGCCATCCCGCCCGACAACTCGTGCGGATACCGTTCCATCACGCGCTTCGGGTCAGGGATCTGAACCTTGCCCAGCATCTCGCCGGCCCGCTCGGTGGCGTCGGCTCGGCTCAGGCCCGCTATCTCATACACCTCGGCGACCTGCCTGCCGACCCGTATGGACGGATTAAGGGCCTTGCCTGGCTCCTGGTAGACCATCGAGACCGTGTGCGCGCGCAGATTCCGCAGCTCGCGTGCGCCCATCCGCATCGGGTCCGCGCCGTCAATTCGGATCGAGCCGGCGCTCACCTGGCCGTTGCGGGGCAGGTACCTGGTCAGCGCCAGCGCCACCGTCGTCTTGCCCGAGCCCGACTCGCCGACCAGCCCGTAAGACTCGTTCCGGCCGATCTCGAACGAGACGCTCCTGAGCGCGAGCCGGCTCTGACCCCTGACTCGGTAGGTGACGTCCAGGTCGGTGACGCGCAGCGTAGGTCGGACTGCGTCGTCGGATCCCTGGTCGGCTGCCGGGGCTAGGGCCGTCATCCGGCCAGCACCCGCTCAATCGAATCGGCCACCAGGTTGATGGCGATCACCAGGGACGCGATGGCCAGCGCCGGGAACAGCGTCTCCCACCAGTATCCCGCGCCGATCACGTCGTAGTTGGCGTTGATGTCCGATCCCCAGCTTGGCGTCGAGGGATCGACGCCGAACCCGAGGAATGCGAGCGTCGCGACCGTGAAGATGGCATAGCCAAGCCGGACCGTGAACTCGACCAGCACCGTTGGCATCACGTTCGGCAGGATCTCGGCGAACATCACGCGCCGTCGGCTCTCGCCGAGCAGCCGGGCGGCGGCCAGGTAGTCGAGCTGGCTCTCGACCTGAACGGCGGAGCGAACCGTGCGCGCGATGATGGGCGTGAAGATGAAGCCGATGACCAGTATCTCTGTCGTCGCGGAGGCACCGACCGCGACGATGAACAGGAACGCGACGATGACGGCCGGTACCGCGAGCACGGCTTCAACCAGCCGGCCGACGAGGGCGTCGAGCACGCCGCCCAGGTAACCAAGAGCCAGGCCGAGGGCCGTGCCGAGAACGGTCCCGAGCAGGGTGGCGAGCGGTGCCACCAGCAGGATGCTGCGCGCGCCGACCAGGACACGGGAGAACACGTCGCGGCCGAGCTGGTCAGTACCGAACCAGTGCGCGGCCGACGGCGGCTGATTGGTCGCCAGCAGTTGCTGCGCGTAAGCGCTGTGCGGGGCAAAGGAGGACCCGAAGAGGGCGCAGACGATCCAGAACAGCAGGATCAGCGCTCCGACGATAAATGCCGGTCGCCGCAGCACCAGCCGCCACGAAGGAAGCTGAGCGTCGGCCACGTCGGTAACCGGCGCGACCAGGATGTCGGTCATCTGGCCGCCCCGGTCCGCAGCCGCGGGTTCAGCGCGGTGCTGAGCAGGTCGGCGATGAGAGTCGCGATCATGTAGATCGCGCCGATGGTCAGCACGCCCGCCTCGAGCATCGGGAAGTCCTTGCTGGTCGCGGCGTCGTAGATGAGGCGGCCAACCCCCGGATAGTTGAACAGCGTTTCCACCACCACGAGCCCGCCGATTAGGTAGCCGATCTGGGTGGCGATCACCGTGATCGTAGGCAGCAGGGAGTTGCGCAGGATGTGGCGGAAGATCACGACGCTGCGCGGCAAGCCCTTGAGCGTCGCCGTTCGCGCGTAGTCAGACTCCAGCGCCTCGATCGTGCCGGCCCGTGCCATCCGCGCAATGTAGCCGAAGAACTCGAACACCAGCGGGACGACGGGCAAGATCAGGTAGCGCAGCTGCGTCCCGAACGACGCGCCCGGCCCGGCATATGCCGTGGCCGGCAGCAGCTTGAGTCCGTCGGCGAAGATGACGATGACGACGATGCCGGAGACGAACTCAGGGACGGTCGCCAGCGACAGGCCGCTGAGCGAGACGATCCGGTCGATGGCCCGGCCGGCGTACAGGGCCGCGACCACTCCGCCGACGATGCCCAGGATGATGATGAGGATGAGCGCGAAGACCGCGAGCTTGGCCGAGTTGGCCAGGGCCGACGCCAGCATCGGCTCGACCGGGGTCCGGTACTGATAGGAAATGCCGAGGTTGCCGTGCACCGCTCCGCTGATCCAGGACCAGTACTGGGCGAGCAGCGGGCGGTCGACGCCGAGTTGGCGGTCAAGGGTGGTGACCGCGCTTTGCGACGCGAACGGGCCCAGAATGGCTCGCCCGGGGTCGCCGGGCAGCACCTGGCCCGCGAAGAAAATGATCACGCTGAGCAGCCAGAGCGTGATGACCGCGAGCCCGAGCCTCCTCAGCAGGTAGATCGCCAAAGGAGCCCCTTGCCACGTAGGCAACACAACAGACCGGAAAAACCGGGTTCGGTTAGCCTAAGAGCAGACGCCGTTACCTGCAAGGTCGTTTTCACATGATTGTCAGGCGGCGGATGCCGCCGCGACAGGCGGTTGCCCGCGCCGCTTCGCACGCAGCTGCGGAATACTGGCACCGCCATGCAAGTCAACTTAGCTAGCTTTGGGCGAAAGCGCACGGACCGTCAGCGTGAGGAGGCCGTTTCTTGGCCGACCCGTCAGCAGTGTTCATCGGCGAGAGCTTCGTCGGCGATGGCGCCGAGGCCGCGCACGTCAACGTCGTCCTCGGCAATCGCGCCGGGCCGGTCGGGACCGCCTGGGCCACCGCGCTGGCTACTCCGAGCGCCGGTCATACCCCGTTCGTGGCGGTGCTGCGCCCCGGCATCCCGGTCCGGCCGCTCACTCTTTTCGTGAACAAGGCGGCGATCGCCAGCGATGAGCACGGGACGCTGACCTGGGGAGCCGCGCAAGCCGGCGTGGCCGGGGGAGTTGCCGACGCGGTCGCCGACGGCATCGTCGCCGCCGAGGCGGCCGCGCAGTCCGTGCTGATCGCGGCTGTCTGGGTGAACCCGGATGCCAGGGACGCCGACCTGGTGTACACGAACAACCGCGCCGCGACGAAGGGCGCGCTGCAGGCCGCGGTCAGCGCGCAGCCGGATCTCGATGCGGTCGAGCAGGCCAGGCAGCGGCCGTTCAATCCGTACTTCCAGGCACCGTGAAGGTAACCTCGATCCGGCTCGACCGGATGCGGCTGCCGCTCGACCCGCCGTTCATCGCGGCCTGGGACCCGGCGCCGCGGCGCCACTTCGACGCGACCCTAGTCCGGGTCGAGACCGACGCTGGCCTCGTGGGCTACGGGTCGGGCGACGCGATGGATGGCTTCGAGGCGTTTGCTGAGCTGTTCGTCGGCACCGATCCCCTGCGGATCGTCAGTCAAGTGCGGACGCTGGAGTCGATCAGCTTCCACGCTGGCCGGTACTGGCCGCTCGAGGCCGCGTTCTGGGACATTGCCGGCCAGGTCTGTGGCCTGCCGGTCGCGACCCTGTTCGGCGGCGCGCTCGACCGGGTGCCCGCCTACGCGTCGTTCGGCGAGCTCAAGAGCCCGTCGGCGAGCGCCGACGCCGTGCTGGCCGTGCGCGAGGCGGGCTTCAGGGCGGTGAAGATCCGGATCAGCCGCGACGACGCGCGGTCCGGCCTGGCCTGTGTCCGCGCGGTCAGGGCAGCGGCAGGCGATGCCATGGAAATCGTGGTCGACCTGAATCAGTGGTGGCGAATGCCGGGTGACATCAGCCCGCCGCTCGACGCCCAGAGCGTGCGCCGGCTCGCGGCTGAGCTGGCCGAGACTGGCGTGCTCTGGCTGGAGGAACCACTGCCCGCCGCCGACCTGACCGGAATGCGGATGGTCAGGGAACAGGCTGGGGTGCGGGTGGCGGGCGGCGAGATGGCGCGCACCGTGCCGGAGCTGCTTGCGGCGCTTACCGCCGGTGCGCTGGACGTGGTGCAGCCGGACGCCGTGCTTGCGGTCGGCATGCTGCGCGCGCGCACGGTCGCCGAGGTTGCCCTGCTGCAGGGCCGCTGGTTCAGCCCGCACACCTGGACCAACGGCCTTGGGCTGCTGGCCAACCTGCACGTCGCCGCGGGGGTCGGCGGCGGGCCGTTCCTGGAGTTCCCCTTCGATCCGCCGGGCTGGACCCCTGCGCGGCGCGACTTCTTCCTGGCCGAGCCGATTCTGATCGACGCGAGCGGCAACCTCAGGGTGCCGGAGCGGCCTGGCCTCGGCGGGCAGGTCGATGCGGATGCCGTGGCCCGATGGGCCAGGACGTGACGGGGACGTGGCGGCGATGCGCGTAGGTTTCATCGGGCTCGGTCACATGGGCGCGCCCATGAGCGCGCGCATCCTGGCCGCCGGCCACGACCTGGTCGTGCACGATCGCCGGCCCGAGGCCGCGGCCGGGCTGGAGGCGGCCGGCGCAACCTGGGCCGGTTCCCCGCACGCGGCCGGCGCTGGCCGCGACGTCGTCATCACGATGCTCCCGGCGCCCGAGCAGGTGGCTGACGTGCTGCTCGGTCCGGACGGGCTGCTGGACGGCCTGGCGCCCGGCGCGATCTGGGTGGACATGTCGACCAGCGTGCCGGCGGTCGCGGATCGGGTCCTGGCGCTGGCGGGGCCGCGGCAGATCGGGGTGCTGGACGCCCCCGTGAGCGGTATGGCGGCCGGCGCCAGGACCGGATCCCTGCAGATCTTCGTCGGCGGGAGCGCCGCCGACTACCGCCGGGTGCGCCCGGTGCTTGAGGCGATGGGCGATCCCGACCGCATCCTGCACGTCGGCGGCAACGGGGCCGGCTACACGGTCAAGCTGATGATCAACCTGCTGTGGTTCGGGCATCTCGTCGCGACGGCCGAGGTGCTGACGGTCGGCGTGCGGGCCGGCGTCGACCTGGCCATGCTCCGCCGGTGCCTGCTGGCCAGCCCGGCAGCGAGCAACTTCCTCGAGCGGGACGTTCTGGCGGTACTTGAGCGCGGAGACTATGACGATTCCTTCGCGCTGGCTCTGGCCTGCAAGGACCTGGGCCTGGCCGTCGACCTGGCCCGGCAGACCGGCGTGCCAGCCGAGGTCAGCGCGCTGGTCGAGCAGATCTTCCGCCGGGCCAGGGCTCAGTACGGTGACCACGGCGGCGAGATGCTGCCGATCAGGTTGCTGGAAGACCTGACCGCGACGCCGCTGCGCCTGCCGAGGGAGTGAGCGTGCTGCCTGTGCCGTCCGAGCTAACGATTGGCTCGACGCCCACGGCGCACTTTGGCGCCGGATCAGTCGACGGCCTGCCTGCGCTGGTGGCGGCGGCCGGGGGCGCGGCCGTGCTGGTCGTGACCGATGCGCCGCTGGCGGCGACGCCGGTGATGGCCAGGGTCCTCGAGGTCCTGTCCGCCGCGGGCCGGCCAGCCGCCGTCTTCAGTGGCGTGCATCAGAATCCCACTACCGCCGACATCGCGGCCGGGGCGGTCGCGGCGGCCGGCCTGATGGCTGACCGGCCAGTCGTGGTCGCGGTCGGGGGCGGGTCGCCGATCGACGCGGCCAAAGGCATCGCGCTGGCGGCCGTGAACCCGCAGCGCGGCCGCCAGCTTGACTACCGGTCGGAGTTCGCCAGCCCGGCCCTGCCCGTGCTGGCCGTGCCGACAACGGCCGGCACCGGGGCCGAGACCAACGCGTTCGGTGTGGTCACCGACGAGAGCGAGCACCGCAAGTTCTACGTCGGGCACGCCTCCACGATGCCGGCCGCCGCGATCCTCGACCCGGAGCTCACCACGGGACTGCCGCCGGGCGTCACCGCGGCCACTGGCATGGACGCCCTCACGCACGCGCTGGAGTCCTACCTCTCGGTCCGGGCCAGCCCTTGGTCGGCCGGGATCGCCCTGCAGGCCGTCAGCATGATCGGTGAATTCCTGCCCAGGGCGGTGGCGGACGGTTCTGATCGCGAGGCTAGGGGGCAAATGCTGCTGGCGGCACATATGGCAGGCGTGGCGATGGCATCGACCGGACTCGGCGCGTGCCATGCGATCGGGCACGCGATCGGAGGCCGCTTCGGTGTCGCGCACGGAGTGGCCCTGACGATGGTGCTGCCCGAGGTGCTCCGGTTCAGCCTGCCGGTCGCTGAATCCAGGCTCGCTGAGGTGTCGTTTGCGCTCGGCGCCGGCGACACGACGGCGTCCGCCGGGAGAAACGCGATCGCCGCCGTGCTCGCCGTCGCCAAGCTGGCGTCGTCCGTGGGAATGGACAAAAAGCCGGGAGACTTCGGGATCGCCGCCTCGGACTTCGAGCAGATCGCGGCGGATGCACTCGATGACGAAGTGCTGGCTAATGCGCCGCGGCAGCCATCCGCGGCGGACCTGGTCGCGATCCTGGAAGCGGTCAGCGGCGCCTGACCCAGGTCGTGCGCAGGGGCGGGCACGGTAGATGATGATGGCCTGTCGATCGAGGGAGCTTGACAATGACCGACGAGCCCAGGATGCCGGGTGCCAGGCCAGTGCGCGCGCCGCGCGGAACCGTCCTGAGCTGCAAGGGCTGGCCGCAGGAGGCGGCCATGCGGATGCTCATGAACAACCTCGACCCCGAGGTTGCCGAGCACCCTGATCAGCTCATCGTGTACGGCGGATCGGGCCGGGCCGCGCGCAGCTGGGCTGCGTTCGACGCCATCGTGTCGTCGCTCAAGCAGCTTGAGGGCGACGAGACCCTGCTGGTCCAGTCGGGCAAGCCGGTCGGCGTGTTCCGCACCCATGAATGGGCGCCGCGGGTGCTGATCGCCAACTCCAACCTCGTACCCCAGTGGGCTACCTGGGAGGAATTCCGCCGGCTCGAGGCCGAGGGGCTGACGATGTTCGGCCAGATGACGGCGGGATCGTGGATCTACATCGGCACCCAGGGCATCTTGCAGGGTACCTACGAGACGTTCGCGGCGGTCGCGGCCAAGCGGTTCGGCGGCTCGCTGGCGGGGACGATCACGCTGACGGCGGGCCTGGGCGGGATGGGCGGCGCGCAGCCGCTCGCCGTCACGATGAACGGCGGCGTAGCCCTTTGCATCGACTGTGACCGGTCGAGGATCAGGCGCCGCATCGAGCATGGCTACCTCGACGTCGAGGCCGCCGACGTCGACGACGCCGTGCGCAGGGCCGAGGCCGCGGCGCGGGCCGGCGAGGCGCTGTCCATCGGGCTGCTCGGCAACGCCGCGGACCTGGTGCCCGAGCTGCTGCGGATGGGCGCGCCGATCAACGTGGTGACCGACCAGACATCCGCCCACGACCCGCTCACCTACCTGCCCCGCGGGGTGAACTTCGAGGACATGGCCGCGCTTCGGGCCGAGGATCCCGACGGCTTCACCAGGCGCGCGCGCGAGTCAATGGCCGCCCACGTGGCGGCGATGGTCGGGTTCAAGGACGCCGGCGCCGAGGTCTTCGACTACGGCAACTCCATCAGGGGCGAGGCCAAACTTGCCGGGTATGACCGGGCGTTCGACTTTCCAGGGTTCGTTCCTGCCTACGTCCGCCCGCTGTTCTGCGAGGGGAAGGGACCGTTCCGCTGGGCTGCACTGTCCGGCGACCCGGCCGACATCGCGGCCACCGACGCTGCGATTCTCGACCTGTTTCCCGAGAACGAGGCGCTCGCAAGGTGGATCCGGATGGCGGGGGAGAAGGTGCACTTCCAGGGCCTGCCCGCGCGGATCTGCTGGCTCGGCTACGGCGAGCGGAACCTCGCGGGCGAGCGGTTCAACGACCTGGTGCGCCGCGGTGAGGTGCGGGCTCCGATCGTGCTCGGCCGCGACCACCTTGACTGCGGGTCGGTGGCCTCCCCGTACCGGGAGACCGAGGCGATGGCCGACGGCAGTGACGCGATCGCGGACTGGCCGCTGCTGAACGCGCTGCTCAACACCTCGTCCGGGGCGACGTGGGTGAGCATCCACCACGGCGGGGGCGTCGGGATCGGCCGCTCGATCCACGCGGGCCAGGTCTGCGTGGCTGACGGCACCGATCTCGCCGGCCAGAAGCTGGAGCGAGTGCTGACCAACGATCCGGGCTCGGGCGTGATCAGGCACGCGGACGCCGGGTACGAGCGCGCGGCCGAGGTCGCGGCCGAACGCGGCGTCCGGGTGCCGATGCGCGCGACCCGCTGACGGCCCCTGCGGGAGCATTGCGGTGAACTTCGCCGAGCTGTGGGCAGAACTGCTGCCGGTCGGGCGGGACGAGCACACCGGCGGCTACCGGCGCTATTCCTGGACCGAGCCCGATGCCGCCTGCCGCGCCTGGTTCGCCAGGACCGCCGCCAGACTCGGCCTGCGTACCGACTGCGACGGCAACGGCAACCTGTGGGCCTGGTGGGACACACCTGGTAACGGGGCCGAGTCGGCCCTCGTGACCGGCAGCCACCTGGACTCTGTTCCCGATGGCGGGGCATTTGACGGGCCGCTCGGTATCGTCTCGGCGTTTGCGGCAATCGCTCAGCTTCGGAACGAGGGGTTCCGCCCGGCTAGGCCGATCGGGGTGGCGGCGTTCACCGAGGAGGAGGGGGCGAGGTTCGGCGTGGCTTGCCTCGGCAGCCGGCTGCTCGCCGGCCTCGTGGACCCCGCCGGGGCGCGTGACCTGCGTGATCAGGACGGCATCAGCCTGGACATGGCCATGCGGGCCGCGGGCCGGGACCCGGCGCTGATCGGGCAGGACGAGAAGCTGCTCGCCGGGATCGGCGAGTATGTGGAATTGCACATCGAGCAGGGCAGCGTGCTCGATGGCCTGGGAGCGGCGGTCGGCGTAGCGGACGGGATATGGCCGCACGGCCGGTGGCGGCTGGACTTCACCGGCCGGGCCGACCATGCCGGCACTACCAGGCTGCCTGATCGCCGCGACCCGATGCTCCCGTTCGCGGCCACGGCGCTGGCGGCCAGGCAGGCGGCGACCGACCTCGGCGCGCTGGCCACCTTCGGCAAGGTCATCGCCGAGCCCGGGGCGGCGAACGCCATCAGCTCGTCCGTGCACTGCTGGCTCGACGCCCGCGCGCCCGATTCGAAGGTGCTAGACCTGGTCATCGCGGCTGTGAGCGACGTCGCGGCCGAGGCCGCCGGCATGCACGGGGTCGGGTTCGAGCTGCGGCAGGAGTCGTTCACGCCCGCGGTGAGCTTCGACCCGGCGCTGCGAGACCGGATCGCGGTGGTGCTGGCCGCGGCCGGGCAGCGGGCACCGGTGCTGCCGACCGGCGCCGGGCACGACGCTGGCGTTCTCGCGGCCCGGATTCCGACCGCGATGCTGTTCGTGCGGAACCCGACCGGCGTCTCGCACTCGCCCGCCGAGCACGCCGAGCCGGCCGACTGTAAGGCGGGCGTGACCGCGCTGACCGCCGTGCTCGCGGACCTGGCCGGCCAGTGAGCCAGCCGGGCGAGGTAGCCCACGACCGGGCCTGGCTGGCTGAGCTGGCCTGGTCGCCAGGACTTGGCCTGCGCGCGAACGTGCTGCTCGAGGCCGCCGGCGACCGGTTCAGCCGCGTCACGCCTCAGGCCGGGCAGATTCCTCCAGAAGCCGTCCGGCTGCCTGGCCTGACCTTGCCCGGGCTGGCGAACGCGCACTCGCACGCGTTCCACCGGGCACTGCGCGGGATAACGCAGGCGTCCCGCGGCACGTTCTGGACCTGGCGGGAGCGGATGTACGAGGTAGCGCAGCGGCTCGACCCTGATAGCTACCTGAACCTGGCCCGCTCGGTCTACGCCGAGATGGCCCTGGCCGGCGTGACGTGCGTGGGCGAGTTCCACTACCTGCATCACGGGCCCGGCGGCGTGCCATACGCCGCCCCGAACGAGATGGGCCGCGCGCTCGTCCGGGCAGCGGCCGAGGCCGGGATCCGGATCACCCTGCTGGACACGTGCTATCTGGCGGGCGGACTCGGCCCCGACGGTGCACTGCTGCCGCTGGCCGGCCCGCAGTTGCGGTTCGGGGACGGCGACGGCGCACGCTGGGCGGCACGCGTGGCGGCGCTGGGGGCGGACGAGACCGGCATGCTGGGACCGGGCGCCAGGGCGGGAGCCGCGATCCACTCCGTCCGCGCGGTCCCGCCCGCCCAGATGGGGGAGGTCATCGGCTGGTCGCACCACCACGGGGCGCCGCTGCACGCCCACCTGTCCGAGCAGGCCGCCGAGAACACGGCGTGCCTGGCCGCCTACGGCGCGACGCCGGCCGCGGTGCTGGATGAAGCCGGCGCGCTCGGACCGCGGACCAGCCTTGTGCACGCTACGCATTTGACTCGGCCCGACATCCGGCTGCTCGGCCAGAGCCGCAGCCATGCCTGCTTCTGCCCGACGACCGAGGCGGACCTGGCCGACGGGATCGGTCCCGCCGGCCGGCTGGCCGCCGCCGGCGCCACGCTGACGATCGGCAGCGACAGTCACGCCGTAATCGACCTGCTCGAGGAGGCCCGCCGGGTGGAGCTCGGCGAGCGACTGGCCACCCGGGAGCGCGGTCACTTCACCGCCGCCGAGCTAGCGACGGCAGCCACGCTGGCCGGGCACGCGAGCCTGGGCTGGCCGGACGCCGGCCAGCTGGCGCCCGGCGCCATGGCCGACCTGGTCGTGGTGCGGCTGGACTCGGTGAGAACCGCGGGGTCGGTGCCCGCTTCCGCGCTTGAGTCGGTGATATTCGGTGCTACCGCTGGGGATGTCCGTGACGTGATCGTCGGGGGCCGGGACGTCGTCCGTGACGGTCAGCACCTGCTCGTGGCCGACGTGCCCGCAGCCCTGCACGACGCGATTACGACCGTGCTCGAATGATCACCGCCCGGCCGCCAGCCTAGCCAAGCGGCAGGCCCTCGCAGATGTTCTCGGCGCCGTTGCGCGATTGCACGGCTCCGGGACCGGTCGAGGGGGCCTCGGTGGCCGCGGCGTCGCTCACCTCCGTGCTGCCCTTCTTCGCCTTGCCCGCCTTCTTTCCGGTCGGTGCCGGGCTCTTGGGCGGCGGCTTGACGGTGAAGTTCGCGTAGTCGTCGCCGAGGATCAGCGTGATCGGGCCGTAGCGACCTCCCTGTGCGGCTGGCTCAGCGAGCAGGTTCTGCGCGGCCGGGAATGCGGTCAGCGAGGACTCCAGCGTGAACGCCTCGTCGGCCGACGCCGTGCCGTCATAGCTCACGGTCGTGTTGGTCGTCGGCCCGGCGTCGCCTACGCCGGTGACGTCGTAGCCGAGTGCGCGCAGCGCCGTGGCGGTACGGCCGGCGAGGCCGGCAATGCCGGTGCCGTTGAGTACCTTGACCTGGATCTTGCGTGGTGGGATCAGGGGGAAGAAGCCGCGCCAGGTCTGCCCGGTCCTGACCATCTGGAACAGGACGTCGTCTTGCGGCTCCTCCGGTAGCAGCCGGTTCTGGTTCGCCGGATCGAAGATCGTCGGCATCGTGATCAGAGTCACGTTCTTCGAATGGAGGCCGGTCAGTGACTTGGCGAGCTTGAGGAGTGACGCCACCGAGCCTAGCCCTTGGTCCACGGTCAGGGCCTTGGCCGCCGTCTTGGCCACCTCGTACAGTTCCAGCGAGTTCGTCAGCAGGCCGGTGCTGTTGGCCTTCTGCACCACCGAGGAGATGAACGCCTGCTGCAGCTCTATGCGCGGCAGGTCACCGCCGGCGTCCGGTCCTTTCAGCGTGTCCCTGGTCCGCACGTACGCGAGGGCCTGGTTGTAGGTGACGGTGTGCACGCCGGCCGACAGGTTGAGATGCGACTTCGGGTCGTGGTACCCGCCCTTCGGGACGCAGACCTTGACTCCGCCGATCGCGTCGACTATGTCCCTGAACGAGTTGAAGTCGAACTCGACAAAGTGATCGAGCCTGATGCCGGTCAGGTCCGTGACCGTCTCCACCGCGCACGTCGGGCCGCCGATGTTCAGCGCGCCGTCGATGATCGTGCTCTGGAAGGGCCCCTGCAGGCCGATGCCGATCTGCCTGATACGCGCCTCGCAGGCGGGCTCGTACACCATCGTGTCGCGCGGAATCGACAGCACGGTCGCATGCGTGTGCGTTGCGTCGAGGTGGATCAGGAGCAGGTTGTCGGAGTTGGTGGTGTACGGATCTGCCTCGAATCCGAAGTTGCCGACCTGACCCTGCCGCTCCTGCGAGCCGAGGACGAGGATGTTCTGAATGCCGTATATGGCTCGATGGGTCAGGCCGCCGACGTCGACTACGTGGAAACCGGTCAGCTGGTCGTAGAGGTAGTAGCCGCCGACTCCGATGACCACGGTCAGGACCGCTCCGATGGTCGCGAGCGTATAGCCAACCTGGGCGAGCGGGCTTCTGCTGCGGAACCGGCGCCAGAGCTGCCATCTGCCGCCGGTTGGCGGCTGCCGTCGGGGCCCGCCGCGCATCTGCGCAGGCCGGCGGCTGCCTCGGCCCCTTGCCGGTCCGGCGGGGCCGCGCGAGGGACCTGGCCTGCCACCCGGAGCCCGTCCACCGCCTGGCTGGCGGGGTGGACGGGCACGCCAGTCGTCATCGGGGTTTCCTGGGTGGCGGCGGCCTGTGCCGTCCCGCATCTGCTCTCCGTCCCGCCGCCGCCTGGCTCAGCCCGGAATCGTGCCCAGGCCGCCGCAGGCGCGGTCATCGGCGTCGTGGCCTAAGAGATGTTATCCATCGGTTACTGGTGGTCTGGTCGACTTTGCAGGCTCCATACCATCGCTGACGTAGTCCTCCAGCGGGCCAGCTCCCTGAACGGGCGGGGCTGATGAGGCGGCCCGAAGCCGGAACCGGCCCGGCCGCCTCCAGACCAGCATGCCGGATCGAGACGGCGGACCGGAGCGAGTCAGTGAAAGTGCTTCCGTCGGGCCAAATCAGCCCCAGTCGGGGGAAGCCGGCCTGGCCCGCCGTCACTCCGGCGGTGCGCAGCCGCCGCGATCTCGGTCAGCTCGCGGACGAAGGCCTCATCCCGCTGGTCGGCGAACTCGACCGTGATCCAGTCAGATGAGGCTGACCGAAGGATCACCCGAGGGTCGGCGCGCAGATCGGCGCGCCGCGCGCGGATCTGGGCCCTGGTGAGCCGCACGTCAATGGACCGCTCGCCCTCGAGATGAGCGATCTCCTTGCCGTCCACCCAGAGCGCCGGGCCGTCCTTGAACGCTGACTCGCCCTCGATCACGCCGTCGATCCGACACAACTCCCGCATTAACCGGTCGCTCATTCTGCCCATCTTTGCCGACTCTGGCGCGACGGGCGCCACTTACTCGAGGAGGCGGCACGCCCGACTGCGCCGTGTCATAGCGGCGCTTCCTGGCCGGGCCGCGACCGGTCGCGTTGTGGCAGGATGCGGTCGTGAGCGTCTTGATCACGAACATTGGCGAACTGGTCACTAACGCTCCGCGGGATGCGGTGAGCGTAGCCGCGCCTGGTCCGTTCGCGGCGATGACGGACGCGGCCCTGATTATGGATGACGGCAAGGTGGCCTGGACCGGGCCAGCGTCGCGGGCACCGCGGGCTGACGAGGCGGTCGACGCGGGCGGGCGGACCGTGCTGCCGGGGTTCGTCGACTCGCACGCGCACCTGGTGTTCGCCGGGGAGCGAGGCGCCGAGTTTGCCGCCCGGATGGCCGGCCAGCCCTATACCGCCGGCGGGATCCGCAACACGGTCGCCGCGACCAGAGCCGCGTCGGATGACCAGCTCCGGGCGAACCTGGCCAGGCTGGCCGCCGAGATGCTGGCGCAGGGCACGACGACGTTCGAGTGCAAGTCTGGGTACGGGCTCACGGTCGGCGACGAAGCACGCAGCGTCGCTCTGGCCGCGGAGGTGACGCCAGAGGTGACCTACCTGGGGGCACACGTGCCGGCGCCCGAGTTCGCCGATGACGTTGCCGGCTATGTGGACCTGGTGTGCGGCGACATGCTCGCCGCCTGTGCGCCGCGGGCCAGGTGGGTCGACGTGTTCTGCGAGCGCGGCGCTTTTGACGCTGACCAGGCGCGAGCAGTGCTGGCGGCCGGCGAGGCGGCCGGACTGGCTGCCCGGGTGCACGCCGGCCAGCTCGGCCCCGGTCCGGGCGTCCAGGTGGCGGTCGAAGCCGGTGCCGCGTCCGCGGATCACTGCACGTTCCTGACCGAAGCCGACCTGGACGCGCTGGCGTCGTCGGGCGGCACCGTGGCGACGCTGCTTCCCGGCGTGGAGTTCTCGACCCGCCAGCCGTACCCGGACGCCCGCCGCCTGCTGGCCGCCGGGGTAACGGTCGCGATCGCCTCTGACTGCAATCCTGGCTCGTGCTTCACCTCCAGCATGGCGCTGTGCGTCGCGCTCGCGGTCAGGGAGATGCGGATGACAACGGAAGAGGCCGTGTGGGCGGCAACGGCCGGCGGTGCGCATGCGCTGCGCCGGACCGACATCGGCCACCTCGGGCCCGGAGCCCGAGCCGACGTGGTGCTGCTGGACGCGCCCTCGCACGCCTACCTGGCCTACCGGCCAGGCGTCCCGCTGATCGCCGGCGTCTGGCAGGCAGGAATGCGGGCGGCCTGATGCCCGGTTCGCTGTCCCTGGACGGGTCAGGCTCTGCGGCCCGTTCCGCCGAGCGTTGGGGGCTTAGGCCTACCTAGGCTGTGGGGGTCAGCCCATGGCCTGGTTGCGCTGGCTGCGAGAGGCTAGCCGCGTTACCGGCATCGAGCTGTGCGAACGGGAGGCCTGGATGCCAGTCCATCACGACATCGGCGCGCCGGACGGGTTCTTCGCGGTGATCGCGGTGCTTCTGGTCGCCGCGTGCGTGGGCCTGGCCTGGTGGCGAGTCGGCTCGCCGACGACGGCGAAGGGGCAACGGGGGCGCCTTCGCGAACTCATCGGGTGGGTCGGGCTAGTCGTCGTGGCGACTGCGCTCGCGGATTCGATCACCTCTGGCCAGTGGGCGATCGGCCTGGCGGGCGCGACCCTGGTCTTGCTGCTGCGGCCCGGCGCGGCCGCCTGGATCACGTCGGTGCTGCTGATCATCCTCGGCCTGCACGGCATCGGCCTAGCCCGTGAAATCGCCTGGGGAGTGGCCGGGCCAGGCTGGTATGGCCTGGCGCACGCATCGAATTCGCCGATGTGGCAGGTGCTGCTCCAGGCGTACGCCTTCCTGGGCCTCGGCGGCTGGCTGGGATGGCGCGAGCTCCGCGCTCACCCCCCGGCCGCCCGGCTGGTACTCGGCCGCCTGTCGGCCCAGGAACCTGCCGATCAGCTCTGGGGCCTGCTGTTGCTTCCGGCGGTGGTGGCTTCTTCGGCGATGATCAGTTCGGCGGCGTGGCTCCCGGTGACCATCATCGGGTCTGTCGCCGCTGTGCTCACCATCAGGCGAGCGCCTGGCCTGGCGGCGAGGCTCACCGCGGTCGGCCTGATCGGCCTCGGGCTGGCAGGCTTGCTGATCGTCAAGTCCTGGGCTTCCGGCAGCGGGATTCCCGAGGCCCGGTACGGCCTCGTGGGCTTGGAGAGCCATGCCACGGTCGACGTGGCCCTGGCAGAAGTGCTCGTGTTCCTAGGTCTGGGCTGCTGGCTCGTTCCGCGCAGCTTCCCGGCCGTGCGCAGGCTGCTTGGCCTGGTGCCGCAGGCCCAGCTGACCAGCCAGGTACAGCAGCTGGCGCGGAGCCGCGCCGTCGCGGTCGACACCGCGGCCGCCGACCTCCGCAGGCTCGAACGTGACCTGCACGACGGCGCGCAGGCGCGGCTGGTGGCGCTTGGCATGAACCTGCGCGCAGCGGAACGGCTCATCCACGCCAACCCGGAGGCAGCGGCCGCACTGGTCGCAGAGGCCAGGGAGGCCTCCGCCAGGGCGCTGACCGAGCTGAGGGAACTGGTCCGCGGCGTGCACCCGCCGGTGCTGGCGGATCGCGGGCTCGCCGACGCCGTCCGTGCGCTGGCCCTGGACAGCCCGCTCAACGTCGATACCGAGATAGACCTGCAGGGAAGGCTGCCCGCGCCGGTCGAGACGGCCTGCTACTTCTCCATCGCCGAGCTGCTGACCAATGCGGCCAAGCACTCAGGAGCGCGAGACGCGAGGATCGCCGTCCGGCACTCGGCGTCGATGCTGCGGGTCGAGGTCACCGACTTCGGCCTCGGTGGCGCTGACCCGGCTCGCGGCAGCGGCCTTGCCGGGATCGAGAAGCGGCTCGCCTCCTTTGACGGCATCCTGGCGATCAGCAGCCCGCCCGGAGGGCCGACAATGGCGGTGATGGAGGTGCCGTGCGCGTCGTCGTTGCCGAAGATCTCTTCCTCCTGAGGGACGGGCTGGTCAGGCTGCTCGGAGCGCACGGGTTCGAGATCGCGGCCGCCGTCGACAACGCGCCAGGACTTGTTGGTGCGCTGGTCTGTGAACGGCCGGATGTCGCGATCGTCGACGTCAGGCTGCCGCCCACGTTCACCGACGACGGGCTGCGCGCCGCCTTGCGAGCACGGCGCGAGGTGCCGGGCTTGCCGGTGCTCGTACTCTCCCAGTACGTCGAGCAGTTGTACGCGCGCGAACTGCTCGCCGATGACGCCGGCGGCGTCGGTTACCTGCTCAAGGACCGGGTGTTCAACGACGATCAGTTTGTCGACGCGGTCAGGACGGTAGCGGGCGGCGGTACGGTCATGGACCCGGAGGTTGTCACGAAACTGCTCGGGCGGCGAGCAAGGGAAGGGCCGCTCGCGCGGCTGTCGGCCAGGGAGCGGGAGGTGCTGGAGCTGATGGCGCAGGGCCGCTCGAACAGTGCGATTGCCCAGCGGTTGTTCGTCACCGAGAAGGCGGTCAGCAAGCACAGCACGAGCATTTTCGGCAAGCTCGACCTCGCGCCGTCCGACGACGACAACCGGCGAGTGCTGGCCGTACTGGCCTACCTCAATGGCTGACACTCACCAGACCGTGCGGCGCCCTGGTTCGCCACGCTGGCGCGCTTCTGCGTGGACCACCTCACGTTGCGACTACCCCCAGCGTTTCTCTGGTATGACCACGCATCCTTATGAGCAGATCATGACCCAGACTCCGGCAGAACCCAGGTTCATCTTTGAGCCGATCCCGCTCGGGAGGCTAGAGGAAATCAGGGCGGCCGGGGTGGACGAGGCCGGCAACAGCCTGACCGCGCAGACCGACGCTTGCGGCGGCAGCCCGTTGCGGTGCTGCCTGCGCGAATCCGTCCCCGGCGAGCGGCTGCTGCTCATCGCCTACACCCCGCCCGGCGCCCGCGGTGCCTACGCCGAACGCGGCCCGGTGTTCATCCACGCCGAGCCCTGCGACGGCTACCTCACCCCGGACCGGTACCCGCCCGCCCTGAGCCACCGCCAGCAGGTCGTGCGCGCCTACGACCGAGAGGGCCGGATCGCCGATGGTGTGCTGGTCGATGACGGCGAGCATGCGATGACCGTGATCCGGCGTCTGTTCGCGCGGCCGGATGTCGCGCTCGTGCACCTGCGCAACGTGGGCTACGGCTGCTACAACTTCGCCGTCCGACCCATCTGAGGGGCCAGCACCAGAGTCACGGGCCGGAATCGCTCAGCTCTCGGCCGAGTGCTCGGTGTCCACAGTCTCGCGCGGGATGGACTGCGGCCGGGCGTCCTCGGGTCTTGGAGCGGCGGGCAGGGCGGTGGCCGACCGGCTTGAACCAGATTGGTTGGAGTCCGATCGGGCGGTGCCGGGCCGGGCCGTTGGCGCGCGGACCGCACCCGTGCGCTGGCTGGTCGCGGCGGGAGCGGACCAGGCTCTGCTGAGGCGGGCGAGCCAGAAGCCGCCCGCGCCGTACCCGGCGCGCCCGGTCATCAGCCAGCGCCCGATCGTAATGGCGATGGCAATGACCGTCGCCAGCACCATCCAGGGGAAGCTGTCGGAACTCCACTGCACCGCGTTGACGAGCAGAATGGCTCGCGAGGTATCGACGCTCCGGTCGTGGATCAGGCCCGCGATGACCGCAGCCACGAAATAGGCGAGCGCAGGCACGGGGATAACCATGTAAGCCGACGTCCGCCGGACGGCTGTCGTTCCAGCCACGGTCGCAATGATCACGAATAGGCCGAGCAGCCAACCGGGCTCGAAGCCCCCAACTACCGTCAGGGAGCCGCCCGCGACCGCGCCGAAGACCACGGTGATCGGGCCGAGCCGCCCTGGGCGCGAGCCCCACGCGCGTTGCGCCTGGGCTGGGTCTGGTGGTGCCGGCTGATCCTGGGCCTGGGGCTGGCCAAGGGCCGGGCTGGGCGTGACCGGCCCCGGCGATGCGCTGCCAGTTCGGGGATTCACGCGATCGGTTTCGCGCGGCTCCTCATTGTCTGCATGCGCCGCCGCCACCTCTTTAGGCTAGCGGTTGTGGTTTGCCGAAACTCCTACAGGTAACGTTCCTTGCAATGTGATGACCGAGCACGGGGGAATCGATGAGCGGGCCACAGAATGACCCAGTTAGACGTGGGGATCGCGTCGCAGCAGCCTGGCGCGCCGCAGGACTCCCAAGGACAAGAGTCAGTCTGCGAGCCCGGCTGAGCAGGCCCAGATCGCGCCGGATGGCCGGCGGGACCGGGTATTTCCTGAACTGCGTGCTGTCGCTGGCTCTCCTGGTAGCGAGCGGTCTCGCCTATGTCGCGGTGCATGAACTTGGCGGTATCGGCGGGTCGGATGCCATTATCAGTGGTCCTTCTATTGGCACGCAGAATATCTTGCTGATGGGAATAGAAAGCCGACGATACTGGAACGGCGATATCCTGCCGTCCAGTATTCTGAATCAGCTGCACGCAGGCAGCGCCGCGGCCGTGGCTTCCGGTGTCGGCGGAAATGACACCAACACGCTTATCCTTGTCCACATACCGGCAGGCGGTAAAGAGGCTGTCGGTTTTTCTATACCGCGCGACGACTGGGTCCAGTTCGCCGACACGGTCGGGCCGGAGCAGCAGGGAAAGATCGACCAGGCCTACGGCGTCAGCTTGTCCTACCGGGAACAGCAACTCGAGGCTAGCGACCCGCACATGGGCCAGGATCAGCTGGCGTTCCTGGGGAACGAGGCTGGCCAGGCGGCGGCCGTAGCGACCGTGGAGCAGCTGACCGGCGTTCATATCGATCACTTCGCCGCCGTGAACCTGTACGGGTTCTACGAGCTGGCCAAGGTGCTCGGCGGCGTCGAGGTCTGCCTCAGGCACGCGGTCCACGACCCGAATTCCGGCGCGAATTTCCATGCTGGCTACCAGCACCTTGACGCCTCGCAAGCGCTGGCCTTCGTCAGGCAGCGCGATGGCCTGCCCAACGGCGACCTGGACCGGACACACCGTCAGCAGGCATTTCTCGACTCGGTGATGCACGAGCTGCGCGCCGATGGGATGTTCGACGACCTGACCAAGGTGCAGGCCCTGATAACGGTCGCCAAACAGTACGTCATCACCGACGCCGGGTGGAACTTGCTTGACTTTGCGGCCCAGATGCGCGACCTGACGAGCGCCAACCTCGTTTTCCACACGCTGCCGATCGAGGGATACGAGACGATCGACGGGCAGGACGCCAACGTCGTCGACCCGGCCTACATCAGGCAGATCGTGCACGCCGCTTTCGCCGCCACCGCGGTTTCGCCAGGCCCAGGGGCGCACCGCGCCGCGGCCGGCAAAAAAACCACAGTCGATGTCCTGAACGGCGGAGAGACGGCCGGCCTGGCCAAGCGCATCTCGACGGCTCTGGTGCGGACGGGCTACGCGGCCGGCGAGGTTGGGAACACCACCCTCAGGCCAGGCACGAGCGTGCTGTACGGCGCGGGCGCGTCGGCAAGCGCGAGGAAGATTGGCGCCATGTTCGGCGTGATTGCCGTGCCCGCTGCCGCGGTGCGGACCGGCCATGTCGAGATCCTGCTCGGCACGAGTGCCGCCTTCCCGGCGAGCCTGGCCGCCAGTGATGCAGCGAGCAGCGCGACGACTGTGGCGCCCGCCACGAGCCCGAGCTCGGTCGTGCCGACCAGCGGCCCGCAGGGGGGCGCGGTCAGCGCGCAGAACGGCATCCCGTGCGTCAACTGAGGGTTTGCCGCTCGCCAGCAGCGTGACGACGTCGTTCTCGCCGGCCATCTGCCGTTCAAGGGCGGCCCAACTAGCCCGTGCCGCCGATACCGTGCCTGCGCCTGGTGCCAATGCCACCAAAACTGCCTGGCGTACCTGACCCGCCAAGCCGGAAGCCAGCCCGCCCTGCGCCCCCGCTGCCATCGCCCACCTGCGGGTCGATCAGGATTCCGCCCAGGATCGCCACGCCGAAGCTGCCGCCGGAGCCGCGATCGCACCTGGTCGTGACGGCCCTGGCCTGCTGTCCGTTACCGAACTGAGCAACGTCGTCAGCTGCGAGCGCTCTGGCCTCACGGGCCAGCGCGCCGGCGGCATGGGCCTCGCTCACCGCGGCCCCTGGCTCGTCCTGTTCCAGTGAGATCGACTGCCGGAAATGCCGGTGTGCTTCGGCCAGCCGCGTCCTCGCGGTCGCGCCGACGCCGCCGCGCCGCGTGGTGATGAAGTCCTCGGCTGCCGTGATGGCACTGCGCGCGACCAGCATCACCTGGTCGAGTACCGCCCTGGCCCGGTCCTGGCGATCACGCTCGGTCCTGCGGCTGGCCAGCGCGCGGTCGAGGGCCGCATCAGC
Source organism: Streptosporangiaceae bacterium (assembly GCA_030041135.1). Classification (GTDB taxonomy): domain Bacteria; phylum Actinomycetota; class Actinomycetes; order Streptosporangiales; family Streptosporangiaceae; genus JAJYUU01. Next base: position 25,367 of record JASHOL010000328.1, on the reverse strand, counting down.
TTCCCCGAGCTCGCGCAGCGCCGTCAGCGCGTCGAAGGGCTCACGTGACTGCATCTGGTCGCGGACGGCCGAGGCGACGGCCCTGGCCCGGCTGACCCTGCCCGCGCGTTCGTCTGGCCTGCCGGCTGTCGGCACCGGGGCCTCGGCGACCTCCACGTCGATCTCGCGCAACGCGGCCGGAAGAGCCGAAGCGGCCTGCGTCAGCCCGGCCTCCATATGCTCGATCCCGTTCAGCAGCGACTCCGCCTGGTCCGCCGCGGACTCTGCTGCCAGCAAGAAGACCGCCGCCTGGCCGGTCTCGTCGGATGACAGCGCCCGTGCTGCTTCGGTCAGGCTGGCCCTGGCGAACTCGAGCCGCTCGCCGGCCTGGCCGGGATTGGAAGCCACGGTCGACACCGCATCGGGCGTGTACCTGGCCGCGACCTTGGCGAGTATCTGCTCTGAGGTATCCAGGCGCGTTGACTGCTGCGTCACGTAATGGTCGACTTCGGCCAGGGTCTCGGTCGCGCGCGCCTCAAGGTCCTGCAGGCGGTCGAATGCCGGGGACTGCTCGTCGAGTGCCCGGTTAGCCGCGCCGCATCTGCGCGAGATCTCAGCCAGGATTTTGCGCTGCACTCGCTCGGGCCTGGGCATCTGGTCGTCGAGCTGCTGGCGCAACGTGAACGCCTCGGCCAGTTCAGCCCGCGCGGAATTCAGCGCAGCCGAGAACGGCGCCACGGCATGCGCGCCGAACCTGGCCTCGGCGAAACCGAGTTCCTGATCGCTGGTCTTGACCGCATCATCGGTCTCGACCAGCGCGCGGGCTGCCCGCGCCTCAAGCTCGGCCGGGCTGCTGCCCGCTTGCGGGGTCGCTGCCGGGCCGCCGCGGCGGCCCAAGGTGCGTCGGCTCACCGCGGCCAGCGCGGCCGTGATCCGTGTGCGCACCGTCCCCCCGGAAGGTCCCCCGGCTAGCGGGTCTACCCGGGCCGGTCGGATCGCACACCGGGCAGGCGGGCATCGACGGGGCATCGCGGCGCCGCGCGGCAGGCGTTACCGCAGGTAGCCGCCGCGGTACCGGATTAGCGGCCGCCCGGCCTCGGCCACATAGGGGACCGCCCGGACCTGCCCGACGAGCAGCAGGTGGTCGCCGGCCGGAACGCGTGAGGTGACCTCGCACTCAAAGGCGGCCAGCCCGCCGTCGGGGATCAGCGCTCCCGATGCGCGGCCGCGACCGTGCGCGACCCCGTCAAGCAGCAGCCGCGCGCCCGGCCGGCCTGCCGCCGCGAACCGGCCGGCGAGCACCCGCTGGCTGTCGGCCAGCAATGTGACCGCGAACCAGGCAAGCCTGCCGAGTACTTCCGCCGGGTAGGACGCGGCGATGAGCGAGACCAGCACAAGCGGCGGGTCGGCCGAGACCGGGCAGAACGCGCTGACAGTCGCGCCAATGTCGTCCCTGCCGTCGGCGATGGTGAGCAGCGTCACTGCGCCCGGCCAGGCATCGAGTGCTTCGCGATAAGAACGAGGTTCGCCGGGGCCGCCACCCCGTTCCGTCATTCAAACGTCCACGAGCCAGGCAACATCAGCGGACCGCGCGGATGCAGCCCGGCCTTGGCCGCGACCTGCCAGGCTGGGCCCCAGACGTCGGCGAACAGGCTGGCGGCCGCAGCGCCGTGACCCTCGCTGGAACTCGAGGGGACCAGGCGCTCCAGCGGGCGGGCGCGCGGGTATACGCGCAGGCTGGCCGTCTCGGGTAGCCCGGCCCGCCGGCGCGCGATCGCCGCGGCGCGCTCCAGACCGCCGAGCTCGTCTACCAGGCCGCGGGCGTGAGCGTCCGCGCCGCTCCAGACTCGGCCCTTCGCGAGTTCGTGGACCTGCTCCGAGGTCATGCCCCGCCCCGTCGCCACTTTGGTGGTGAAATCGGTATAAATATGGTCAAGCCAGCCGTTCACCAGAGCCCATTCGTCGTCGGTGAACGGGCGCTGCTGCGAGAACATCGCGGCGTGCGCACCCTGGGACACCAGATCGCTGCTGACCCCGGCCCGGCCGAGCGCCTCGCCGAGCACCGGCTTGGCCGTAATCACGCCGATCGACCCGGTTACGGTGCCGGGCTGGGCCACGATCACGTCCGCGGCCATCGAGATGAAGTAACCGCCGGACGCGGCGACGTCGCCCATGGACACCACCACGGGGGTGCCTCCCGCCCTGGCCCGGACAACCTCGCGCCAGATCGTGTCCGAGGCAACGTACGATCCGCCCGGACTGTTCACCCGCAGGAGGATCGCCCGCACGTGCGGGTCCTTGGCGGCGTTCCTGATCGCGGCCGCGATCGAGTCTGAGCCCATCGAGCTGCCCCCGAGCGGGCTTCGACCGCTCCGGCCGCGCCGGATGGGCCCGGTCGCGTAGATCAGCGCCACGGCGGGCTCCTGCCGGGGCCCGGCCGGGAACGTAGCCGCGGCCTTCCGGGCGCGTTCGATCATCACCTTGTTGCGCTGGTACCGGCCGACGTACTGCAGGATCGCGTCCGGCCCAGCTTCCTTCCGCACCGCGGCATAGACCTCGTCGCGGTAACCGAGGTGATCAACTAGCCCGTTCTCCTGGGCCTGGGTCGCCAGGAACGGGCCGGCGTCGATCAACTCCATCACCTTGCCCGGCGTGAGCTTGCGTCGCTCGGCTATCGCCTGCGCCAGCTGTTCGGTGACCGACGCGGTCAGGCGCTCGGTCTCCTCCCTGGCCGGCCCGGAGAATCCGTGCTCAGTGAGCTGCTCGGCTGCGCTCTTGTACTCGTACCTCTTGGCAACCTCGAAGTCGGCGCCGAGCTTGTCGAGCACGCCGCGCAGGAACACCCGCTCTACCGCGATCCCCGTGAGCCCGAGGTCGCCGGAGGGCTGCAGCCAGACTGTGTCGAACGCGGTGGCCAGGTAGTAATGCACGTTGCCGGCCGAGAACTCGCCATAGGATTCGGCCCAGGCGACGGTCGACTTGCCCGCCCCGGCGAAATCCCTGACCGCGAGGCGCAGCTCCTGCACGGCGGCCAGGCCGATGCCCTTGCCGCCCAGGCGGGCGACCAGTGCGACGACGCGATAGTCGTCGCGGGCCCGGCGCAGCGCCTCGAGCACCTCGGCGAGGACCACCCGGTTGCGCGCCATGACGGCCGAGACGGGATCCGTGGGCCGGGACTCGATGATGCCATCGGTGAGGTCGAGTTCGAGTATCAACGGCGCCGTCAACTGCTGGCGCAACTTGGCCAGCGGCGCGGGGAGATAGGAATCTGGCATGCCCTACAGCCTAGGCTGATGCCCTCAGGGAAGTCGGCGACGGTCTGCTCAGAAACTTCCTAAAGGCGCCATGCCGCCTCCGGGCCGTCCCCTGTGCGCTGCGGGGTGCGGCACATGGGATATTTGCCGCACGTCGGGTGTTTGCAGCACTGCCGCTCCTGGTGGTGATCGATGGTAGTCATGGCGCAGCCTTTGCGGGCGGCTGGCGCTTCGTTGGCGTACACGCCGTACTGCGCGAAATGTACGATGACTAATCGGAGGACCCTCCGGTTCGCCGTTAATCTAAACGGAGGATGGATAAATTCGTCGACTGCTGCGGCATGGCGTATCTCCCGACGATGTGCTGGTCGGCATCAGCGGCGCGTCCGTTCTCGCGGTCGAGGCATCTCGGGGCCATCAGGCCGGCCGCCTGCCCGACCTGATCATGGACGGCCTGCGTTATATAGCGTCGCAGGCCAGCGCCGGGGTCGGTGCCGATGGCTAGCCGGGACGGGAACGGCTGGGTCCGCTGCGAGCTCGGACACAGGCACTGGGGCCGGTACGGCGCGGCTGGCCTGCTTGCCTACGTCGCAGGCGGGGGCCCGATCCTGTTGCAGCAGCGCACCTGGTGGAGCCACCATGGTGGCACCTGGGGCATGCCCGGCGGAGCGCGGGACAGCCACGAGTCGATTTTGAGCGCCGCGCTCCGGGAGGCGACAGAGGAATGCGGCGTGCCGCCGGAACTGGTGCAGCCGCGCGGCACCTTCACCGATGACCACGGCGGCTGGTCTTACACGACGGTGCTCGCCCAGGCGGCTGGCTCGTTCGAGGTTGAGTCAGACTACGACGAGACCGAGGATGTTGCCTGGGTGCGACCGCAGGAGGTGACGGGCTTGAACCTGCATCCGGGATTCGCCGAGCACTGGCCCGAGCTGCGTGACTGCCTGGAGCCCTTGACGATCATCGTTGACGGGGCGAATGTCGTGGGCTCGCGACCCGACGGCTGGTGGCGCGACCGGGTCGGGGCCGCGGTGCGTCTGCGTGACCAGCTCGAGCCGCTCGCTCTTGACGGCCTGTCGCGCCTACCCGGCGAGCCGGGCGAAGAAGCGGCAACGCTCGGCGGGCTGCCGGCAGCGCCCGCCTTGCCGGGATCGGAGGAGCCGCCGCTGCGGCGGGTCAAGCGCCGCACTTCGGCCACGCTCAGGATGACCTGGCTGCCCGACATCGTGCTCGTGGTGGAGGGAGCCGCACGGCCGGCCGCCGACGCAAACGGGAGCAGAGGACGGGTCCGGGTCCTGGCGGCCACTGGCTCGGGCGATGACGCGATCGCCAAGCTGGCGGAGCAGATATCCGGGCGCCGGATCGTGGTTACCGCGGACCGTGAGCTGCGGCAGCGGTGTGAGGCCGCCGGCGCGCTGGTGGCCGGCCCTTCCTGGCTGCTCGGCCTGCTCTGAGCGTCGGCTCGGCGGGGTCGCCCGCGCGCGGCCCGGAGGCGACTCCGCGGCGGCGAAAACGGCTGGCATGCCATTGCCACTGCACGCGAGTATGACGCGGGAGACAGGAACAAGAGGGGCGGCGGCCTGGATGGTAGAGGACCTGACGGATTCGCGGCGAACCGAACCGGCGTATGTGCTGGCCGACCGGGAGATGCTGGAAGCCTGGCTCGACTTCCACCGGGTAACGCTGCTCCTCAAGTGCGAGGGACTTGACGACGCGGGACGGAAGGCCAGGCCGGTGCCGACCTCCAGGCTCTCGCTCCACGGGCTGGTGCGCCACATGGCCGAGGTCGAGCGCAACTGGTTCTCCCGCGTGCTGCTCTCGGCCCCCGACACGCCGTTCATCTGGGTCGATCCCGACGTGGAGGACAGCGAGCTCGTGCCCCTTGACGACGCGGACTGGCAGGCCGACCTGGCAGCGTGGCACGCCGAGTGCGAGCGGAGCCGGGCGAACGCGGCAGCTAAAAACCTTGATTACACCGGAACGAGGCGGGGCGAGCCGGTGTCGCTTCGCTGGATCTACACGCACATGATCGAGGAATACGCGCGGCACAACGGGCATGCCGACCTCGTCCGTGAGCTGGTGGACGGGGCTGTCGGGTGGTGACCGGGTCCGACCCGTATCGCCGCCACCGTCAGCCCGCGTACGGCTCAGAGACTGTCAGTACCGTCGTCTAGCCTGGCCATAAAGCCGGGAAGACGCCCGTCGAAATTCGGGCCCATCCCGATCTCGACGGAGGAAAAGCTGATGATCGGCTATCACGGCTACGCGCTCTATCAGTCGGAGCGGGCCAAGAGCCGCGCGGAGCGCATGGCCGAAGATGCCAGGCGCGGCGAGCTGGCCGCGGTCTGGTTCCACTCTTGGGGGGCGCTGGCCCGGCGCGCAGGCCACCGGGCCGTCTCGCACCGTACCGAGGTCCGCTGACCGCGACAGGACGGTACGCATGCGGGTTGTCGTACTCTCCGATACTCACGCACCGAGGCGCTGGAAGTCGTGCCCGCCCAGGGTGGCCGAGCACCTGCGCGGCGCCGATCTGATCCTGCATGCGGGTGACGTGTGCACGGCCTCGGTCCTGGACGAGCTGAGCGAGTACGGGCCGGTGCGGGCGGTGCTCGGCAACAATGACGTACCAGACGTGGCGAGCTGGGGCGCAGAGCCGACCCTGGAGCTTGATGTCGGCGGGCTGCGGGTCGCGATGGTCCACGACGGCGGTCAGGCGAATGGCCGACTGCAGCGGCTGCGCCGCACGTTCCCTCAGGCGGAGCTCGTCGTCTTCGGGCACTCGCACATCCCGCTTGATCAGGCGGGCGAGGGACTGCGGATCTTCAATCCCGGCTCGCCGACGGACCGGCGGCGCCAGCCGAACGGCACGCTCGGCGTGCTGCGAGTCCAGGCCGGCCGCCTGGTCGAGGCCCGCATTGCCGAAGTGAGCTGACCGGCCGCGCGGCGCCTCGCGCTGGTCACTTGCTGCCGGGGCCTTCCTGCCGTGGCTCGGGCCCGTCATCGGATACCGGGTCGGCCTTTTGCTGGCGGCCGGCCAGCACGGCGAGCGAGGCGAGGATGCCTGTATCCCTCCGGCCGACGAGTTCCCAGGCCCTGGCGACGCCGACGACCAGCGAGGTAACCACGGCGTAACCGATAACCTGTACCGGTCCGGCGTGGTTCGGGAGGCTGATCGCCGCGATGCCGCTGACGAACTCGGTGCCGAAGATCAGCAGCAGCACGCCGATAAGGCCGATCTGTCGCGCCTGCTGACGCCGGGTCGACTCGCTCGTCCGGATCGAGCGGATGGCAGCTGCGGTAAACAATATGCCGATCACGCCGAGCACGACCGACGGATAGCCGGTGCTGGTGCCCGGCACCAGAGTGAACAGCGAGACGAACAGCGCGTTGGTGAACGCAAGCAGCGCTGCGGCCGCGCGAACCTCGTGAATGACGGCCGGGCCGACGGCCCGGTCCTGATGCGGGGATACCGAAAGGGCCACGAACAGCAGGCCAGTCAGCGCGCCCGCGGTTTCGGCGGTGGCGGCGAAGAAGCTGCCGAAGGTCACGGGTGCCACTGCGCCAACATACCGGTGGCACGGCGGTCGCCCTCCCGATCATGCTTGCCTACGACTCGCCGGAGACCTGGGAAGCTCGCGACAAGCGGTTCTTCAGCTCATCGGGCAGGCAGACGGACGTCTTGACCACAAACGCAGGGTGCCCTACATGTGCCCAACATGACCATCTGCGGTATCAGCGCCGGTCTGCAGGCCGGTGGGCGGCTCGTTATCCGGTCGCCTCGGCGCGAGCCAGAGCACGGCGAGCGGCGGGATCGTGAGCGCTGCGGAGGCGGGCCGACCGTGCCAGGGCGCGTCGACCGCCTCGACCGCGCCGTAATTGCCGAGCCCACTGCCGCCGTAGGCTTCGGCGTCGGTGTTGATCAGCTCGGCCCAAGTGCCGGCCGACGGCAGGCCGATGCGGTAGTCGTAGTGCGGCATTGCGGAGAAGTTGCACACGCACGCCAGCACGCTGCCGTCGGTGCCGTAGCGCAGAAACGACAGCACGTTGCCTGACCGGTCGCTGGCATCGATCCACTCGAAGCCCGCCGGCGCGCTGTCCTGCTGCCAGAGGGCGGGCCGCTGCAGGTATACCTGGTTGAGGTCCATGACCAGCTGCTGGATACCCGCGTGGACCGGGTACTCGAGCAGGTGCCACTGGACTCCGCTCTGCTCGGACCATTCATCGCCCTGGCCGAGCTCGCCGCCCATGAACAGCAGCTGCTTGCCCGGGTGCGCCCACATGTAGCCGAACAGCGAGCGCAGCCCGGCGAACTGGCGCCACTCATCCCCGGCCATCTTGCGCAGCAGGGAGCCCTTGCCGTGCACCACCTCGTCGTGCGACAGCGGCAGCACGTAGTTCTCGCTGTAGGCATAGATCATCGAGAAGGTGATCTCGTCCTGGTGATAGCTGCGGTGGACCGGGTCGCGAGCCAGATAGGCCAGTGTGTCGTGCATCCAGCCCATGTTCCACTTCAGGCCGAATCCCAGCCCGCCCAGGTGGACTGGCCGGGTGACGCCCGGCCAGGCGGTGGACTCCTCCGCGATCATGGCGATGCCCGGCATCCGCTTGTAGCACGTCGCGGTCACCTCGCGCAGGAACGAGACCGCGTCCAGGTTCTCCCGGCCCCCGAGAGAGTTCGGCGACCACTGGCCGTCCTTGCGCGAGTAGTCGAGGTACAGCATGGACGCAACCGCGTCGACCCTCAGCCCGTCAGCATGGAACTCCTCGAGCCAGTAGATGGCGTTGGCGACGAGGAAATTGCGCACCTCGGGACGGCCGAAATCGAAGATGAGCGTCCCCCAGTCCGGGTGCTCGCCGCGCTGCGGGTCGGCGTGCTCGTAGAGCGCAGTGCCATCGAAACGCGCGAGCGCCCAGGAATCTCGCGGGAAGTGCGCAGGTACCCAGTCGAGGAAGACCCCGATGCCGGCCCGGTGCAGGCAGTCCACCAGGTAGCGGAACTCGTCGGGCGTGCCGAAGCGCGCGGACGGGGCGTAGTACGACGTCACCTGATAACCCCAGGAGCCGCCGAACGGATGCTCGGCCACCGGCAGGAACTCGACGTGAGTGAATCCCATCTCGGTGACATAGCTCGTGAGCTGGTTCGCCAGCTCGGTGTAGGACAGGCCAGGCCGCCAGGAGCCGAGATGCACCTCGTACACGCTCATCGGGTTGACGAGCAGATCCCGGTCTGCCCGCGAGGCCAGCCAATCCTGGTCGCCCCACTGATAGCGGGACTGGGTGACGACCGACGCCGTGGCAGGCGGCCGCTCGGCCAGGCCCGCCATCGGGTCGGCCTTGCGATGCCAGGTCCCGCCGGGTCCGCAGATGTCGTATTTGTACGTTGCTCCTGGGCCTATCCCGGGGATCAGCAGCTCCCAGACTCCAGATGAGCCCAGCGATCGCATCGGGTGCGCCCGGCCGTCCCAGTGATTGAAGTCGCCGATCACCCGCACACCACGAGCGTTCGGCGCCCAGACGGCGAAGGACGTGCCGCCTGCCTCGGGCCGGACGCGGGCGCCGAGCACGGTCCAGAGGGTCTCGTGCCGGCCCTCGCCGATCAGGTGCAGGTCCATCTCGCCGAGCGTCGGCAGGTGCCGGTACGGGTCGTCGGTCACCGTCTCCGGCATACCGGGATAGGTCACCGCGATCCGGTACTCGGGCACCGTGGTGCCCGGCACCACCGCGGAGAAGACGCCCTGGTGCACGTGGTTCATCGCCACCCGGCTGCCGTCGGCGAGCACGACCGTGACGGTCTCTGCGAGCGGGCGCAGAGCCCGGATGGTCACGCCGGCCGGTCCGGGATGCGCGCCGAGCAGGGCGTGCGGGTCATGGTGGTGCCCGGCGAGCAGCGCATCGATCTCAGCGTGGCTGATCTGGTCGGTCTGATGGGCCGGCGCCGTCATGCTGTATCACCCGCTCGCCATCGGGGCGCCCCAAGGTGGCGCCTTCCCTCGTCGCTCGTCATGCCGTCGCCACGTAGTCCAGCGGTATCGACAGCCAGGTCGGCCGGTGGCGGTACTCGTAGATCACTTCGTAGACCGCCTTTTCGAGAGTCAGCGCGCGCAGCAGTGCCGCGTGGTCGCGAGGGTCTGTCCCGGCTCCGGCGGCGTAGCCGGCGCAGAACGCGTCCTGGCACTGCCGCGCCCAGGAGTCGGCTGCGGAGAAGAGGTCCTGCGCTCGCGGGTGGCCGATCAGCTGGTGGCGGGCAGCGTAGTCAAATGAGCGCAGCATCCCGGCGACGTCCCGCATCGCTGGGGCCAGTGCCCGGCGCTCGGCCAGCGGCGCGGCCGGCTCCCCCTCGAAGTCGAGTGCCACCCAGCCACGTCGGCTTCTCATGACCTGGCCGAGATGGTAGTCGCCATGAATGCGCTGCACCGGGACGGGCTCCTTCAGCGCCGCCAGGTCGGCATAGGCAGCGGAGATCCTTTCCGCGTGCGCGCCGAGCTGGGGCACCAGGGCTACGGCCGCGTCCAGCTTGCTGGTGAGCGCGGAGACCATGGCGCCACGTTCGGATGGCATCATGTCCCGGCGGCCGAAAGCGGTCACCATGTCGGCGTGCATCAGCGCGGTCGCCAGACCGAGTTCGCGGGCGTCGCCGACGAAGGGCAGGCCGACTCCGGCCTCGGGGCGGGCGCCGTTGCGCGGCACTGGCATCGTCAGGTACTCGTGCCCGTAGCTGCCCAGCCGGGTGTAGAGCCTGGACAGGCTCTGCAGGGCCAGGCTCCAGCCTTCGTGGGCGCCGGCCAGGAACTCCGACAGCACGGCCAGCAGCACCGGCTCTCCGTCCAGCTCGGTCTCGATCCAGCCGAACGGCGCGGCGACGCGGTCAGAGCCCAGCCGCGCCAGCGCGTCCGCGACCTCCAGATCCGGGTTGGCGCCGGCGAATAGCCGCCGCAGGACCTTGAGGATGGCGGCATCACCGAAGACAAGGCTGGTGTTGCTCTGCTCGGTGGCCAGCAGCCGGCCGTCGGCCGGGAGGTCGGCCACCGGCGCGGTCGGCTCGCGGACGAACCGCAGCGGTCCGGCCCGGCGCTGACCGGCGATTCCTCGCAGCAGTACCGCGGCCAGTTCGGGATCGTGCAATGCGTCGTAAACCGTCAGGTCGGCCAGCCTGCCGATTACCGCATCACTGCCAGCGGGGTTGCCGATCGCAGGTGGCGGCTCGCTGCTGGAGCCGACGAGAACCTGAAACCGCGCCGGGCCGCCCGTCTGCTGGATCTCGATGACCAGGTGGCGCAGCTGCGGATCGCCGGCCAACAGGGGCACGTCTGAGATGATCCCGAGCTTGCCGACGGCAGTGCCGCGGCCGGGGAACCAGCGCTGCCGCGGCAGCCACTGGGCCAGCATGTCCTGCATCACGGCCTCGGCCACGGTTTCGGTCACGCCTGCCACACCTCCCGCCCTACGCGTGCCCTACTTTCCCGGCGAAAGCATCGACATGGCACGGCCACGCGAATCGTTTACACCAGCATGCCCATAACTGGGCGCATCATGAATCCGATGGGGACGGGCCGGTCCGGCGTCTGGGCGTTCGGATGGCCCGGGCCGCTACGTCCGCAGCGGCAACGCGGACACGGCGTTCGGCGGCCCGCTCTGTCGCCCGTCAAGCAGCCGCACTTTGGCGAAGTGAGGGCTGACGGGATGTTGGTTTCACCGCATTCCGGTCGTGCGCGTGTGATGATACGTCCGGGTTCTTGCCGGCACTGCGAGAGCTGATCGGCTGACGTGCGGAGAGACGATGCGGCGATGACGAGCGTGACGGTGCGAGATGACGGCCAGGCGGTGCGCGCTGCGCTCCTACTGCCCGGATGCACTCCTGAACGCGCGCTGCAGGCGTTCACCGCGCCTGACCTGTTGGCCCGCTGGTGGGGCAACGCGGAGCTGACGGCCGAGTTGAGGCCGGGGGGGCGCTATGACGTCTGGTTCGCTGGCATTCCTGCCCGGATGACCGGCCGGGTGCTCAGGTACCAGCCCGCCAGCTTGCTGGAGTTCAGTTGGGCCTGGGCGCATCAGCCCGAGCTGCCGCCGAGATCGGTCACCGTGGAGGTCGCCGCGGTCGGCGACGGCAGCACCGCGCTGGCCATCGAGCACGGGCCGCATGCTGAGGACGAAGGCGGCCGGGCGGCGCGGGCGGAGCACCGTGAGGGCTGGGAGTACTTCCTGCCCCGCCTGGCGGCTGTGCTGACCGGCTGAGAAGCCTCCAGCGTCAGGGCTGGCCCGGCGGCTGCAGGGTGAACCAGTAGAACCCGTGCCCAGGCAGCGTCAGCAGGTAGCTCAGCTCGCCGATGGGCGGGAACGAGACTCCTCCAGTGCACTCGACCGGCGTATATCCGGCATAGCGGCTCAGGTCGAGTTCCACCGGCTGCGGGAACCTGGACAGGTTGTTCACGCACAGCATGGTGTCGGTACCCATGGCGTCGTGGCCCGAGGAATCGGTGCCGGGCGGCAGCGTTTCGCCTTCCCGGCGTTCGCGGACGAAGGCCAGCACGCTCGGGTTGGACGAATTCAGCTCGTCGTAGCTGCCCAGGGCGAAGACGGGGTGCTGCTTGCGGATGCCGATCATCCGCCTCGTCCAGTTCAGCAATGACCCGGGGCTGCGCTCCTGCGCCTCGACGTTCAGGGCCTGGAAGCCGTAGATCGGATCCATGATCACCGGTAGGTACAGGCGGGCCGGGTCGCACACGGAGAACCCCGCGTTCCGGTCCGGCGTCCACTGCATGGGCGTGCGTACGCCGTCGCGGTCACCAAGCCAGATGTTGTCGCCCATGCCGATCTCGTCGCCGTAGTAGATCACCGGCGAGCCGGGCAGCGAGAGCAGCAGCGCCGTGAACAGCTCGAGCTGATCTCGCTCGTTGTCCAGCAGCGGGGCGAGCCGCCGGCGGATGCCGATGTTCGCCTTCATCCTCGGGTCCTTGGCGTATTCGGCGTACATGTAGTCGCGCTCGTCGTCGGTCACCATCTCCAGCGTCAGCTCGTCATGGTTGCGCAGGAAGATGCCCCACTGGCAGCCGAACGGGATCTGCGGCGTCTGCGCCATGATCTCTGAGATGGGGTAGCGCTGCTCGCGCCGGACGGCCATAAAGATTCGCGGCATCAGCGGAAAGTCAAAGGCCATGTGGCACTCGTCGCCGCCAGAGCCTGGATCGCCGAAATACTCGACGACGTCGGCTGGCCACTGATTCGCCTCGGCCAGCAGCACCCGGTCGGGGTAGAGCCGGTCGATCTCGGCCCGCACCCGCTTGATGTACTCGTGGGTCTCCTTCAGGTTCTCGCAGTTGGTGCCCTCCCGCTCGTACAGGTAGGGCACCGCGTCGAGCCGGAACCCGTCGATGCCGAGATCGAGCCAGAACCGCAGCACCTCGATCATCGCTTCCTGCACGTCCGGGTTCTCATAGTTAAGGTCTGGCTGGTGGGAGAAGAACCGGTGCCAGTAGTACTGACCGCGGACCTGGTCGAAGGTCCAGTTGGACTGCTCGGTGTCGACGAAGATCACCCGTGCGTCGGCGTACCGGTCGTCGGTGTCTGACCAGACGTAGAAGTCGCCGAATGGCCCGTCCGGGTCACTGCGGGAGGCCTGGAACCACGGATGCTGGTCGCTCGTGTGATTCATGACCAGGTCGGCGATGACCCTCATGCCGCGCGCGTGGGCCTGCTCGACCAGTTCGACGAAGTCGCCGATGGTACCGAATTCACCCAGTATAGCGGTGAAATCGGATATATCGTATCCGCCGTCCCGCAGCGGGGACTCGTAGATCGGCAGCAGCCAGATGCAGTCGATGCCAAGCCACTGCAGGTAGTCCAGCCGCGATATCAACCCCCTGATGTCCCCTGTGCCGTCAGCGTTGGAGTCGTGGAAGCCGCGGATCAGGACCTCATAGAAGACCGCGCGCTTGAACCAGTACGGGTCCCTCGGAGTCTCGAACGAGAAGGAGTCGGGTACGGGCTCGGTCGCCGCCGTCTCGAACTCCGGCTCCGGCTCTGCTGCCTTGCGCTCGCGAGCCGGATGCGTAGCGTTGGTCACTCCCGCTCCTGCTGCATACTGCCTGTGGTTTCTGCTGACACCGGGCGCAGGGAGCGCCTGTGGTCCCGCTTCCAGCTTCCCTGGTTCCTGCCGTCCGCCGTGCGCCGGGGTAGGTGGGTTTCGGTCAGCGCACGGTAAAGATGTGTGCGGGCGCGACCGTTGGATCAAGCCGCACGTAGTTGGCCCGGCCCCAGCGGTAAGCCTCTCCCGTCAGTTCGTCAGTGACCGTGAACCCAGCGTCCGCGTCGACGCCCAGCGCATCGGTGTCAAGCCAGACAGTAGCCTCACGCGTACCAACGGCCTCCAGGTTTACCACGACGAGAATCGTGTCGGCGACGGCAGCCTGGGGCGGGCCAGTTCGCTTGGAGAAGCAGAGGATGTCAGGCTGGTCGCTGTAGTGGAAGCGCAGGTTCCGCAGCCAGTGGAGGGCCGGGTGCGCGCGCCTGATTTCGTTCAGCCTGGTGATGAACGGAGCGATGGTCAGGCCCAGTTCGGCCGCCCCGTCCCAGTCGCGCGGACGATAGGCGTACTTCTCGGAGTCCAGGTACTCCTCGCTGCCAGGTACCAGCGGAATGTTCTCGCACAGCTCATAACCGGAGTAGACGCCCCAGGACGGCGAGAGCATCGCGGCAAGGACCGCTCTGACCCGGAACGCGCCAGGTCCGGCGTGCTGTAGGTATTGGGACAGGATGTCGGGCGTGTTGACGAAGAGGTTGGGCCGCATGTAGGCGGCCGCCGGGCCGGACAGCTCTTGCAGGTATTCGGTCAGCTCCGCTGCCGTATTGCGCCAGGTGAAGTACGTATAGGACTGATGAAAGCCGATCTTGGCGAGGGTGTGCATCATCGCGGGCCTGGTGAACGCTTCGGCCAGGAACAGCACGTCCGGATCTGTCTGCGCGACCTCGGCCAGCAGCCGCTGCCAGAACGGCAGCGGCTTGGTGTGCGGATTGTCAACCCTGAAGATCCTCACCCCGTGATCCATCCAGAGCCGGACCAGCCTGAGCGCCTCGGCGTAGATGCCCTCAGGGTCGTTGTCGAAGTTAAGCGGGTAGATGTCCTGGTACTTCTTCGGTGGGTTCTCGGCATAGGCAATCGACCCATCGGCCCTGGTGGTGAACCACTCAGGGTGCTTGCCGACCCACGGATGGTCGGGCGAAGCCTGCAGCGCGAGGTCCATCGCGACCTCCATGCCCAACTCGCGGGTGCTGGCGACGAACGCGTCGAAGTCGGCGAACGTACCGAGACTGAGGTCGATGGCGTCGTGGCCACCCTCCGGGGAGCCAATGGCCCAGGGCGAGCCGGGATCGGCCGAGCTGGCCACGAGCGTGTTGTTCCGGCCCTTGCGCTCGGTGCGGCCGATCGGGTGGATTGGCGGCAGGTACACCACGTCGAAGCTCATCTCGGCGATGGCGTCCAGGCGCTTGGCCGCGGTTCGCAGCGTGCCTGACTTCGGCTTGCGGCGGTGCGCTGGGTCAACCTGCGCACCCTCGGACCTCGGGAAGAACTCATACCACGACCCGTACAGCGCTCGCTGGCGGTTTACGATCAGCGGGCACTCCTGCGAGCAGGTCAGCAGCTCGCGTAGCGGAAACGCCGCCAGCGCGGCGTCCACCGCCGGGCTGGTGGCGATCGCCAGCCGGCCGACCGGCGGCGCCTCGGAGTCGGTCAGCTGGCGGGCGGCGGCGCGCAGAGCCTTCCGGGCAGCGCGCGCTTCCCGCGCCCTGGCTGGCGGCATCGACTCGGGCGCGATCGGGGCTGCGGCGCGCTCCAGCAGGAGCGCCCCTTCGGCCAGCATCAGCTCGGCGTCCTGGCCGATGGGGATCTTGATCGCGGCGTCATGCCGCCAGTGCGCGATCCGGTCACCCCACGCCTCGACCCGGAAATGCCACAGGCCCTCGCGGTCCGGCGTGACCTCCGCGCCGTAGCGGTCGGTTCCCGGCGCCAGCTCGTACATGATCGTCGGCAGGGACTCGGCCCCGTCGGGATCGGTGAGCACTACAGCGGCGCCGAGCATCTCATGCCCTTCGCGGAACACCGTGGCAGTGACCTGGAATGTCTCGTCGGTGACCGCCTTGGCTGGCAGATCACCGCACTGCACCACCGGCTGTATGTCCAGAATGGGGATCCGTCCGATCACGGATGAAAGTTACCCATCCGCCCGGCGGCCAATGCGCGCCGGGGCTCGCTGGCATGAATCCCGGCCTGCCCGGGCATGCACCGTCCCAGTGGGAAGTCAGCCGGTTGCCGGGGGCCGCGGACGTATCACCCCGACGTAGACATTAAGGTCGCTGTCCGTGAGAGCTATCCGCCGGTTCACCATCCACCCCGTGTTGCCAGAACCACTCGAGCCGCTGCGCTCGCTGATGCTGAATCTGCGCTGGTCCTGGCACGCGCAGACCAGGGCCCTCTTCGACGCGATCGATCCCGGCAGCCGGGAACTGGCCGAGTCTGACCCCGTCGCCCTGCTCGCCGGCGTCGACCAGGGTCGGCTGACCGGGCTGGCCGCCGACGGGCAGTACCTGCGCCGGCTGACCGATGCCGCCAATGAGCTGCGGGACTACCTGATTGAGCCGCGCTGGTACCAGGTGGCTGGGGGTCCGGCCGCCGGCTTGCCGTCGGCGATCGCCTACTTCTCGCCCGAGTACGGCATCACCGAGGCGCTGCCACAATATTCCGGCGGGCTGGGCATCCTGGCCGGCGACCATTTGAAGGCCGCCAGCGACTTGGGCGTGCCGCTGATCGGCGTTGGCCTGCTGTACCGGCACGGGTACTTCACCCAGTCGCTCTCGCTGGAGGGCTGGCAGGCCGAGCGGTACCCCGCCTCCGATCCGAACGGGCTGCCGCTCACGCTGCTGCGCGAGGGTAACGAAGGGTCTGCCGTCCGGGTTCGCGTCGGCCTGGCCGATGACCTGACGCTGAGCGCTCAGATCTGGGTGGCCGAGGTCGGCCGGGTCCCGCTGCTGCTACTTGACTCCTACGTAGAAGAGAACGATCCGAGCCTGCGCGAGGTCACCGACCGGCTATATGGTGGCGGCACCGACCACCGGCTGCGGCAGGAACTGCTCCTCGGCGTCGGCGGCGTCCGTGCCTTGCGCGCGTATTGTGCGCAGACCGGGTTCCCCTCGCCCGAGGTATTCCACACCAACGAGGGCCATGCGGGCTTCCTCGGGCTGGAGCGCATCAGAGAGTACGTGCGGCAGGGCCTGGATTTTGACGAGGCACTGGAGGTGTGCCGGGCCGGGACCGTGTTCACGACCCACACTCCGGAAGCGGCTGGCATCGACCGGTTTCCGCTTGACCTGGTCGCCCGCAATGTCACCGACGGAGCGGAGACTGGCCTGCCCGCCGACCGAGTGCTGGCGCTTGGCGCCGAGACCTACCAGGGCGGCGACCCCGGCGTGTTCAACATGGCGGTGATGGGCATGCGGCTCGGGCAGCGGGTGAATGGGGTCAGCAAGCTGCACGGGCACGTGAGCAGGGTCATGTTCAGCGGGCTGTGGCCCGGCTTCGACGAGGCCGAGGTCCCGATCACCTCGGTGACTAACGGCGTGCACGCGCCGACGTGGGTGGCGCCGGAGATCATCGCGCTGGCGGACGAGCGGACGGTTACCGCAGCCAGTGCTGCCGAGCCCCGTACCGTCGCCGACCCGACCGACGACGCCGAGTTCTGGCAGCGAGTGGCCGCCGACCCGCGCGGGCTGTGGGAAGTCAGGCGGGTGCTGAGGAGGCGGCTGATCGAGCAGGCGCGCCGCAGGCTGCGGGCATCGTGCCGGCAACGCGGTGCGTCCGATGCTGAGCTCATCTGGACCGACAGCGTGCTGGACGAGAAGGTCCTCACGATAGGATTCGCCCGGCGGGTGCCTTCCTACAAGCGCCTCACGATGATGCTGCATGACCCGGCCCGCCTGACCGGGCTGTTGCTGGACCCGGACCGGCCGATTCAGATCGTCGTCGCCGGGAAGGCGCATCCCGCCGACGACAGCGGCAAGCAGCTGATCTCCGACCTTGTCCGCTTCTCGGACGGCCCTCAGGTGCGGCACCGGATTGTCTTCCTGCCTGATTACGACATCGCGCTGGCTCGAACCCTCGTGCAGGGGTGCGACGTCTGGCTGAATAACCCGCTCCGTCCGCAGGAGGCCTCCGGCACCTCGGGCATGAAGGCCTCGCTCAACGGCGGGCTGAACCTATCGGTACTCGATGGCTGGTGGGATGAGTGGTACGACGGCCGCAACGGCTGGGCGATCCCGTCGGCGGACGGCGTCATCGACCGGGCGAGGCGGGACGAGCTGGAGGCGGCCGCACTGTACGACCTGCTGGGCAACTCGGTCGCGCCGATGTTCTACCAGGTCGGCCCGGACGGCTTGCCGGATCGGTGGCTGGAGATGGTCGCGCACACCCTGCGCACGCTCGGGCCCAAGGTGCTGGCGACCCGGATGGTGCGGCAATACGTGACCGAGTTGTACGCCCCCGCTGCGCAGGTGTCCAGGGTGCTGGCCGAGCCGTCAGGCTCCAGCGGTGACGGAGCCTACGCCGGGGCGCGCGAACTCGCCGCGTGGAAGCGGCGCGTGACCGGTGCGTGGCCGGGCGTCAGGATCGAGCACGTAGAGGCCGACGACGGTGACCTGAGCCCCGGCGGCCTACTGATCGTGCGGGCGAGCATCGCCCTCGGCACGCTGTCGCCTGCGGACGTGTGCGTGGAGGTCGTCTATGGGCGGGCCGGAGACTCCGACGAGATCATCGACCCGGCGCGGTCGGTCCTGCAGCCGGACGGCGCCGCTTGCGGTGATGGCGTAGTGCGGTACTCGGGTGCCGCCGAACTCGGGCAACCGGGGCCGTTCGGGTACACGGTCAGGGTTCTGCCGAGTCACCGGCTCCTCGCCGGTCCGGCCGAGCTAGGACTCGTCACCATCCCCGAGGCACCGGCCGGAATGCTCAACGGTGACCTTCGGTAGTCAGAGGCCAGCCGCTGCGCTGGCCTAGCCGTTCCTGACTTCGTCGTTTGCCTTTCCTGGCTCGCCAAAAGGGCTTAGCATGTCGGCCGCTCAGGCGCGAGCTTCGCTGCTTGAGTCGTCAGTTACCATTACCGAGCGGTAAGTGCGACATAAAACGATTGCTGCCTGAACCGTCCGGTAAAGCGCTGACCTGGGATTAGCGCCTTGGCCTGGACCCGCCGAACGGGCAGCCAATAGAAATTCTCCGCGTGAGGACTGGAACTCCAGCAAAGCCAGGGTCGATGTGACATCCTGTGATAGAACGCTGTCGGTCAGTAACGGTCCCTGATCGTCACGTTCTGTTACACGGCCATTACCTTCGAGTGTGAGAGGACCCTCCTCGTGAGAACTCAGATTAAGCCGGACAACCGCCTGCTCACCCCGGCCGAGGTCGCCGCCATGCTTCGGGTCGACCCCAAGACCGTCACTCGGTGGGCTCGCGGCGGGAAGCTGTCATCGATTCGTACGCCCGGCGGGCATCGCCGGTACAGCGAAAGCGAAGTTCGCGGCTTCCTGAACGGCTGGCAGGGCGTTTCGCTGCCGCGCGCAGCCGGCGAGTGACTAAGCCAGCGCCTGCCCCAGAGGTGGCCCTGGGGCAGGTACAGCTCGCTCGGCTAGCCCCGCCCGCACTGCATGTTGACCCTGCCCATGTGGCAGGGTCATGCATCGCCGGGGTAGGTGAGCGGGGTTGGCCTGCACGGCATGACGGCCGACAGCGCGCTGCCGCGCCTGAGGTGACCGTCGGCCCTGGTTGCGCTCCGGTCGCCGGATCAGCAACCGCAGCGGGGGGTCTTGGGGGGTCGGCCCCCCAGGTCAGCACCGTGCGAGCGCGAGCCGTGACTGCCGGTCGGCAGGCCCGGCCGCCGCTGACCTTGCTGTCCGAGCCGGAGCCGGTCGACGTCTTCCCGTCCGCCGACGAGACGCTCTATTTGCGGGCCGGCCGGATGGAACGCGCGCACCACATCCATGCCGGGCTGGCGCCCGACTTTGCGACCGACTTCTCCAGCTCGCGGGCGGTCTATGCGCCGCTCGGCGTGATGGCGGCGAGTACGGGCGGGCTTGGGGCCGCTCGGCTGCCATCGCTGCCGACGATGCCGGGCGCCACCGCGGCGTTACAGGGGATCACCAGGCGGCTGGGCGATCGGCGCGCAGCCCTGCTCGCCGTCGCGTTGTTTGCCGGCGTGAGCAGCACTCAGTATCTGGGCCCGCCCGTGACGTACGACGTGATGGCCGTGGCCATGGTGGCGCTCGCGACCTGGCTCAGGTCCTGTCGGCCGGCCGGGCCGCAGACCGGGCGGACGCCCTCGCCGCCACGCGAGCCATGCTGGCTCTGGCCAGTGCGACCAGATACGCTTCCGCCGCGCTGACCCGGTCATGATCAGCGTCCTAGTACGGGGCACGTTGCGAGGCTTGGAGCTCATGGGCCGTCAGGCCGCCAGCGTGCCGGTCGACAGGACTTTCTATATCAGCAATTCTCATCCCCTCACCGGACTAGCCGGTTATTCCGACGCGAATAGGCACGGATATTTCTCCGGCATTCGGCACGGGTTGGCTGACAAGTCTAGTTACCCTTCCGTGCGTTACCGGCTCATTAACTCCATCAGGCAAGCCAGGCCTGGCGGCGCGCGCGACTACCTGATCTGGGTAAGAATGGGCGGCCAATGACAGCGCCCGCTCAAACCGCTCGCGGCAAGCATCATCGGCGGATTGGCCTGGTACTGCCCGCGCCACCCGATGATCAGGAGAAGGCATCCTATGGCTGGCGCTCGCTGCCATTCCTGGCGGCGGCGCTGGCGGTCAGTGCGGCGTGCATCGTCGTCTCGCAGCTGTGGATGGAGATCAGCCACCCCATCCTCGCGATCTTCTGCCTGTTCACGGCCGTCTACGCGGGATATCAGGCACTGAGCCTGCCGGTTAACTTTGGTGGCCGCGGTTTCGATCTGTCCAGGCACGTCCTGCGAGTGAAGGCGTGGCGGCCGGTCACCTTCCCCGACGTCGACATCTACCTGCCCATCTGCGGGGAGCCGACGAGAGTGCTCAGCAACACGTGGACTGGCGTCTTCGAGGTCGTGCACGCCTACCCCGGTGTCGCTCGCGCGTACGTGCTGGATGACGGGCCGTCCGACGAAGCCGCTGAGATGAGCGAGTCTCTCGGCTTCGCCTATCTGAGGCGGCCGGACGCGCGACAGAACGGGAAGGCGGGGAACCTCAATTACGCCTTCGGCCGTACGTGCGCGCCGCTACTGGCGGTGTTTGATGCGGACTTCAGGCCGCGCGCCGACTTCCTGGCCGAGACGCTGCCCTACCTGGACGACCCGACCGTCGGCATCGTACAGACCCCGAAGTTCTTCCGCGCTAGTGCTGGCCAGACCTGGGTCGAGCGCGCCGCCGGGCCCATACTCGAGGTCTTCCACCGCGTGGTTCAGGTGTCCACGGACAGGTTCGGCTCGGCGCTGTGCGTTGGCTCGAACGCGGTGTACCGGCGCGCTGCGCTGGCACCCACCGGCGGCTTTACCTTGATCCCGCGCGCTGAGGACGCTCACTCCGGTCTGGACGCGCGATACAACGGCTACCGGCTGGCCTACCTGCCGGTGCCGCTCGCGGCCGGGATATGCCCGGCCTCGCTCGACGCCTTCATGCAGGAGCAATACCGGCGGTGCTGTGGCGCCACGTCGCTGATCTGGACCAATCAGATGTGGCGGGTGCCGATGGCGCGCCTGGGGCGGCTACCGTATCTCGCGGGCTGGTTGTGGAGCCTGATGACGGCACTGCGCACCCTTATGCTGCCGCTGATCCCCGTCATCCTGCTCGCAAGCCTGCCCGGCGAGATCACGCTGAGAAACGCGCTGTTCCTAGTCCCGGTTGCGCTCATTAGCGTCGTGGTCTATCCGCTATGGCATAACTCGCCCTATAGCCCGCGCATCTGGCCTCTGTCCCTAGCCGCCGGCTGGGCCCAGGCACTGGGGATCTGGGACTTCGCCCGGCACCGGGTGATGTCGTGGAGGCCGAGCCGCGGGCCATCCGACGCCGCGCGCCGGTTCTGGTGGGGGGTGACGATCTGGAACGGCGGGCTTGCCCTGCTGTGGGTTTCGCTCGCGGGCTGGCGGTTCGCGCAGACCGGCTCGATGCGGTTCGGGGTCGTCGCCATCCTGGGACTGTTCAACCTGGCCGTCGTCGGTCGGCTCATCTTCCCCGGACGGAGCCCCACATGAATACCGTGGCTCCGGTTACACGCCCGGGCGGGCCGGGAAGGCACCAGTCCCTGGCGCGGCCGAGCGGCAGGCCAGGCCAGAACCGGTCTCCGCCACCCGCAGGGCGGCTCCCGTGGCGGGTTCAGGTCAGCGGGTCGCGGTGGTCCACGGGCTAAGTTCCGTACCTGCGCTCGTTCTCCTCGTCCTCACGGGCGGTAGCGGGCAGGCTGATGCCGAGTCGGACCGCGATCGTCGCCAGCAGTTCCCGCGTCTGATCGGCGTCCATCGCCTTGATCCGCTCGAGCATCTCATCGTCTGCGGGCTTGCGGTTCAGCCTGGCCGCGAGGACGGTCGCGGCATCGTCGCGCCCAGCCGACCGTAGCTCATCCGGCGTGACGCCGACGACGGCGGCCATCCTGGCGAGCGTGCCTGCTGGGCCGCGCACCTGCGCGTAGACACCCGGGCTTACGACCTGATAGCCGGCAGTGATCTGCCGCCACCTGCCTTCGCTCAGGCCGGCCCGGCGCGCGGCCTCGCGCGCTGAGATAGCTTCGCTGGCCAGGGCGGCCGTAATGAGCGCGCCCCATGGGGGTGGCTCTGGGCGCTCATTCATGCAGCAACCTTCGCATGAACTTCGCACCATGTCCAGCCCTGACTGGGTCAGAAAGTTGCAGATAGTCGCCGGTTTGTTGCGGCTCTGGAGGACGCCAACTAGCTGGCAAGACTTCGCGCGAACTTGTTGACCCTTCGCAATCCTTCGCAGTAGGCTAACAGCCCGAGTTATCGCAGCCATTTGCTGGCAGCGAGGAGGGGGCAGCAAATGGGAGTGATGCTCTCGCTGGAGGGAACCCGGCAGGCCCGCGGCAGCAGGCGCCGTGGCCAGCACTCGCGCACAACGGAGGACCAGGCGTGCCTTGAGGCATTCGCGGCGTTCCTGCGTTCAGATGCGGTGAGTGCTGGCCGGTCGCTCAGCCGGGTTCCAAAGGCGAGTCTGACCGCGCGATTGCTGCCCGCGGCCAGAGCCCTGGTGCAGGCGGCGGACCTTGTCCTGGCTGATCGGCCAGCACCGGGCCGGGTGGTAGAGATCGACTACACGCTGTCTGCCGCTTGCCTGCTGGCGATGTGCACGGGCCCGGCGGGGGCGAATCCGTGCACAACCAGCCATTGCACGTCCTTGACCTGCCAGCATTCCTGTCACATCGGCCGCGGCGGCCTGCAAACCTACTCGGCGGGCATCGCTCGCCGCGCCAGCTAGCACCGACGGTCGGCGCGCCGGCGGAGTGCCGCCGTCCGCGCCCGGGCTTCCAGTCGCGCCGCCGGGACGCCCTGCCGAGCGCACGCCCGCTGGTCTCGTGAGTCTGCGCCCCGCCTTCAGCCGGCCTGCGTAGGATCGGGGCTCGGCATGGGAGGTGCTGCAGTGGGTGACCTGGTGGGCGTGGAGATCGACGGTGCCGTGGCGACGATCCGGCTGGACAGGCCGCCGATGAACGCGCTCAGCGCTGTCGTCCAGGACGAACTCGGCGCGGCCGCCCGACAGGTGTCGGCCGACCCGAAGGTGCGCGCCGTAGTCTTGTACGGCGGCCAGAAGGTTTTCGCGGCCGGCGCGGACGTCAAGGAGATGGCGAGCCTCGGGTACGCCCAGATGGCGATGACCGGTTCGCGTCGGCTGCAGGACACCTTCAGCGCAGTGGCGAGAATCGGGAAGCCGGTGATCGCCGCGATCACCGGATATGCGCTGGGCGGCGGCCTCGAACTAGCCCTGTGTGCCGATTTCCGCGTCGTCGGCCAGACAGCCAGGCTAGGCCAGCCCGAGATCTTGCTCGGCATCATCCCCGGCGCCGGCGGTACCCAGCGGCTGCCGCGGCTGATCGGTCCGGCCCGGGCGAAGGACCTGATCTACTCGGGCCGCTTCGTGGACTCCGCCGAAGCGCTCGCGATCGGGCTGGCCGACAAAGTCGTGGCAGACGACGAGGTCTACCCGACCGCGTGCGAGATGGCGGCCAGCTTCTCGGGCGGCCCGGCGATCGCGCTGCGAGCCGCCAAGGAGGCGATCGACCGCGGCCTGGAGGCCGACCTGGACACCGGGCTCGAGATCGAGCGGCTCAACTTCGCTGGCCTGTTCGCGACCGACGATGCCAGGGCCGGTTTGAACAGCTTCCTGGAAAATGGTCCGGGGAAGGCCACCTTCGCTGGGAGCTGACCTCGTTCCCTTCCAGGAGCGCAAGGGACCGGTTACCGCGAGCGGGGGCGGACGCGTGATCATTGAACAACGCACCCGCGTTGGCAGGTGCGCGCCAGGCAGATAAGGATGCGGCAGAGATGACGGAGCCAGCCGAAAGCCCCTCCCTTGACATGGTGGCCGCCGCGCTGCGAGCGGATAGTAGCGATATAGCAATTTATGCGAGAGTTCTCACCGACTCGCTGGGTGACTCGTTGCCGCCTGGGTGCGTCTCCATCGACCGGGAGAAGAGGTCGGTTTTCGATCGGAAGAAGGGCTCAAGCGGCGTGAGCAAGATCACTGTGCGGCTAGGTGATCAGGTGATGACGCTGACGGTGCAGCGGGGCGCTCCGGTCGCCGAGATCTGCAAGGAGGTGCGCGGCATTGTCCTGTCGCGCCAGCAGGTCCCGATCGACAAGTGGGCCGCGGAACTGGCGAAGGCGCTCGTAGACCACGCCGAGCAGAACGCGACCACGGCCCAGGCGCTGCGCAAACTGGTCGCCGGGGGCTAGCGCCTGCGCTGCCGTCCGGCTGCCCCCTTTGGCGAGGCGCCGTAGGCTTTATGAGCATGAGCGCCCACGCGGGGGTAGAGCGACTGGGCCCATACCGACTGCGCGAGCAACTCGGCGAGGGCGGGATGGGCGTGGTCTACCTTGCCACCGATCCGGCCGAGCGGCTGGTGGCGATCAAGGTGCTCAGGCAAGGCGTCGCGGCCGAGGAGACCGCCCGGCGGCGCCTGGCCCATGAGGTGGAGACGATGCGCCGGGTGAGCAGCCCGCACGTCGCCGAGGTCGTGGACGCCGATGTAACCGGCAACCCGCCTTATATCGTTACGCGCTTCGTTTCCGGCCGGACCCTGGAGGATGTCGTGGCCGCGGACGGGCCGATGACCGGCCAGGATCTCGCCCGCCTGGCCAAGGGCCTGGCGGCAGCCATGGATGCCGTGCACGCGGCCGGCGTCGTGCACAGGGACATGAAGCCAGGCAACGTCATGCTGCTTGACGGCGAGCCGGTCGTGATCGACTTCGGCATCGCGCAAGCGGCGGACTCGACCCGGCTGACCATGACCGGCATGTTCATGGGGACGCCTGGTTACCTGGCTCCTGAGGTTATCGAGGGCCGACCGAGCGGCCCCGCGGCGGACATCCACTCCTGGGGCGCCACCATGGCATTCGCCGCCACGGGCCGGCCGCCGTTCGGCAGCGGCACGTTCGAGGCGATCTTCTACCGAATCGTGCACGGCCAGCCCGATCTCGACAAGATGCCGGCTCCGCTCGTCCCGCTAGTGCTGTCAGCACTCGCCAGGGACCCGGCCAAACGGCCCTCGGCGACCGAGCTCGCCGCAGCGTGTGCCTGCCTGGATCCGGCCACGCTGGTCCCAGGCGCCGCCGCGGTGGTCCCGCTGGCCCCGCCCACGCCGGTCACCAGGACCGCGCGCGACGTCGCGCGGCCTGTTCCGGCTCCGCTGCCGGCCGCGGGGGCGGCGGCCGCCATGGCCTGGCCGGGCACGAGTCCGGTGCCGGTGAGCGGCCATGACAACTTCGCGGATCTGCTGACACCGGTCCGATACGGCCAGCCGGCCGACCTTGCGGCGGCAGGGCGTACTTGGACGAGCCCAGCGCAGGCCGCAGGCGCCGGGAGCATCGGGGCCGCGGTCGGAGTGCCGGCCGTCGG
>JASHOL010000030.1 GCA_030041135.1 Streptosporangiaceae bacterium | reverse complement strand
CTAACCGGCCGCCCGGTGGTGGGCGGGACAGGACTCGGCTGGACGGTGCCGGGCCGTGCCGTGCGCTGCTCCGTCGGCGTGGCGGGCCCGGCCGCCTGCGTGCCGTCGGCGACGCCGGTGCCGGCCCTGGTCGCCGCCGCAGCCTGGTTGGTTCCGTTCGGTTGTGCGGCCTGCTGTGCCGCGAGCCTTCCGGTTTGGGAACTAGGTGCGTCTGGGGCGCGCTGGTAATCGGCGAAGAAGCTCCACCAGGCCCGGTCAACGGAGCCGGGGTCGGCGAGGTACCGCTGGTACATCTCATCAACTAGCCACTGATTGGCGCCGAAATCGGCTCTTGCCGGGGAGCCGTTGCCGGGCGACTGAGCCTCGTCTGCGGCGGCATCGGGAGTGGACTCGTTACCGGGGGATGGCACGGTGAGATCCGCGGACCCACGCGGGGACTCAACAGACACGGCGATATCGCCTCTTCCGGAGCTGGGCTGGGATTATGCGCACTTCTAAGGCTACCGGCTGGGGCGCCAGGTCTTGCGGCAGCGTAGTGGCAGGACCGCGCCGCCCCGCGGCGACCGGCTGGGTCCTAGCCGGTCATCCGGTCCCGGCCATGCGGCTCCAGCCAGCTTACGAACGGACCCTTTGGCACGATCCCTGACGGGTTGCTCCAGCTCTGCGACTGGTAGTAGTGCCGCTTGATCTGGACGAAGTCGGTCGTGTCCCCAAAGCCGGGACGCTGATACAGGTCACGGGCATACCCCCACAGCTGGGGGTAGTCCGCGAGCCGGTGCAGATTGCACTTATAGAGCAGGTAATAAACCG
Source organism: Streptosporangiaceae bacterium (assembly GCA_030041135.1). Lineage (GTDB taxonomy): Bacteria > Actinomycetota > Actinomycetes > Streptosporangiales > Streptosporangiaceae > JAJYUU01. Next base: position 4,050 of record JASHOL010000030.1, on the reverse strand, counting down.
CATCAAACCTGGCCAGCGTCGGGAACAGCCGCACGTCTGCCTCGGTCACCTGGCCGCCGAGCAGGAAGCGCCGCCGGGCCAGGCGCTCCTCCAGTGCGTCGAGGGTCGTGAAGACCGCGTCGAATGCTTCCTCGTAGGCAGCCTGCGTCGTCGCGAGGCCGGCCTTGTAGACCCCGTTGTTGACCGTGTGATAGATCAGCATCGCCAGCGCGTCGATGTCGCGGCGCATCGGCAACGGGTAAAAGTCCGGTGCGCCTGGCCGGTGGAACCCCGCGAATTCGGTCTCCATCTGCACGGTGACCTGCGCCGCGTCGTTGGTCACGATCCGCTGGGTCCTGCTATCCCAGAGCAGTGGCAGGGTGAACCGCCCGGTGTAGCCAGGATCTGCCGCCAGGTACAACTCGGACACGTACCTGGCGCCCGTGAGCGGGTCCCTGCCACCGCTCTCGTCGGGGAAGCGCCAGCCGTGCTCGCTGGTGATCGGATCGGTCACGCTCAGCCCGATCACGCGGTCCAGGCCGAGCACGCGCCTGACGATAAGGGCACGATGCGACCAAGGGCACGCGTACGAGGCGTAGAGCTGATAGCGCCCGGGTTCAGCCGGGAAGCCGGTCGAGCCGTCGACGCTGACCCGGCCGGAGAAGCTCGCCTGCTGGCGAATGAAACCGCCGGTCGGTGGACCGAGCGGAAGTGGCTGGGATGAGCTGTGCACCCCCGCCTCCTTCCCGGTGCCCCATCGCGGCGACGCATGGTTTTCCTACTAGATCACGACGGTAATGCGCAAGAGTCTGCAGGCCTGAGCCCGGTTGGGCTGTGCTGGCTTTGGGGGGACGACCTCCCGAAGCCCCCGCCCAGGCGCCCAAGCGGTCGAAGCACTGGCCGTGACGAGGGAGGATGGCTTGCGTGAACTCCCTGGCGAGCGGCCTGACGCACCTGAGCGGCTGGGTGGCCTACGCCGTCATCGCCGCGCTCGTTTTCGGGGAGACCGCGGTGTTCATAGGCTTCGTCTTGCCCGGCGAGATTGCCGTCGTGATCGGCGGCTTTCTGGCCAGCCGCGGGCATCTCTCGCTGCCGGTGCTGATCGTCATCGTCGTCTTCGCGGCCATCGCCGGGCCGTTCGTGGGGTATGAGATCGGGCGGCGGGCTGGCGACCGGCTGTTCGGGGTCAGGCCCCTGCGCCGGGTTCAGGGCGGAGTGGAAAAGGCCAGAGCCGTGCTGCGCCAGCGGGGTGGTGCCGCGGTTTTGGCTGGCCGCTTCATCGCCGTGGTACGCGCGCTCATGCCGGCGGCCGCCGGCGCCGCCAGGGTCAGGTTCCGCACATTTACGGTCTACAACGTGCTCGGCGGGCTCATTTGGGGCATCGGCTACTGCCTCGTCGGTTACCTCGCCGGCTCGGCCTACGCGGTGGTGGCGAGCCGGGTCGGCGCTGGCTTGGCCGTGGCGATCGGGGCGATCGTGGTCCTCCTGATCGCGGCCTGGGCGTACCGCCGCTACCGCGGCGCGAGCCGCCGCGAGCCGGGGTAAGTACTCGGCAGGGCCAGCCGGTCGCGGCAAGCTAGCCTGGCCGCACCGCCTCAGGGAGAGGCCTGGCCGGAACGGGTGGCGGCCCGGCAGGGAAGATATCCTCGCGCCGGTTCGCCAGCGACGGCAGCACGGCGCGGACGGCGTCGGTGTATTGCGTTTCGACGTCGCCAGTCGCGATCGCAGCGGCGGGACCCAGGTCGAGTCGGACGGCTCCCATCGGGTCGACGAGCATGCTGCGGCCGACGCCGGTTGGTGCTCGGGTGGCGGGCTCGGCCGCGTCGGGCACCTGGCCAGCTGCCGCGACCCAGACCGTGTTCTCGATCGCCCGCGCGCGAACTAGCGTCACCCAGTGCTCTTCCTTGAACGTCCCGCTGGCCCAAGCCGCGGGAATCACCAGCAGCTGTGCGCCGCCGGCGGCCAGGGACCTGGCCAGCTCTGGGAACCTGACGTCGTAGCAGGTGAGGAAGCCGACCCGAAGGCCGGCTAGCTCGCCGATGACCGCCTCCGAGCCGGGTGCCACGTTGTCAGATTCTTGGTGTCCGAGGGCGTCGAAGAGGTGGATCTTCCGGTACGCAGCGGCCAGCCGACCGTCGGTGTCGAAGCCGACGGTCGTGTTGTAGGCCCGGCCGTCCGGCGCCGTCTCGAAGACTCCTGCGACCACCGCGACGGCGGCCGACCTCGCGACGCTGGACAGGCCACGGCAGAACGGGCCGTCGAGCGGCTCGGCCGCCGCGCGGAGGTCGGCGGAGAAGCGGATGTGGGTTCCCTCGGGGAACACCGCGAGACGTGCGCCACTCGAAGCTGCCTCGCTGACTGCGGACCGGACACGGTCGAGGTTGACCTCGGTCGTCGAGCTGATGGGAATCTGGCAGAGAGCAACACGCATGACCGCAGGGTAGCCCGAGTTCACGCCCGCGCCACAGCCAGCCTGCTGACCGCTGTGGGCTCGCCCGCTGTGTAGATGGGGCCGTGCCGACCTAGCTGTCAGCGCCTGGCTGGCCCAGGAGACACCTCGTTCCCGGCATGATCGAGGCGTTGTGCGAATGTGGCTCTGCCGACCGCTTGTGGCCGGCCGCTTGCCCGGATGCGACCGTACCGGCTGCCTGTGGTCCGGCAGCCGGTCGGCTGGTCGCGTGCTAGCCCGCCGCCCTGGTGCCCCTGTGCCCCGAGCAGCGCCCCGCGGCTAGACCCGCGGCCCGGTCAACGGACGCGTGGACGCCTCGTCACCGGCCGGGCGCCGCCGCGGCGCCCGCTTGGCGGCTCGGCGCGCGGGACCGCCTGAGTCGAAGCTCAGCAGACGGCGAGCGGCCGCATCGATACGGTTCGGAGCCTGGCTGGTCAGCGTGTGACCGGCGTCTTCGCGCAGGCTCGCGATCGTGACCAGTACCACCGCGACAAGCGGTGCGCCGGTGATGATGGCCGCTGCCACTAACAAGATGATCATTTGGTGCGCCTTCCCCGAACGCGGTGCCCACGCCGGCGAGTCGTTCCGCCGCCGCCCGGGTGGCCCGCGTTACGCTCCTTCTAGTTCCACCCATACAACTCATACCAATGAGTTGGGCGTTTGAAACAAGCTGCACAGGTAATCCTTCTCAAATATTTAGACGGAGAAAGGCGTGGAGGTGGCTCAGCCCAAGTACCAGCAGATTGCTGAGCAGCTTCGGGCCCGGATAGGCGGCGGGGTGCTGGCTCCCGGCCAGCGGCTTCCGAGCGAGCCTGATCTCGCCGCCCAGTACGATGCGTCCCGCAACACCGTCCGGCTGGCGATCGCGCTGCTGACCAACCAGGGCCTCGTGGAGAGCCGACAGGGCCTTGGCACCTTCGTGCACGAGGCAGCCAAGCCGTTTACCGCCCTGCTTTCCAGGGTCAAGACCCCGCCGAAGGAGCAGCACGCCTCGGCCGGGCTGCCGGTGGTCAGCCCGGCATCCGACGAGTCCGAGATGGTCAGGCTCGTGGTCGAGACGGGCCAGGCCGACCAGGACGTGGCTGAGAAGCTCGGGATCCGGGCCGGTGACCCGGTAGTGATCAGGTACTCCCAGTACTACATCGGGGACGTGCCGTGGCAGCTGATCAACTCGTACTATCCCAGTGACCTGGCCGGGGGGACAGCGCTGCAGCAGGCAGGCACGATCGAGGGTGGCAGCATCCACATGCTCGCCGAGCTCGGCCACCCGCAGCAGGGATTCGTGGACGAGATCGGCTCCAGGATGCCGGACGGGCGGGAGTTTGCCTTCTTCCAGCTTCCCAGCGGCACGCCGGTCGTGGTCGTCAACAGGACCTCGTACAGCGCCGAGCGGCCGATCAGGCTCACGAGCTATATCTACCGGAGTGACCGGGTCCGGCTGCTCCATGTGGAAGGCACGATTCCCCCGGCCTACCGAGAGGTGTGAGACCGGGCCAAGTGGGTCAGGGCGGTTCAACGCCGCCCCGCATCGCGGGCTGGGATCGCCGCCCGGCCTCGCCGCCCGGCCTCGCCGGCTGGCGTAGCCGCGCGGCCTCGCCGGCTGGCGGCTGGCGGCTGGCGGC
>JASHOL010000327.1 GCA_030041135.1 Streptosporangiaceae bacterium | reverse complement strand
ACATTCCGCCGAACCTGGTCAAGTTCTTCGGCCCGAGCGGTTACTGGTGCACCCACAACAGTGTCCTGTCCGACTACGGCTTCGAGCCGATCGGTTCCCTTTGCGGGTCCAGCAGCTAGGACAGCATCTGGCCTGACCGTCCGGCCAGGCCACGAGCGGGGCGCGGCGCCCGGGGACAACCCGGAGGCCGCGCCCCGCCGCATCTGCGGCTAGCAGCCGGCCGCGCTGCCGCTGCCCGGGTGAGCCCCCTTGTACGCTGGGACGCCAGATAAGCGATCGAGGGAGCTGGAAGATCAGCCGGTCACGACTGCTCGTGCTGGTGTCCGGTACGGGCAGCATCCTGCAGGCGCTGCTGGACGCGTGCGCCGAGCCGGGCTTCGGCGCAGAGGTCGTCGCCGTCGGCGCAGACCGGGACGGGACCGGCGGCACCGCGCGGGCGGCCGCGGCGGGCATCCCGACGTTCGTGCGGCGGGTGCAGGACTTCTCCGACCGCGTCAGCTGGGATCGCGCCCTCACGCAGGACTGCGTCGAGTACAAGCCGGACCTGATCGTCGCGGCCGGCTTCCTCAAGCTGGTCGGCGCCGACTTCCTGAGCCAGTTCGGCGGCCGGCTCATTAACACCCACCCGGCCCTGCTGCCCTCGTTCCCCGGGCTGCACAGCGTGCGGGACGCGCTGGCGTACGGGGTGAAGGTGACCGGCTGCAGCGTGATCCTCGCCGACGCCGGAGTCGACAGCGGCCCGATCCTGGCTCAGCACGCGGTCCCGGTGCTCGAAGACGACGACGAGGACTCCCTGCACGAGCGGATCAAGGTGGTGGAACGCTCGGTCGTGGTCGACACGATCGGCAGGATGGTGCGAGACGGATGGTCCGTGGAGGGCCGGACAGTGAGGATCGGCAGTTGACCAAGGTGGCGATCAGGCGCGCTCTTATCAGCGTCTATGACAAGACGGGACTGGCCGACCTGGCCGCCGGCCTGCACGACGCCGGGGTACAGATCGTCTCCACGGGCTCGACGGCGGCGGCGATCAAGGCCGCTGGCGTGCCGGTCACGCACGTTGAAGAGCTGACCGGGTTTCCCGAGTGCCTGAACGGCCGGGTCAAGACGCTGCACCCGGCCGTGCATGCGGGTCTGCTCGCCGACGTGGCCAACGACAGCCACCGCGCTGAGCTTGCGGAACTCCGCATCGAGCCGTTCGAGTTGCTGGTCTCCAGCCTGTACCCGTTCGAGCAGACCGTCGCCAGCGGAGCCAGCCCACAGGAATGCGTCGAGCAGATCGACATCGGCGGGCCCGCCATGATCCGCGCCGCCGCCAAGAACCACGCGACCGTGGCCGTGATCACCAGCCCGGACTCCTACCCTGACGTGATCGCGGCGTCCCGCGGCGGCGGCTTCACGCTCGCGCAGCGACGTCGGCTGGCGGCCTTGGCGTACGCGAGGACCGCCGCCTACGACGCGGCCGTGTCGTCCTGGTTCGCCTCGGTTTACGCGCCGGACGAAGTCGCGGCGGAGTCCGGCTGGCCCGACGTGGCCAGCGGCGCCTGGCGGCGCAAGGACGTGCTGCGCTACGGGGAGAACCCGCACCAGGGCGCGGCGCTGTACGTGCAATCCGGGATCGCCGAAGGGATCGCGACCGCGGAGCAGTTGCACGGCAAAGCGATGTCCTACAACAACTACGTGGACGCGGACGCGGCCAGGCGCGCTGCGTTCGGCTTCGACCGCCCGTGCGTCGCCATCATGAAGCACGCCAATCCGTGCGGCATTGCGCTCGGCGCGGACATGGCGCAAGCCCACCAAAAAGCCAATGACTGCGATCCGGTATCCGCGTTCGGCGGCGTGATCGCGGCGAACGGCGTCGTTACGAAGGCGATGGCCGAGCAGGTCGCTGCGGTCTTCACCGAGGTGATCATCGCCCCCGACTTCGAGCCAGCGGCCCTCGACATCCTGTCAACGAAGAAGAATCAGCGGCTGCTGCGGTGCCAGCCGCCGCCCGGCGGCCCTAGCATCGAGTGGCGCCTGGTGACTGGCGGCATGCTCATGCAGACGGCTGACTCCGGTGCCGAGCCCGGCGACTTCGCCGCTTCCTGGGAACTCAAGGCGGGTACGCCGGTCGACGCCGACGTGCTGGCCGACCTCGAGTTCGCCTGGCGCGCGTGCCGCGGCGTGAAGTCCAACGCGATCCTGCTGGCTACCGGCCTGGCCAGCGTCGGCATCGGCATGGGCCAGGTGAATCGGGTCGACTCGTGCCGGCTCGCGGTGGCCAGAGCCGGCGAGCGCGCCATGGGCTCGGTAGCGGCGAGCGACGCATTCTTCCCGTTCGCGGACGGCCTGCAGATCCTGGCCGACGCCGGCGTCCGGGCGGTGGCCGAGCCTGGCGGCTCGGTACGCGATGACGAGGTCATTGACGCGGCTCGCGCGGCCGGGATCGCGCTGTACTTTACTGGCGTCAGGCACTTCTACCACTGACGCGGCTCTGCCGCTGACCCCGCCACTGAAACGGCCGGGCCACCGAAACGGCCGGGCCACCGAAACGGCGGGCCGCGCCGGCGCCGTGCCTAGCCGCCGAACTCCGGGTTCGTCTGCTGCAGCACCCAGGCGTTGCCATCCGGGTCGTCGAATGTCAGCCAGCGTCCCCACGCAGCTTCCTCGATCGCGTCTTCATGGAAGACGACGCCGCGCGCCTTCAGGCCGGCCGCGGTGGACTCGATGTCGTCGCAACCCAGTACGGTGCCGCGCTGCGAGCCAGGAGTCATCGTGTCGAACCAGTTGACCAGCGTGATTGCGGTGCCACCGCCAGGCGGCCGCAGCATCACCCAGCGCATGCTGCCGTCGGCGAACTCGGCGTCGATGTCGATGGTGAAGCCGAGCGTCTCCGAATAGAACCTCTTGGACGCGTCCTGGTCGCTGACCGGGACCGAGATGACCTCAATGCTCGATAGTGACATGGTTGTCTCCTTAGCGATTGGCTGGCTTTCGCCAGCGACGGACCACGCCCAGGTAAGCGCGCCAGCCCGACGCGCACTCAAGGTCGGCAGGCCGGTTGCCCGGGCCCCGCCCGGCCTGCTCGTTCAGGTAGGCGGGCAGCAGTTGGCGCAGTATCCGCGGGTAGCCGCTGGCGAGGATCCGCCTGGTCAGCTGCGCCCCGAGGCCGTGGAACCCGACCTGGTGCATCCGCAACCGGGTGCGATCGGCGTCGACCGATTCGAGCGTGAAGGTCACGGTGGTGTCGACGTTGCCCCCGGCCCAGGTCCATACCATCCGCGTCGGCGGCTCCATCTCGACGACCTCACACCGGACGACGCCGTCGAAGCCGGGCGCGCGCTTGGTCCTGAAGGTGAACTTGCGCCCGATCGTCGGCTCGAAGTCGTTGGGCATGAGCCAGGCCGCGAGGGCCTCGCTGGACGTCAGCGCCGCCCACACCCGCTCGACCGGATGCGGGTAAACGACAGTCGCGTCAATGTCAGCCTTCATCAGGGTTGCGCCTCAGGTAGTCGCCAAGCGCGGCCAGCCTGGCCTGCCAGAATTGCTCAAGCTCATCCAGCCAGTCACGCAGATCGGTAAGGCCCGCTGGCCGCAGCCGGTAATACGCGTTCCTGCCTTCCCGCCGGGAACTGACCAGCCCGGCCGCCCGCAGCACGCGCAGGTGCTGTGAGACCGCAGCCTGACTGATGTCCAGCCCGGCTCTCAGGTCGCCGACGGTGAGGTCACTGCCCGCCAGTCGCTCCAGGAGATGCCGCCGGGTCCCGTCGGCCAGGGCCCCGAACCGGTCGGCCGACTGCGTCCCTTCCGCCTGTTTCCTTGGACGTCCAGGCCGGCTCGCCACTCTCGACATTCTCATAAGTTTTTATTTATGTGTCAAGCGCGGAACGAGGCCGCGTCCCGCTGCCTGAGCGCCACCCAGTGGACGCTGCGCAGCGGGCGCAGGCGAAATACAGCATTCATGCCGTATATGCCGATCACGCTCTGTCGTTTCATCGACTCCGTCCCTAAAAATACGGACGTATCACTGCAAAGCCCGGATCGAGTCGGTGAAAAGTGATTGTGCGGGCTGCTCTTACCGGACCCGCGGCCTTCAGCGAGGACTCCAGGATGACCGTTTAGTT
>JASHOL010000326.1 GCA_030041135.1 Streptosporangiaceae bacterium | reverse complement strand
CAAATGTGATTCTCGCGCCGCAGCCCGCGCCGTCGCCTGATCCGGCCACGTCCCGTGCGGCCGTATCCCAATGCCGCGTACTTAAGGCCAGGGCGGGAGCAGTTGATCTTCGGCTGAGCTGTGGTGGGTCGTGCCGGAATCGGCCGGGCTGGCGGCACTCCCGGACACCCGCAGCACCTGCAAGATCACCCGCACGGAACCCCACCCGCCGACCGCATCCGGCCCGTAAGTACGCGGCACCGGGCCGTATCCGGGTGGGCTGCGGCCGGCTCCACTGGCCACAGCAAACGCTCGGTTACGCGTTAGTCGGTCCAGTCGAGTTGCGACTCGGGCACGCCAGCGGAACGGCCGTAGGCCAGGGCTTCCTGACGCCCGGCCTGGTCGCCGCGCGGGTAACGGAAGATCTTGCCGCGGAAGACCACGGTCGCTTCGGTGTCGCTGTTCCAGTTCGCATACCAGCCCGGACTCAGCAGGCTGTCGGCCAGTTCGCTGGCCAGCGCGTCGCTGCTGCTCGCGGGTGCCTCGAATTCGATCAGGGTCCAGACGGGCGGCTGATATGCGGCGGCGCCAGTGACCTCGAACCTTGAGCACCGAATGATCAGCATGCCGTGATCGTCGAAACCCATGCCGGGGCTAAGGCTCTCGGCCAGGATCCCACCGCGGATGATGGCTTCGGTTTCCATGACGTCCAGTATTGGCAGCAGGTCTGACATTCGGCCCGGCCTGGCCACCCGACGGATACGCAGAAGATGATCTTGGTTGTCCCGCGGAACCGACGGGCACCGCGGCTCGCGCTCGCGGGCCGGGAATGTCCGAGCGCCCGCCTACAGTTAGAAGCTGGCGCGCATAAGGCTGTCAGCAAGACCGGGGAGGTGTCCATGCGGCCAGTGACTGACCTGCAGCGGCGGGTCGCGCCGTTCGAGGTGGTCACGGACATGGTGCCGGCCGGAGACCAGCCGAACGCGATCGCGGAGATGGAGCGCCGGATCAGCGGCGGTGCGAAGGACACCGTGCTGCTCGGCGCTACCGGGACTGGCAAGACGGCGACGGTGGCCTGGCTGGCCGAGAAGCTGCAGCGCCCGGCGCTGGTGATGCTGCCGAACAAGACGCTGGCGGCGCAGTTCGCCAACGAGCTGCGGGAGATGCTGCCCCATAACGCGGTCGAGTATTTCGTCTCCTACTACGACTACTACCAGCCCGAGGCGTACGTCCCGCAGACCGACACCTACATCGAGAAGGATTCCTCGATCAACGACGAGGTCGACCGGCTCAGGCACTCGGCCACGAACTCGCTGCTGACCCGGCGGGACACGATCGTGGTCGCCTCAGTGTCGTGCATCTACGGCCTCGGCACGCCGCAGGAGTACGTCGACCGGATGCTCAAGGTGAAGGTCGGGGACAACGTCGAGCGGGACGGGCTGCTGCGCAAGCTCGTCGGGATGCACTACACGCGCAACGACCTGTCCTTTACCCGGGGCACGTTCCGGGTCCGCGGTGACACCATCGAGGTGATACCGCAGTACGAGGAGCTGGCCGTCCGGATTGAGATGTTCGGCGATGAGATCGAGCGGCTCATGACCCTGCATCCGCTGACCGGCGAGGTGATGAGCGAGGATGACGAGCTGTACATCTTCCCGGCCTCGCACTACGTCGCGGGCCCGGAGCGGATGGAGCGCGCGATCGCCGGCATCGAGGCCGAGCTGGAGGAGCGGCTGGCCGAGCTGGATCGGCTCGGGAAGCTGCTTGAGGCGCAGCGGCTGCGGATGCGCACCACCTATGACATTGAGATGATGCGCCAGGTCGGCAGCTGCTCGGGCATCGAGAACTACTCCAGGCACATCGACGGTCGCGAGGCGGGCAGCCCGCCGAACACGCTGCTCGACTACTTCCCCGAGGACTTCCTGCTCGTGATCGACGAGTCGCACAACACCGTGCCGCAAATCGGCGCCATGTACGAGGGCGACGTGTCGCGTAAGCGGGTGCTGGTGGAGCACGGGTTCCGGCTGCCGAGCGCGATCGACAACCGGCCCCTGACCTGGGACGAGTTCGGCGACCGCATCGGCCAGACGCTGTACCTGTCGGCCACGCCAGGGCCGTATGAGCTGCAGCGCACCGGCGGGGAGGTCACCGAGCAGGTGATCAGGCCGACCGGCCTGGTCGACCCCGAGGTGATCATCAAGCCAACCAAGGGCCAGATCGACGACCTGGTCGGCGAGATCAGGGACAGGGCCGAGAAGTCCCAGCGGGTCCTGGTCACGACGCTGACGAAGAAGATGGCCGAGGACCTCACCGACTACCTGCTGGAACTCGGAATCCGGGCGCGCTACCTGCACAGCGAGGTGGACACGCTGCGCCGGGTTGAGCTGCTGCGGGAGCTGCGCCTGGGCGAGTATGACGTTCTGGTCGGGATCAACCTGCTCCGCGAGGGCCTGGACCTGCCCGAGGTCTCGCTGGTCTCCATCCTGGACGCGGACAAGGAAGGGTTCCTGCGCTCGGGTACCTCGCTGATCCAGACGATCGGCCGCGCGGCACGCCACGTGTCCGGCCAGGTGCACATGTACGCCGACAAGGTCACGCCCTCCATGCAGCGCGCCATCGACGAAACTAACCGGCGACGGGACCGGCAGGTCGCCTACAACCGCGAGCACGGAGTGGACCCGCAGCCGTTGCGCAAGCGCATCGCCGACATCCTGGACCAGCTGGCCCGCGAGGATGCGGACACCGAGAAGCTGCTCGGAGGGTCCGGCCGGCAGCAGAGCCGGGGCAAGGCACCGGTGCCGGGCGTCGCGTCCAGGGCGCGAGCCGCGGCCGCCTCGGCCAGGGCTGGTACCGGCACGGGACCGGCCAGGGCGGATCTGGCCGCGCTGATCAGCGAGCTGACCGAGCAGATGCACACAGCGGCGGCCGAGCTGCAGTTCGAGATCGCCGCGAGGCTGCGCGACGAGATCAGGGACCTGAAGCACGAGCTGCGCGGCATGCAGGCGGCCGGGGTCTGAGCCAAGGGCGGCACGCTGGCGACGCCGCTTATACCCTAAGTAGCCACTTACCGCCAATACGTGG
>JASHOL010000325.1 GCA_030041135.1 Streptosporangiaceae bacterium | reverse complement strand
GGCCCGGTCTGCACGGCAGGGAAGACGCCGCTGTCGGCCGCGCCCGCCTCGAGGTCGCGCAGCTGGCCCTCGAGGTAAGCCTTGAGCCTGCTGCGGTACTCGCGCTCGAACGCGCGCAGGTCGTCGACCCGCCGCTCGAGCTCTTCGCGCGACTGCACGAGCGAGCCCATCGCCTGGCGGTGCCGCTCCTGGGCGTCCCGTTCCAGGCTCTCGGCGCGGGCCCGGGCATCGCTGGTGATCTGCTCGGACTGGCGGCGGGCCTTGGTGAGGATGTCGTCCGCCTCGCGCCTGGCGCGTCCGAGCGTCTCGTCGGCCTCGCGCCGCGCGTCGGCGATCGCCTGGTCGGCCGTCTGCTGAGCCAGCGCCAGCACCCGCGCCGCCGTGTCCATGTTGTCCTCGGCGGGCCTGGTGGGCATCATCACCGGCTCGGGCGGCCGCACCGGCTCCGGCTCGTGGCGAGGCGGCTCTGCCGCCATGAGGTCGGCGGGGGCCTCGGCATGCGGAGCGTTGAGGGCGGGCACCTTGCCCCCGCGCAGCACCTCGGCCAGCTTGGCCCGGAGCTCTTCGTTCTCCTGGATCAGCCTGTCGAGTTCCGCTTCGACCTCGTCGAGGAAGGCATCGACTTCCTCTTCGTCGTAGCCGGGCCTGAGCCTCGTCGTGCTGAACTGCTTGTTCCGCACATCCGCGGGCGTCAGTGGCATATCTTCTCCCTGGAGCTTTGTCCCGTTTTATGCACGCTACCTGATGACCCTACTGAACTTGGACCACCTGCCAGAGCACGTAGACCACCAGGAACAGCAGCATGAAGCTGAGGTCAAGGGCCAGACTACCGATCCGGAGCGGTCGAATGTAGCGCCTTAGAAATCTCAGTGGCGGATCTGTGGCCGTGTAGACACACTCGGCTATCACGAGCAGGATCCCAGTAGGGGCCCAGGTCCGCGAATAGACCTGAATCCAGCCGAAAATCATGCGCGCGATGAGCAGCACCAGGTAGACAGATAGTGCATAGAAGAGCACGTCCCTGACTATGTAGTTCACACCCGCCTGCCTATCGGTACCTGCCGGTCACAGCCGATGCAGGATGGTAGCTCGATCCGGGCCGCCGTCGCGGTCAGCTCTGATTAAAAAAGCCTCGCTCCGCGATCCTGGCCTTGTCTTCTGCCGCCACCTCTACGTTGGCCGGAGATAGCAGGAACACCTTGTTTGTTACCCGTTCGATGCTCCCGCGCAATCCGAAGATCAGCCCGGCCGAGAAGTCCACGAGCCGCTTGGCGTCGCTGTCAACCATCTCGGTCAGGTTCATGATCACCGGAGTACCCTCACGGAAGTACTCTCCGATCGTCCGGGCTTCATTGTACGTCCGCGGATGCACTGTCGTGATACGGGTCAAATCAGTCGTATGCACCTGGCCGTTGCCCCACCGGTCTCCGTTGCGGCTGCCCGCCGCGACCTGCACCTCATGCCCGTCGTCGTCCTGCACGAAGTCGGTGCCGTACCCGCCGTCATCGTCGCCGTCGTCGTCCTGGTAAGGGTCGTAGTGGTGGTCGTCCTCTACCAGGCCGAGATAGACCGCCATCTTGCGCATCGCGCTGGCCATCTTCTGTCCTCCGTCGTGCATGCCAGGCGGCCCGGCTCGCGCCAGGTGCCACGCGACGGACATTACCTGACGAAGGCCCGCCGGCCGCCGAGCAACGCCGTACCGATGCGCACGTGTGTCGCGCCTTCTGCTATTGCTTCGTCCAGGTCATCGCTCATGCCCGCCGAAATGGCTACTGCGGAGGGAAATTCGGTTCGCACGGACTCGGCTATTTGCCGTAGCCGCGCGTACGCCGGCCTGGCCGGCTCGCCCAGCGGCGCCACCGCCATCACCCCCGCCAGCGACAGCGCCGGCTCGGCATGAATCGCCGCAGCGAGCCCGAGTACCTGCCCTGGCGGGGCGCCCCCGCGGCCTGGATCGGGCGTCTCCGCGTCATCCAGGCTGACCTGCACCAGGCAGCTGATCTCCCGGCCGGTCAGCGCCGCCCGCCGTCCGAGAGCCGCGACCAGCCTGGCCCGGTCCACCGAGTGCACCACGTCCGCGTAGCTGACCACGCTGCCGGCCTTGTTCGCCTGAAGCTGGCCGACGAAGTGCCAGCGCGGCCGGACGCCCGCTGCCGCGCAGGCCGCCGCCTTCGGAGCAGCCTCCTGATCCCTGTTCTCCCCGAAGTCCTCGATGCCGAGCCGGTTCAGCAGCATGACATCGGTGGCCGGGAACGTCTTGGTCACCGCGATCAGCCTGATCTCCGCCGCCGCGCGCCCGGCGGCTGCGCACGCCGCCCTGATCCGGGCGCGCACCGCTGCCAGGTTGGCGGCCAGCTCGGCCAGGCGGCGTTCCTGCGCGCTCTCGGAGGGTGAGATCACTGTCACATCATCGCGCTCCCCGTCCCCTGGCGCATTGGGGGGAACGAGGGCTGTGCCGTCGACCTGATCTTCGGGCCGCGCGGTGGTCCGGCGCAGCCCAGGGGCGGCGGCCCCGGCCGAGCCGCGTGTCTAGGGCTCAAGCCAGACCAGCCCGGCGAACCTGCCGGTCGTGCCGTCCCGCCGGTAGGAGTACAGGGCGGGCGACTCCCTGGTGCAGCGGCCGTCGGAACGCACAGACGCCACGCCCGCCGCCCCCAGGTGCGCCGTCACCCCGGCTACGATGTCCAGGCCGGGACTGCCCGCGCTCGTGGTGCAGCCGGCCTCCGGGATCAGGGCGGTGACCTGCGCCCGCATCTGCTCAGGCACCTCGTAACACCGCCCGCAGATAGCCGGGCCGATCATCGCGTGCATTCGCTCGGGCCGCCCGCCCGCGGCCGTCATCGCCGTCACCAGCGCCGGCACAACCCCGGCCGCCATGCCGACACGGCCGGCGTGCGCGGCCCCGGCCAGCCGGGCCTGCGGGTCGGCCACGAGCACGGGAACGCAGTCGGCCACCTGCACCGCCAGCGCGAGCCCTGGCACGTCGGTGAACATCGCGTCGCACGAGCCATCCTGCTGCCCCCCGCGGGCCGCGTACCGGACGTCGGTCCCGTGCACCTGCTGCATCCAGGCCACCTCACCGGCCTGCAGCTCGCACCTGGCTGCCACCAGCTTCCTGTTGGCTGTGACCGCCGCCGGATCGTCCCCGACGGCCAGGCCAAGGTTCAGCGACGTGAAACGGTCACCACTGACGCCCCCGTTCCGGTCTGTAATCAGGTACCGGACGCCCGCGCACAGGCGGTTCACTTCAGGAAGTCGGGCACGTCGAGCTCGTCGTCTTCCTCGAACACGACCGACTTGCGGCGGGTGCCGGCCACATCCGGCGGCCTGGCCGCCGACCGGGCGGGCTCCTGGCCCGCCCCCTTCCCGGCGCCGTCGAGCGTTCCATCGCGCGGCGCCGGCACTCCGTCGATCTTCGCGGCATCTAGCCCGACGCCGGCCGGCTGGCCGTCGCCCTCGGCCGCGGGCTGCTCCCGGCCGGCCTGATCCTGGCCGGGCTGCTCCCTGGCCGTCGCGGTCGCGGGCTCGGAGACCGGCACCGTCGGCGCCACCAGGCCCGGCTGCTGGTCGCCCAGCGAGAACGGCCGCCACTGAGACTCCGACGCGACCGGGGCCGGCGCGGGCGAGGACACGCGCGGGGCCGGATAGGCAGCCGTCCTTGGCCGCGACCGCGAACCCTGGGGCTCGTCGAAACCGGCCGCGATGACAGTGACCCGGACCTCGTCGCCCAGCGCGTCGTCGATCACGGCGCCGAAGATGATGTTGGCATCGGGCGCGGCCGAGTTGGCCACCAGTTGCGCGGCCTCGTTGATCTCGAACAGGCCGAGATCCGAACCGCCCTGGATGGACAGGAGCACGCCATGCGCTCCGTCGATGCTGGCCTCGAGCAGCGGGCTGGAAATGGCCATCTCGGCGGCAGCGACCGACCGGTCGTCGCCGCGCGCGCTGCCGATGCCCATCAGCGCCGACCCGGCCCCCGACATCACCGACTTGACGTCAGCGAAGTCCAGGTTAATCAGGCCGGGCGTGGTGATCAGGTCGGTGATGCCCTGCACACCGGACAGCAGGACCTGGTCGGCCGCCTTGAACGCGTCCAGCACGCTGACGTGCCGGTCCGAGATCGACAGCAGCCGGTCATTCGGGATCACGATGAGAGTGTCGACCTCGGCCCGCAGCTGCTCGATCCCCGAGTCGGCCTGTGACGCGCGCCGCTTGCCCTCGAAGCCGAACGGCCTGGTCACGACGCCGATCGTAAGCGCTCCCAGGGCCCTGGCCACTGAGGCCACGACGGGGGCACCGCCGGTCCCGGTGCCGCCGCCCTCGCCGGCCGTGACGAAGACCATGTCCGCGCCCTTGAGTACCTCCTCGATCTCCTCGCGATGGTCCTCGGCCGCCTTCGATCCGATGTCGGGATTGGCGCCGGCCCCGAGCCCCCTGGTCAGCTCGCGCCCCACGTCGAGCTTGACGTCGGCGTCGCTCATCAGCAACGCCTGCGCGTCCGTGTTGATCGCGATGAACTCGACGCCCCTGAGTCCTTCTTCGATCATCCGGTTCACGGCGTTGACGCCGCCCCCGCCGATACCGACGACCTTGATGACCGCCAGGTAGTTCTGCGGTGCTGCCACGAGGAGGAACCCTTTCCGCTCGTCCGTCCTGCCGCGGACCCTATGCCACCGTCGCGGCCAGGTGCCGAGCCGGGCTCGGTACGCCACGGCGGCAACGCCTGCCCGCAAACGCCCCCGGTACCGTCGGCAGGGCAGGTCCAGCGTAAGTTCGGCTCGTCAAACTCTCACCCTCAAGTTGAGATTTAGAGTTATGTCAAGCTGCCGACTGATACGGACAGTAGGGTTGCGCCCTGCCCCTGGTCAACCACTGCCAACGATCCTGCCCGGCGTGTCGCAGCAGGCAGGCCGCCCGGATGCCCGGCTGTTGCACCCATCGGGTCATAGGTCGGACACGAGCGGCCAGCGCCGTGACCGGGCTGGCGTTCGGCCCGGCCGGCCCCTGGCCAGACGAGACGGCCCGGTTGGCCCTTGGCCGGCGGCGCGTGCGGGCGGTGGCTCTCAGCCCTGCGTCACCACTGTGTCCGGATCGCTGACGTCGTAATAGCGGGCGCCGGTCCGCAGCAGCGTGAGCACCTCCCCGGCCTTAGCCCGCGCCCCGCTGGCCGCGCCCCAGACGACGGTGATGCCACCGCGCAGGTGCAGCGTCACCCCCTCCGGGGATGGCGCGGCGATCGCGGTGACCATCTTGCGCAGTCTGGCGGGCAGCTCGCGCAAGACGGTCGCCGCTGCCAGCACGTCCAGGCTGCCGCGCAGCCGTGCGGGCGCCGGCTCCAGCAGCGGCATCCCGGCCGGACGGCGCTGTGACCAGCGCACCGTCACGCCCGACCGGTCAATGAGAGCGAACTCCCGGCCGCTCGCCACCGCCAGGACCGCCGTTCGCTCGCGCACCGAGATCACGATCGTGTCCGGCCAGGCCCGGCTGACCGTCGCGGACAGGACCTGGTCGATCTGCTCCACCCGGCGCGCGGCCGCGCCCGTGTTGACCGACGCCAGCGGCGTCCCGTGCCGGATCCCGGCCGCGGCCACAATCTCGGCCGCGGGGATCGTCCCGTTGCCGGTCACCTCCTCGTGCTGGACGACCAGCAGGCTCGAGCCGAGCAGTGCCCACGCGCCGGCCCCGAGGATGGCCAGTACCAGTAAGCAGAAAAACCCGGCGCGCCATGGGTCCCTTCCGCGCTTGACCGGCGGCCCTCCCGCAGCCGCCCGCTGCCCCGCCTGCTCGCTCACTCGCGGCCGCCTGCCCGTTCCCGTAGCGCCGTGACAAGGTCAGCGCCGAGCGCGGTCACGTCGCCTGCGCCCATCGTGAGGATGATGTCGCCCGGCTTGGCCAGGGCCGCAACCAGCTTCGGCACGCTCGCCCGGTCGGGCACGAACTGGGCCCGGCCGCCGGGCACCGCCTCGGCCACGATCGCTCCGGTCACTCCTGGCTCGGGATCCTCGCGAGCCGCGTACACGTCCATGACGACGACCTCGTCGGCCTGGCCGAGCGCGGCGCCGAAAGCCTCGGCGAAGATCCTGGTCCGGCTGAACAGGTGCGGCTGGAAGATGGCGATCAGCCGGCCGCCGGCCGCCACGTCCCTGGCCGCGGCCAGGTCCGCGGCCAGCTCGGTCGGATGATGCGCGTAGCTATCCACTACCTGGACGCCGTCGGCCTCACCCTTCAGCTCCATCCGCCTGCGGGCCCCGCGGTAGGCCGCGAGCCCGGCGGCAGCCTGCGCCGCCGGCACGCCCAGCTGTGTCGTGAGCGCCAGTGCCGCGGCCGCGTTGAGCGCGTAGTGCCGCCCGGGCACCGCGATCTCCAGCTGCAGTTCGCCGGTCGCGGCCAGCGCAGTGCCTGCTCCGGGCGCCACGGTCAGCGCCGTCCGCATGCCGCGCTGGTGAATGCTGGTGACCCGGTAGTCAGCCTCCGCCGCGGTGCCGTAGGTCAGCGCGGTCACGCCGGTGGCTACCTGGCCGGTCAGCGCCCGCGCGCCGGCGTCGTCCGCACACGCGATGAGCAGGCCGCCGGGAGGGATCTTGCCGACGAACGCCGCGAACGCCTGCTCGATCTGCGCGAGGGACTCGTAGTTGTCCAGGTGGTCGGCTTCGACGCTGGTGATGACCGCGGCGTCGGGCGCGAGCATGAGGAACGAGCCGTCGCTCTCGTCCGCCTCGACCACGAACGCCTGGCCGCTCCCCTCGTCAGCGCCGAGCCCGGTCTCGGCGAGGATGCCGCCGATGACGTAGGAGGGATCCGCGCCGCTGTGGCGTAGCACGGTCGTGATCATCGACGTCGTCGTGGTCTTGCCGTGCGTGCCGGCGATCGCGATAGCCTGCCGCCCGAGCATCACGCTGGCCAGCGCCGCGGCCCGGTGCAGGACCCGGATCCCGCGTCGGCGCGCCTCCACGAGTTCCGGGTTGTCGGCGCGGATGGCGGTCGAGACGACCAGCGTGTCAGCGTCACCGAGGTTGAGGGCGTCGTGCCCGACGAATACGCGCGCGCCCGCGGTTGCCAGCTCGCCGAGCAGCGGCGTGTCGGCCTGGTCGCTGCCGGACACGCTCAGTCCGCGGGCCAGCATGATGCGGGCGATGCCCGACATCCCGGCGCCGCCGATCGCCGTGAAATGGACCTTCCCCAGCTCGTCGAGCGGTACCGGGGCGACCGGAGTGACTAGGCCCATCCCTGACCTCCGGCGTTCCCCGCGGCCTCTGGAACCGCTCCTCTGGCCCGGCCGGCCGCGATTACGAGCGCGGCCAGCTCGGTATCGGCGTTCGGGTTGCCGGCCGACGCCGCAGCACGCGACATGGCCGCGACAAGCTCGCCGTCGAGCAGGATCGGGAGCAACTCGCGGGTGATCCAGTCGGGCGTCAGCTCGGCGTCCGGCACGATCTTGCCGCCGCCGGCCGCCTCGATCGGCAGGGCGTTCAGCCGCTGCTCCCCGTTGCCGTGCGGCAGCGGCACGTAGACCGCGGGCAACCCGATCGCGGACAGCTCGGCACAGGTCATCGCCCCGGCCCGGCAGAGGGCGAAGTCGGCGGCCGCATAGCCGAGGTCCATCCGGTCCAGGTAGGGCAGTACCACGTAAGGAGCGGATCCGGCCGGCACTTGCAGATCGCCGGCCCGAGGGCCGGCGATGTGAAGCACCTGCACCCCGGCCGCCCGGATCGCGCCAGCCGCGCCGAGCACCGCCCGGTTCAGCGACGCGGCGCCCTGCGAGCCGCCGGTGACCAGCAGGACCGGCAGGTCGGGCTGCAGGCCGAAATGCGCGCGCGCCTTATCGCCTAGCGCGAGCCGATCGAGCCCGGAAATCTCCCGTCTGATCGGTATCCCCACATACCGCGCGTGCCGCAGCCGCGTCCCACGCTGGCCGGTGCACACGTAGGGGGTGAGCAGGGCGCCAAGCCGATTGGCCAGGCCCGGCCTGGAGTTAGCCTCGTGCACGACGATCGGCACGCCCCGCCGCCGGGCCGCAAGGTAGCCGGGCGTCGCCACGTAGCCGCCGAAGCCCACCAGCACGTCGGCCCTCACCCGGTCAAGTACCGCGGCGGCGGCACCGACGGCAACCCCGAGCCTGCGCGGGACGGAAAGCAGCGCAGGGGTCAGTGACCTGGGTAGCGGCACGGGCGGAATGAGCGCCAGGTCGTAGCCGCGTATCGGCACGAGCCGCGTCTCGAGGCCGCGCTCGGTGCCAAGGCAGGTGATCGCGATGTCGGGGTCGGCCCGGCGGAGCGCGTCCGCCAGTGCGAGCGCAGGCTCGATGTGGCCGCCGGTACCGCCGCCGGCGATGACGACGCCGTGCAGGCCGGGGGGGACGACCCCCCGCGACCCACCGCCGTGCAGGCCGGGGGGGACGACCCCCCGCGACCCCCCGCCGTGCAGGCCCATCGGTCCTTTACCTCCTCGGTTCAACGCCGGCTTGCCGCCTCGCCAGGCTAGACCCACGCCGGGGAGGCTGCCCGCCGGCAGGCTTATCAACCACTCGCCTCGTGGGCGCCTTCAGGCGGCGCCTTCCCTCGTCGCTCGTACCTCGTTCCTCAGTCCAGGCACCACCGCGCCCCTCGGCTCGGCCAACCACTCGCCTCGCGGGCGCCTTCAGGCGGCGCCTTCCCTCGTCGCTCGTACCTCGCTCCTCAGTCCAGGCACCACCGCGCCCCTCGGCTCGGCCAACCACTCGGGCCAACCACGCCGCCTCGGCGATCCGCGCGGTACCGGCCGGTCAGCGCTGCCGCCGTTCCAGCCCGAGCCAGTGCAGCAGCCGCAGCGGCGTGCTGGGCCCGGCCGCCGCGAGGGCCTCCCTCGCCCCCGGCTCCGACCTGGCGAACGCCATCAGCATTCCCAGCGCGGTCATGGTCACCATCAGCGACGACACTCCCGCCGAAATGAGCGGCAGCGGGACCCCGGTGATCGGCAGGACGCCGAGGACCGCGCCGATGTTCACCATGGCCTGCGCGATGATCCACATCGTGACCGCGCCCGCGGCCAGCCGGGTGAACGTGTCGGAAACCCGGCGGGCGATTCGCAGCCCGGCGAAGGCGATCCCGCCGTAGAGCATGATCACGCACAGGGTGCCGACCAGGCCGAGTTCCTCGCCCAGGATCGCGAAGATGAAGTCGGTCGGGCTGTTCGGCACCCAACCCCACTTGGACTCGCTCGCACCGAGGCCGACCCCGAACCAGCCGCCGGACCCGAGCGCGTACTTTCCCTCGGTCAGCTGATAGCACGCCGAGCAGTCCTTGGACGACTGGCCGAGGAAGCCGGTGATCCGGTCGAGTCGCCAGGGCTGCACGACGATCAGCATTAGCAGCACGAAGAGCATCAGCCCGACCATGCCGATGAGCAGCCGGGCGGGCGTGCCGATCACCCACAGCAAGGCCAGGAAGATCACCACGAGCAGCGCGGTGGTGCCGAGGTCGTCGCCCGCCATCACCAGCGCGGCCAGCAGCGTCAGGCCAGGCAGCAGCGGGATCAGCAGTTGCCGCGAGTCGGTGAGCTGGCGGAGTTTCTCCTTGCGGGCCAGCAAGTCGGCACCCCAGAGGACGAAAGCGAGCTTGGCGAATTCTGATGGCTGCACCTGGATGCCGGCCACGGTGATCCAGCGCTCGACCCCGGCGACCTTCGGCCCGGCCACGAGCACGAGCAGCAGGCCGAGTACCGACGCGGCCAGGAGCGGGTACGCGCAGACCCGGAACAGGCGGACGGGTGCCTTGGCCGCGAGCCACATGAGCACCAGGCCCGCCACCGCGCCAAGCACCTGCTTCTGGAAGATCGCATACTGCGGCAGGCCCTGCACCAGCTGGTACGCGGTGGACGCCGACAGCACCATGACCAGGCCCAGCGCGAGCAGCAAGAGGGTGCAGCCGAGGATCAGGTAGTAAGAGGTCAGCGGCCGGTCAAGCAGCATGCGCCAGCGGGCCGCCCGGTCCCTGAGCGTCAGTGCGGCGCCCGCGGCACCGGCCATGATGCCGGCCGGGTCAAGCCCATCGTCGCTGGTCCGGCTCCGGCGGGGCTGGCCCAGCGTGACGTTCACGGTTGCGGTCTCGGGGAGCGACGCCCTGGGCCGCCTGGGGACGCGGCCAGCCGCGCGACCGCGGCCGCGAACGCATCTCCTCTGGCCGGGTAATCGCGGAACATGTCGAATGACTGCGCCGCCGGCGCCAGCAGCACGGTATCTCCTGGCTGCGCCACCCGCGCCGCCTGGGCTACGACGAGGTCCATGACTCCAGTGTCGGTGTCCGCTACCTCGAAAACCTGGACATCGGGCGCGTGTCGCGCAAGCGAGCGGGCAAATCTGGCCCTATCCGCGCCGAGCAGCACCGCCGCGCGCAGCCTTGGCCTGGCCGCGGCCACCAGGTCGTCGAGATCGGCATCGGTGGCGCGGCACAGGCCGCCGGCGATCCACACGACGGAGCCGAACGCGGAAATCGACGCGGCGGCCGCCGCCGGGTTGCTGGCCTTGGAGTCGTCCACGTAGGCGACGCCCCCAATCGCGCCGGCATCGGCGATGCGGTGCGGCTCAGGCTGGAATGCGGCCAGCCCGCCGCTGACCGCCTCGGGCGCGTCGCCATAGGCCCTGACCAGCGCCGCGGCAGCGAGCGCGTCGGCCACGTTGTGCGGAGCCTGCGGCCGGACTGCGCTGGCCGGCGCGAGCCGGGCCGCCCCTACGCCGAACGCCCGGTCGGTCAGCCATCCGTCGGCGACGCCGAGTTCGTCCGCGCCGGGCGGTCCCAGCCGGAAAGCCACCCGCCGACCCACGGACGCGGCGGCGGCCGCCATCGCGACGGTCCGCGGGTCGTCGCCGTTGCAGACCGCGATTGTGCGCGGCGCGTAGATCTTGCTCTTGGCGGCCACGTAGGACTCGATGTCGTCGTGCCAGTCGAGGTGGTGGGCGGCGATGTTCAGCACGACCGCCGCCAGCGGCATGATCGTGGAGCTCCAGTACAGCTGGAAGCTGGAGAGCTCGACCGCGACCACCGGGTAGGGCTGCGGATTGGTGACGGCGTCCAGGATCGGCGTGCCCACGTTCCCGGCGGCGAGGCTGCGGTGCCCGGCCGCGGCGAGCATGGCCGCGAGCATGCGCACCGTGGTTGTCTTCCCGTTCGTGCCCGTGATTGCCAGCCACTGCTGACGGCTGCCGTCCGCCAGCACCGGGCGGAGCCGCCAGGCCAGCTCGACGTCCCCGATCACCTCGACCCCGGCGGCAACGGCACGGGCCAGCAGCGGCGTGTCCGGCCGCAGGCCGGGCGAGGTGATGACTAGGTCGGTGCCAGTCGGCACGACCGCCTCGGGGCCCATATGGGCCGGCCCGAGCCGCACCTCGACGCCGCCCCGCTCCAGGCCGGCCGCGATCTGCCGGCGTTCGGCGTCGTCGCGGGAGTCCACCGCGGCCAGCACGGCGCCCTGGCCGGCCAGCACCTCGATGACCGATTGCCCGGTGATGCCGAGCCCGGCCACGCAAACGCGCCGGCCGGCCAGCCGGTCCAGCTGGGTACCCAGGGCGGCGCTCGTCATGGCCTAAGTCTGCAGCCACTCGGCGTAGAAAAGTGCCAGGCCGAGCGCGACGCACAGGCCGCTGACCATCCAGAACCTGATCACGATCGTGGTCTCCGGCCAGCCCAGTAGCTCGAAGTGGTGCTGCAGCGGCGCCATCTTGAAGACCCGCCTGCCGGTGAGCTTGTACGAGGTGACCTGGAGCATCACCGACCCCGTGATGATCACGAAGAGGCCGCCGAGTATCAGCAGCAGCAGCTGCGTCTTGGTGCAGACGGCCAGCCCAGCCAGCACGCCGCCAAGGGCCAGCGAGCCGGTGTCGCCCATGAAGATCTTGGCCTTCGGCGCATTCCACCACAGGAAGCCAAAGCAGGCCCCGAGTACCGCCGCGGCCACCACCGCGATATCCAGCGGGTCGCGGACGCTGTAGCACTGCGGCGAAATGAAGTTCGTGCAGTCGTTGCGCTCCTGCCAGATCCCGATGAGGACGTAGGCGGCCAGCACCGCGATCGTTGCGCCAGTGGCCAGGCCGTCCAGGCCGTCGGTCAGGTTCACGCCGTTCGAGAGGCCCGAGATCAGGATCACGACCCAGATGACGAAAGGCAGCACGCCGATCGCCGGACCGAAGTCGCGCAGGAACGACAGGCGCGCGTCGGCCGGCGTGATGTCGTAGCCGTTCTGATGCTGGAGCACCTCGACGGCGAAGATCGCGCCGACCACCGCCTGGCCGGCCAGCTTGGCCCCGCTGCGCAGCCCGAGGCTGGTCTGCCGGTAGATCTTGATGAAGTCGTCGATGAACCCGACCAGGCCAAGCCCGGCCATCAGCAGCAGGATCAGGCCGCCCGAGATCGTCATGGCGTCACGGGTGAGCCAGTGCCCGGCGGCGTAGCCGAGCAGCGAGGCGATCACGATGACGATGCCGCCCATCGTGGGCGTGCCGCGCTTGGTCTCGTGGGCCTTCGGGCCCTCCACCCGGATCGGCTGCCCGTAGCCCTGCCGGCTCAGGATCCGGATCGCCAGCGGCGAGCCGAAAAGTGCAAGCAGCAGCGACACCGCACCGGCGACGATGATCGTTTTCACCGGGGCGTGTCCTCCTCCTCCGGCCGGGCCTGATCATCAAGGGGCCGTTCCCCGGTGAGCGCCAGCGCCACCTTCTCCAGCCCTATCGAGTGCGAGGCCTTGACCAGTACGACGTCGCCTGGACGCATCCGGCTGCGTACAGCCTGAACGGCCGAGCCCGCGTCAGGAACGTGCACCAGCTCGCCGGCGAAGGACCGCATTTCGCTGGCGCCCTCGAGCATTGGTGCGGCCTGGTCACCCACGACGATCAGCGCCGCGACGCCTGCCCTGGCCGCCTGGGCGCCGGCCGCCCGGTGCAGCTCGTCGGCCTCGGCGCCGAGCTCGGTCATGAAGCCGAGCACGGCCAGGCCTCGGCCGGAGGCGGCCATCACCGACAGTGTCTCGATCGCGGCCCGCATGGCATCGGGATTGGCATTGTAGGCGTCGTTGAGGATCGTGACGCCATCCGGCAGCCGCGTAACCTCCATGCGCCAGCGGCTCCTGGCCACCGCGGCTGAGAGCCCGTCGGCCACGTCGGCCGGCTCCATGCCCAGCTCAAGCGCCACCGCCGCGGCGGCGAGTGCGTTGGTGACATGGTGCTCGCCGTAGAGCTGAAGCTGCACGGGCGCGGAGCCCGACCCCGCGGCGAGCGTGAACCGAGCCCGGCCGAAATCGTCGGAACCGACCAGGAGTGCCTGCACGTCGGCACCGGGCGAGCGGCCGAAAGTCACCACCCTGGCCGCGGTGCGCGCGGCCATCGCCGCCACCCGCTGGTCGTCCGCGTTGAGAATCGCGACTCCGTCGGCTGGCAGCGCGGCGGGCAGCTCACCCTTGGCCAGCGCGACCTGATCGAGGCTGCCGAACTCGCCCAGATGGGCATGCCCGACCGAGAGGACGGCGCCGATCCGCGGCGGCGTGACCTGACACAGCTGCGCGATGTGCCCGATCCCGCGGGCCGACATCTCCGAGACCAGGTACCTGGTCTTCTCGGTCACCTGCAGCGCCGTCAGCGGATGCCCGATCTCGTTGTTGAACGAGCCTGGAGGCGAGACCGTCGGGCCGAGCCGCTCGATCAGCTGCGCGGCGAGGTCCTTGGTCGTGGTCTTGCCCGCCGAGCCGGTGATGCCGATGATCGTCAAGTCAGGCAACCGGTCGATCACCGCCCTGGCCAGGCGGGCCAGGGCGGCCGGCACGTCGGCAACGATCAGCGCCGGGACGCCGACCGGCCTCGTCGCCAGCACCGCCGCCGCGCCCGCCCGGACGGCGGCGGCGGCGAAGTCGTGACCGTCGGCCCGGACTCCGGCCAGCGCGGCGAACAAGCTTCCTGGCTGCGCATCCCTGGAGTCGATGACCACCGGGCCGTCCAGCAGGACAGCCGGATCGGGCACGTCGGCCAGCGCGGCGCCGGTCAGCTCGGCGGCCTCCGCCACCGACAGCGGGATCACGCGTCCTCCGGGAAGTCGAAGATCTCCTCGTCATGCTCCGGGCTGCCGCTGGCGGCCTCGGACGCGCCGGGCATCGTCGCATCCTCGCTCGCCCGCCGGCGCGTGAGCGCGTCCGACGCTACCTCGCGGTCGTCAAACGGGATCACCATCCCGCCGACGTACTGGCCGCGCTCGTGACCCTTGCCTGCCACCAGCACGACATCGCCCTTACCGGCCGAGCCGATGGCCAGGGCGATAGCAGCGGCCCTATCGGGCTCGACGATCACGTGCGCCCGGTCGGGCTCGGGTACCTGCAAAGCGCCGCTGACCATCTCGGACAGGATCGCGAGCGGATCCTCGGATCGCGGGTTGTCGCTGGTGAAGATCGCCACGTCGGCGAGCCTCGCGGCCGCACTCCCCATCAGCGGGCGCTTGCCCTTGTCTCGGTCTCCGCCGCAGCCCAGCACGATGGTGAGACTGCCCAAGGTCACCTGCCGCAGGGCGGTCAGGGCCGCCTCGACTGCTCCCGGCTTGTGCGAGTAGTCCACCAGCACGGTGAAGTCCTGGCCCTGGTCGACCCGCTCCAGCCGCCCTGGCGGGCCTGGGCAGGCCGCCACGCCCGCGACCGCGGCGGCCAGTCCAATGCCGACCTCCACTAGCGCGACGATCGCGCCGAGTGCGTTGGCGACGTTGAAGTGGCCAGGCAGCGCGATCGCCGCGTCGGCCTCGACGCCGCCGGGGCCGATAACCCGGAACGTGGAACCGTCCGCACCCGAGCGGATGTCGGCGGCGCGCCAGTCGGCCGACCGGCGGCCCTCCGCGGAAAAAGTCGTCACCGGGATCGAGGCGGTCGCAGCTAGCTCACGGCCACGGTCATCATCGATGTTCACCACGCCCGCCCGCGAGTACTTGGGCGTGAACAGCTCCGCCTTGGCGGCGAAGTAGTCATCCATGGTCGCGTGGAAATCCAGGTGGTCCTGCGAGAGGTTGGTGAACACGGCTACGTCGTAGTGAGTGCCAGATACCCGGCCGGCCACTAGTGCGTGGCTGGACACCTCCATCGCGGCCGCCCCGACTCCGCGCTCGATCATGACCGCGAGCAGGGCCTGGAGATCGGTCGACTCAGGCGTGGTGAGCTTGCTGTCCGCCGCGGTGCCGCCGATCCGGACCTCGACCCCGCCGATGAGCCCGGTCTGGTATCCGGCTGCGCGCAGGCCAGACTCCACCAGGTAGGTCGAGGTGGTCTTGCCCGCCGTGCCGGTTATGCCGACGAGCAGCAGCCGGCTGGACGGATCACCATATATCCATGCGGCGATCTCGCCCAGGCGGTGCCGCGGATCGGCGACGACGAAGACCGGCAGGCCGGACCTGACCGCGGCATCACGGCCTGCAGGGTCGGTGAGCACGGCAACGGCTCCCGCCGCGGCCGCCGCCGCGCAAAAGCGAGCTCCGTGCACGCTGCTGCCGGGCAGCGCGGCGTACAGGTCTCCCGGCCGGACGGCGCGGGAGTCGTGCGTGATCCCTGTGAGGCTGGGCGGCCGGCCCGTCGCCCGGCCAGGAGGAGCCGCCCCGTCCGGGTCAGCTACTGCCCGGTCCGCCGGCGCCCGGCCGGAAGAACGCAGCCCGAGCAGCGCCGCCAGCCCGTCGAGGGGGCGGGCAGGGACGCGCTGCGGACGCAAGGGCGCTGGCACGGGCAGAGGTTACCTCCGTTCACGGTGCCGTGAGCCTGATGTAGGGCGTTCTGGCGTTGTCCGGCGGGATCTTCATGGTCTGCAGGGCGAATCGCATCACATCGTAGAAAGCCGGGCCGGCCACCTCGTCGCCGAAGTAATCCCTACCCTGCGGATCCTGGATGTTGACCGCCACGACCAGTTGCGGGTCGTCAGCCGGAGCGATGCCGATGTAGCTCGACCCATACTGGCAGAGACCGCACTTGCTCAGGCTAGGGTCCGACACCTGGGCAGTCCCGGTCTTTGCTGCCACCGTATAGCCGGCGATCTCCCCGTATGGCTCCCCGGCCTCTGCGTCCACCTCGGGCACCTGCTCGAGCATGGTCATCAGCTCGCTGGCGGTCTTCGCCTGAATCACGCGCCGCCGCGGGGACGCCGGGGCCGGGGTGTAAACGCCGGTGTTGCTGACCGTGCCGGCCACGAGCGTGGGCTGGACCCGGACTCCGCCATTGGCGATCGTCGCGTACACACTTGCCATCTGGATCGCGGTGACGCCGACTCCCTGGCCGAAGGAGAACTCGAACGGGTCGTCGCCCCAGTAACCCGGAGTTCCTGGCCGCGGCACCAGGCCCGCGCTCTCCCCTGGCAAGCCCAGGCCGCTCGGCGAGCCGAGGCCGAAAGCGCGCAGGTAGTCGTATTGCTCGGTCGGCGTGATGTGGGTAACCACCTGCACCATGCCCACGTTGCTCGAGTGCGCGAGAATTCCGGCGATGGTGTAGCGGACCGTAGGGTGCCACTCGGCGTCGTGAAAGGTGAACTGGCCGTCCATCTGGATCTGGTAGGGGATCGTGTAGGCGCTCATGGGCGTCTGGCCGCCCTTCTCCAGTGCGGCCGCCACGGTGATGGACTTGAGCGTGCTGCCAGGCGCGAACACGTTGGCCGTGCTGATGTTGGCCGTCGCCGCCAGGTTCGTGATGTCGGACGGGTCATACGTCGGCCACTGGGCCATCGCCAGGACCGCGCCGGTATGCGGGTCCATGACCACGATCGAGCAGTCGCGGGCGTGGTAGGCCGTGACCCGCTCCCTGCACTCCTGCTGAGCCGCGTACTGGATGTCGGAATTAATGGTCAGCCGAAGGCTCTGAGCCGGGACGACCGGCGTGACCCTCTCCGCGGTGGCCTGTATCGGCTCGCTGTCGGTTCCGACCTCGACGTCCTCGCTGCCATCGCGCCCCGCCAGCAGCGAGTTGAACTCATATTCCAGGCCCGCCTGGCCGACGAGATCGCCGTGCTGGTCGGTGTTAGTGAAGCCGACCACGTCTGAGGCCAGGTCGCCGTCGGGATAGACCCTCGTGTAACTCGGGATCAGGTCGATGCCGGGCAAGTCCATGCCGGTGATCCGTCCCGCCGCCTCCTGCGACAGTCGCGTACGTAGCACTGAGTACTGCGGTGAGCTCGGGTCGTCGAGCTTGTGCAGCACGGCGGCGGCGGACATTCCGAGCGGGTCCGCCAGTTCCTCGGCGACCGCTGGCCTGCGGTTCGCGGGGATCTGCAGGGGATCGGCAGTGACCGTGTCGGTCTGGACCGTCATCGCCAGCATCGTGCCGTTGCTGCTGATGATCGACCCGCGCACCGCCGGGATCGAGATCGGCATCATCCGCTGCTGCGCGGCAGCGGCACTGAGCTGGGCGGCCTCAAGGCCCTGCAGTTGCAGCAGGCGGGCGGCAAACACCGACATGGTGAACGCGATCACCAGGATCGTGATGTTCAGCCGCCGGACGGGGCTGACGCAGCGCAGCACCGGACGCAGCGGCGGCGGCACGGGCCGATAACCGGCCTGCGCGCCGGCTGACCGGGCTGGCGGGCCCGGCGCCGGCCGCAGGCGCCG
>JASHOL010000324.1 GCA_030041135.1 Streptosporangiaceae bacterium | reverse complement strand
GGTTCCCCCCATAGCCCCGGTTCTGGTCATGGCGGATCGCGTCCAGCCCCAGCTCCCGGGCCAGCGCCATCGTCTCATCGGAACTGGCATCATCCACCAGCACCACTTCGTCGACCACGTCCAGGTCCAGCTCGGCTACAGTCCGCGACAACGTCGCCGCCGCGTTATACGCAGGCATCACGACGGCCACCCGGCGATTGTTCAGCACGCGCGAAGTCTACGGCAGCGCCCATCGTCCCTAGAACCGAATGCTGCATAGCTGGCGATTTGCCCGATCAGCCGTGCTCACTTGAGCGTCGCGAAACCAGAGGCGACTCAAGCGGCATCGCCGTTTCGTTACTGGCGATAACCATCCTTAGCCGGTTTACTCGCCCGACGACTGCCAAAGCAAACGCGCGTGGGACACGGCGGGGCATTCGGCAAAGATTTGCAAAGTCTTTGCGCAAAATCTTGGCGAAGGTCCTGTCGGCTGCGTCTAAATACCAGGTCCAAAGTAATTTCAAGATCCAATACTGGGGTTATGAGCGCTGTATCCGGAGGCCTAGCGCCGGCCAAGCGCGGGCCGGGGGCGGCCGGCCTCCTGCGTCCGCCGACACCCGCGCGCACCGTCTGGCCGCGCGTCGCCGAAGCCCTCGGGGTAGCGCTCTCCCCGGCGGTTGTCGCCGTCGTGCTGCGGCTGCGACTGATGGCGCCGATAGACCTGCCTGACCCGGCCATGCACACCGCGTACATCGTTGACCCCCGTGACGTGTACACGCGGTACGCGGCCGTCTACGCCGCCGCGGCCCGGCTGCGCGAGGGCGCGAGGGTCGGTTTCCTGGTCCCGGCCCGGCTCTCCTACCTCGCGTTCGGGGCGGTGCACGGCTTCTTCGTCCTGCGGTACGCGTTTGCCCTGGTCGCGGTCGTTCCTGTCTACCTCCTGCTGCGCCGGCTGTACGGCCCGCCCGCGGGGGTGGCCGGAATCCTGATCGCGGCGGCCTCGCCGGTGCTGGTGACGGCCTGGGGAACCGACTATCCCGACTCGGCCGTCGTCTCCTATGCCCTCGGCGCCATCGCCTGTCTGGCCATGCCGAGCCCGCACCGGCGCCGCGCCTGGCTTGCCGCGGCCGGGTTGCTGCTTACGCTCGCCGTGTGGTCACACGGGGTAGCCGTGCCGCTCGCCGCGGCCACCCTCGCCGCGTATCTCGGCGTCAGGGTCATCCGCGAACGGGACGGGCTGGCGGCCGACCTCGCCGTTCTGGCGGGGGCGGCGGCGGCGATGACCGGACTCCTGGTTCTCGCGTCCGCGGCGCTGCTCGGCCACGGCAACTTCATCGCCGCCACCTGGCAGGCCTACCGGTACATGTCGCAGCCGATCATGGTGGCCGCCTCGCACTCGTCGAGCTGGCGGTGGGCGCCTTACGTGGCCTACCTGCTGGTGCCGCCGGCCGCCCTGCTGGCGTTCGCCGCGACGTTCATCCGACGGGGTGCGCTGCCCACCGCCGTCTGGCTGGTCGGAGTCATCGCCGCCTTCCAGCTCGCGGTCTACGCGTGGCTGCAGTTCTTCGGCTCAGTCGAGACGCTCGAGCAGCACTATCTCTCCTCGACGCTGTGGCCGAGTGTCCTGCTGGTGTCCGCGGTCACGATCGGCGAGCTGGCCCGGCCGCTGGCGGCCCGTCCGCTCGCCCGGTGGCTGCCAGCGGTGGTCCTGCTCGTAGTCCCGCTGGCCTACGAGGCCGACCCGCACGTCCCCGCGTTCGGCTGGGCGCCGGCCGGCCTGGTCCTGGCCGTGATAATCGTGGCGGCCGCGCTCGCCGCGCGCGCGGCTGGCAAGCTTACCGGCCCGATGAGCTTGCCCGCCGCTACCGGGCTCGCCCTGATCGCCCTCGCGGGCGCTGCCCTGGTGCTCACGGTGGCGCCCGTCCCCGCACACCCCCCGCTGCCAGGCACCCTGTCCGCGAGCGCTGATCCGCCGCCTGCCTACGCGTCCGCGCTCGGCGGCAGCGCGGCCGTCTACATCGACACCTACCAGGTCGCCGCCGAGCTCCCGGCCTTCGTGGGTCCCGCCACCTACCAGGGTGAGCAGCTGCTGATGTGGTGGCCGGTCTCGCAGGGGGGCTTCCCCTACCGGGAATACGCCGGGATGTATCACGGCCTGTTCAACTCGCTGCACAGCGACCCTGGGGAGCTGACCGTCGCCGACCGCAGGATGCTCAAGTTGCGCCGGCCGGCCGAGGTGCTGCTGTTCGCCAGGTCGGCTGCGTCGTTCCCGGCGGCGCTGCGCGCGCTCAGCGCCTTCCGGCCTGACCTAATGCGGACGACCACGCTGCGGTCGGGGCCCGTCGTCCTGCACGCCTGGCTGATCCGGCTCGGTCCCTACTTCCATCGGGCCGCCGCGGCTTGACCGGACGGGGCCGGCGCTGCAGACCCGAGCCGCCAGGGTGACCCCTCGTTCCCAGGAATATGACCTTGACGTTAAGGTTAAATTCCGTCTCCCGAGGTCTCGATAGGGCGGGTGTGCATGGCGGTCGAGGAACAGAGCATGACGGCGGTCCCCGCGGCGGAGGCCAGGGGCAGGCACTACAAGTGGATCGCGCTGTCGAATACGACGCTCGGCATCCTGATGGTCACGATCAACCAGTCGATCCTGCTGATATCGCTGCCTGCGCTCTTTCGCGGCATCAACCTGAACCCGCTTGTGCCGTCGAACACCTCGTACTTCCTCTGGGTGTTCATGGGCTTCCTGCTGGTCACGGCCGTGCTCGTCGTCAGTCTCGGACGGGTCGGCGACATCTACGGCCGGGTCAGGATGTACAACCTCGGCTTCGCCGTCTTCACGCTGTTCTCGATCTTGCTGTCGGTGACGTTCATGAGCGGCGTCGGCGGGGCGCTGTGGATCATCATCATGCGGGTGTTCCAAGGGCTCGGCGGGGCGTTGCTGTTCGCCAACTCGACCGCGATCCTGACCGACGCGTTCCCGGTTAACGAGCGCGGCAAGGCGATGGGCATCAATGGCATCGCGGCCGTCAGCGGCTCGTTCCTCGGCCTGATGCTCGGCGGCGTACTCGCCCCGATCGAGTGGCGGCTGGTCTTCCTCGTGTCGGTTCCGTTCGGCCTGTTCGGCACCGTCTGGGCCTACCTGATGCTGCGCGACAACGGCGTGCGCATCCCGGCGAAGATCGACTGGATCGGCAACACGCTATTCGCCGTCGGCCTGATCTCCGTGCTGACCGGGATCGTCTACTCGCTGCTGCCCTACGGGGGCCACCCGGACGGCTGGACCAACCCCTACGTGCTCGCCGCGATCTTCGGCGGCATCGCCGTGCTCGTGCTCTTCACCTGGGTCGAGACCAAGGTGGCCGCGCCGATGTTCAGGCTGAGCCTGTTCAAGATCCGCGCGTTCACGGCGGGCAACATCGCCGGCCTCCTCGGCGCGCTCGGCCGGGGCGGCATCCAGTTCATGCTGATCATCTGGCTGCAGGGGATCTGGCTGCCGCAGCACGGCAAGAGCTTCAGCGAGACGCCGCTGTGGGCGGGTATCTCGATGGTCCCGCTGACCGTGGGCTTCCTGATCGTGGGCCCGCTGGCCGGGTGGATGTCGGACCGTTACGGCGCCCGCCTGTTCGCTACTACCGGCCTGGCCGTGTCGGCCGTCAGCTTCCTGCTGCTGGAACTGCTGCCGATCAACTTCAGTTATGCCTGGTTCGCGGCGCTGATCTTCCTGTTCGCCGTGGGCATGGGGCTGTTCTTTTCCCCGAACCAGGCCAGCGTGATGAACAGCCTGCCGCCCGAGCAGCGCGGCGCCGGCGCGGGCATGCTGAACACGTTCCAGAACTCGGCCACCGTGCTGTCGATGGGCCTGTTCTTCACGATCGTGACGCTGGGGCTGGCCTCGCGGCTGCCGAAGGCGCTGTACAGCGGGCTGGTCAAGGCCGGGGTCGCACCCGGGCCGGCGCATATCGTCGCGAGTGAGCCGCCGATCGGCAGCCTGTTCTCCGCGTTCCTCGGCTACAACCCGGTCAAGGAACTGCTCGGTCCTACCGGCGCGTTCGCGCACATGTCGGCCAGCCAGGTGACCTACATCACCGGCCGGTCGTTCTTCCCGCACCTGATCGAGCAGCCGTTCGCTGGCGGCCTGCACCTGGCCTTCACGTTCGCGGCGGGAGCGACGGTGATCGCCATCATCGCGTCGGCGGCGCGCGGACGGCGGTACGTGCACGGCGTAGTCGAGGCCGAGGCCCCGGCGGACGCTGTTACCGGCGAGATGGTTTCGCTGCCCGTCGACGCCGAACTTGCCGACGAGATCCCGAGGGTCGACCAGAGCGGCGCACTCGACCAGAGCGGCGCACTCGACGAGAGCGTGTAGCGGATGAACGCAAGCTCGAATCCCGAAACTCAGCCGGCCGCAGGCGGTGAGCGGCTGTTCGGCATCGGTGCCGCCGCGGAGCGCGCCGGCGTCTCGCAACGCGCGCTGCGCTACTACCAGCAACTCGGCCTGATCACGCCGCAGGGCCGTACGCCTGGCGGGCTGCGCCGCTACTCGCAAGAAGACCTGGCCAGGGTGGCCAGGATCCGGCAGCTTCAGACGCTGCTCGGGCTCAACCTGGACGAGATCGCGCTGGTGCTGCGGAGCGAGGACCGGATGGCCGAGATCAGGCTGGCGTATCACGCCGAGGGGACCACCTGCGCCGAACGGCGGGACCTGGTACGTGAGAGTCTGGCGTTGCAGCAGGAATTGCGAGCAGCAGTCGAGGCTAAACGACTCGGCATCGAAGGCTTCCTGACCGATCTGGACGCCCGGATCGGCAAGACGCGAAGCCTCCTTGAGCAGATGACAGCTCCCGTCACGGATCCGGAGCAAGCCGGCGCGGGGCGATGAAACGTGTGTTCGTACTCCACATCAGGCTGACAAAGGAGCAAGCCGTGTTCCCGAACCTGCGCGACGTCCCGACCAGGGCGGCCACCGGTGCCTACATCCTGCACGCGGGCCTGGAGAAGTGGAAAGGCAGCGAGGAGCGGGCCAAGGGCGTGCACGGCATGGCCGCCGGCGCGTATCCGTTCCTGGCCAAGGTCCCGCCGACCACGTTCCTCAAGTGCCTGGCCGCAGCCGAGATCGGCACCGGTGCGGCCCTGCTGGTGCCGGTCGTCAGCAACAAGGTTGCCGGAGCCTGCCTCACCGCGTTTGCGGGCAGCCTGCTCACGTTGTACATGCGCACGCCCGCCATGCACAAGCCCGGCAGCGTCTGGCCGACGCAGGCCGGGACGGCCGTCAGCAAGGACGTCTGGATGCTCGGCATTGGCCTCGGGTTGCTCGCTGACGGACTCACCGCCAGCCAGGACGGCTGATGGGGCGGCCGGGGGACGCGGAGTAGCTCAAGACCGCACGTTCCAGTGCACAGGGATCCCGTGCGGCGAGGCCGTGCCCAGCACCTGGCGCCGCCCGCCCGGCCAGGTCGTCAGCACCACCGGACAGCCGCCTGAGCGCGACTGTTCCAGGTAGAGGTAGGCAAACCTCGCCTTCGTTGTGGCCGCCTGGCCCAGCGCGGCCACGCCGCCGGCTAGCTCGGCTCGCTGCGCCTCGTCCAGGTACTGGCGGAAGATCGAGTGCCAGAGCACCGTCCAGGTCCCCGGCAGCAGCTCGATGCTGGTGACGGTCCGCGTGGCTGACTCCGTCCTCAGGTCGGCCGGCACGCGCTCCGCCACGGCAAGCGCGCCCCGCAACCTGGCGAGCCGGTCTCTCTGGTCAGGCCAGACATAAGCGGTGAGGGTCAGCCGGCCGTCCGCGGAGGCGGGATCGATCGCCGCAAGGTCGCCGCCGATTCGCTCAATGACCTCGACGCGGGCGTCCGGAGGCACGCCGCCCTGCCAGGCATGACTCAGCACGACCGGCGAGTCGGGGTCACCGTAGCTGCTCGTGTCGCCGGGTACGCAGAACAGATCCGCGCGCAGGTTGAGCCCCGCACTCGCGCCCACCTCGACCAACCGGATCGGCAGGCCCGCCTGTGCCGTCACGTTCAGGAGGCCGCCGATGAGGGCTGCTGCTCGGCCCACCTCGTTGGTTTGCGGTGGCCAGTCGAGCCACGGCCGGATCGCGTCCCGCTGCTCGGCCAGCGTCTGCTTGAGCGCCGCCCAGGCGTGAAGGCTGCCGGGCGCGGTGTCGATGATGCCGCCAGCCGACGGATACCAGGCCGCCAGCTCCGGTGCCCGGCCCGACAGCGCCAGCGCATGGGCGCCGCCCAGCATCCGCAGTGCCAGCACGCCGGCCGGACGGGTATGCAGGTGCCCGGCCAGGACCTCCGCAACCGGGCCGCCGGCCAGCAGGTCGTCGGCCGCCCGTGCCAGCAGGTCGCCATACAGCGGGCTGCCGATCTCGCGGCACGCCGCGCTCTGAAGCCGCAGCAACAGGGCGGTGCTCTCCGTCGGCGACCGGTTCAGCTCGGAATGTGCCACGGCCGACACTATCCCAGGCCATGCTGCGCATCGCGAACGCGCATATTGGGGCAAGAATCAGGGTTGCCGGTCCTGGCCCCGGCCCGGCCGCCACCCGGAACCGCAGGCCCACCCCGGACCGCTGGGCACCCTGGCGCAGCGCACCCCGGACCGCAAGCCCATCCCGGACCGCAAGCCCATCCCGGACCGCTGGGCACCCTGGCGCAGCGCAACCCGGACCGCAAGCCCATCCGGGACCGCTGGGCACCCTGGCGCAGCGCAACCCGGACCGCTCCGTGCTCGCAGCGCGCCGTGCTTGCGGCGGGAGGCCGGTCTCGCCGGGGTCGAGCCGACATGGTGCGAGGCCCCTGCATGTATGAGATGCAGAGGCCTCGCGTGGTCACCAGTCCTGCGAACCACCGATTGCTCGGCCGACGCCGTTCCAGCGACCGGTACCGCCTCTCCGGATACCGAGGGCCGGTTAGCGTTTCCGCTCTCCGGCTCAGGGACCCTGGATGACTCCGGGGTCAGAATCCTTTGTGGCCGTGACAGAATTTCTACCGGTCCGCGGTCCGCTTGCGCAAGTGTTTCTGGCGAACATTTCAAGATTCTTTAGAAGTCCCGGAACGCACCACAAGGCCGGGCAATCCGAAGTCCGTAATCGACAAATTTATCCCCAACCTAGAGAATGACACACTGCAAACGAGCGAGGCCCCTACATGTATGAGATGCAGGGGCCTCGCCGTCGTCCAGCGCAGCGCTGACCTGCCGATTCCTCGGCTGCCAGCTCATTACTGGACTGCACCACCCACACGTCGACTCGCGCAGTAAGCCCGGTTCCCCGGTCCTTCTGCTGCCCCCGAGGTTTTAGCCTCTGAGTGAGCCTTCCGCATGAAGCGGTGAATGAATTTCTACTGCGCTGGACCCCGAGATCGCAAGCGCTTCCGTTAATCTCTTCAAGATTCTTTAGCCATCCACAGGACATAGATTGTTATCCCCCGCGTCTACGGTTTATCCACTGCTTATCCACAGAGCTGTGCACAATTCGATCTAGAAGTGGGCGGCGTGCCCTTGGGTGCAGGCTCCGGGGCGCGGGCTCCCGGGCGCGGGCTCCGGGGCGCGGGCTCCGGGGCGCGGGCTCCCGGGCGCG